>JACQEX010000060.1 GCA_016200345.1 Nitrospinota bacterium
AGCATGAGCGAGAGGCGGTGGCCCCCGTCGCGGTTCGCAAAGACGGCCGATTTGCTGGCAAAAAAATGGAACGCCAAAATTCTTTTCTTCGGCGTCGCGTCCGAGAAAAACCTGGTGGACGAGGTCATCTCGAAACTTGACCCCTCCATGAACACAGTGGCGATAAACCTCGCCGGAAAGACTTCCATCAGCCAGATTGTCGGCGTCGTCAAACGGCTGTTCCTGCTGGTGACCAACGACACGGCCACGATGCACATCGCGGGGGCCGCGGGCACGCCGATTGTGGCGCTTTTTCTCGTCCACGCCTTCGGGGCAGAAACCGGGCCATATTGCGAAAACGCGGTTCTTTTGGAGCCGGACATCTCCTGCTTCCCGTGTCTGCACAACTCAAAATGCCCGCACTACGAGTGCCTGGGATACATTATGCCGGAGCACGCGCTTGAGGCCTCCAAAATCGCCGTGGCCCTCAAGGAGGGGAAAAAGGCGGACGTTGACCCGGCCTTTTTTGGCCAGAGCTACGGGATGAAGGAGCGAAAGGTCCTCGTGAAAAGGACGTTGTTCGACAACGAGGGATATTACGACTCGCGCCCCGTTTTCAAAAAAGTCCCCACGCAACACGAGCTGTTGGGGCGCGTCTACAGGCATTATTTTAAAAAACCGGAGACGACGGGGCTGACCTTGGAGACGCTGAGGCGCGAGATTGCGGAAATTTACGACGCCATGCCTACGCGGGAGATGGCCTCGTTTTTGGTGGATAAAATCGCCGTCTTTAAAAAGCTCGGCGAAGCGGCCGAAAGGGGAAAAAACGCCGTCGTTAAAACGAGAAAATACGTAAAGGGCGGAAGCATGGACGCCGAGACGATGGCCGTCCACGTAACGGAGATAGAGACGGCCGACTACGACCTTGAACTGCTTTCGCTCACGCACCCGGAGTTGAACCCGTTCATAAAACTGTTTGCGGTGGGAACTGGCAACCTCTCCGGAGGCCCGGACGCGATGCTGGAGCGCAAAAAAGCGCTGTTTGAGGAGCTTAAAGGCTCCGCCGACGAAATTGAGGGGTTGCTCGCCGGGTTAAAACCCTTATAATGCCAGTCATGATATTCAAACTAAACGGCGAGGAGGTTAAGTTGGACGCCGCGGAAGGGGCGACGCTGGGCGACGTCATCGAGGAGATTGTAAAAACCAAATTTTCGAAGGACGAGTTTATCACCTCCATCTCCGCCAACGGCGGCGAGATTACCGAGGGCAACATGGACGGCGAAAAGGCCAGGCCCGCCTCCTCAATCGAGAACCTTGAGATTAAGACCGACACCTTCCGAAAGGCCTCCGTCAGCGCGCTCGAGTCCATCGGCGAGTATCTGGACGGGCTTGGCTCCATGGTGAAGGTCGCCGCAGATAAATTTAGGAGCGTCGAGGAAAAAGAGGCGAACGACTTTTTCGTCGGATGCATTGACGGCCTCCAGACTTTTGTGAGCATCATAGACAAAATAAAGTCGCTAAACGCGCTCGACTTTTCCAAGATTAATTTTAACTCCACGCCGATAAGCGAAAAGGAGGCCGCGCTGTTGGCCTCGCTAAACTCCATCCTTCAGACGCAGTCAAAAAAAGACTGGGTCAGCCTTGCCGACCTGCTCGAGTTCGAGCTGGCGCCTCTTATTTTGGAATGGAAGGACATTTCCGCCGTCGTCGCCGGCGAAATGAAGAAAAACTAACCCGCCGGGAGCGCAGGCATCCTACCCGGCCCCGCATCTCCCCGCGCAAGCGGCAAATAAAAAATCTTTCGCGTCCTTTCGTGTTTTTCGTGGTTCTCCTCCCTCGCATTCTTCGCGCCCCCGGGTCGGTGCCCGGGGCAAGCTTCGCTTCTTCGCGTGAGCCTTCCCCGTCCCCCTTCCATGTCCCGTTTGGCGCGTTTGTCCCGTTTGACCGTCCATTTTAAATTTTTTCACTTTCCCGGCGGGGGCGCCGTTCATGGGGCGCCTGCCGCGCAACCAGCAACCCCTTCTCCCGCTCTCCCGTCCGGTGGCAAAAAGGGCGTTCCCGCGCGAGTTTGGGGGCCACGCGCCCAATCCTTCTCCGTCTCATCCCTGCCAATCCCAATTTGCACCAGCGGACGCAAACCTTTTTCATCCTTATATCTATTAAACTCATCCGGATAAATTTGGTAATACCCGTCCGGGATTTTTAAGGCGACCAACTCCCCGCTTTCAATGTCAGCCATCACCTCTCCCAACGTCAGGCCCAAATCCTCCGCCACCTCGCTTGGATCCCGCCAGTCGGGCGGCACCTCGTCCCCTGCCCCCGTGTCATCCCCGCCCATCTTGTGGGCAGAGGGGGCGCCAGCGGCCAAACCCCCTCCAAATTCTCCCCCCTTGGCGTTCTCTGCGCCTTGGCGGTTCAACTCCCCGCCTTCATCCCCCTTTTCGTGTCCTTTCGTGTCTTTCGTGGTTGCATCCGCTGTTTTTTCCTCCCGCAACAGCTCCCGCACCTTCTCCATTGCCTCGTCCTCCTCGAGTATTTGCGCGATGGCCTGTCCGCACCTAAGAACGGCCCCCACCGCCGCGACGTTTCCCTCCCTGGCCTTCTCCACCATGGCGGGAAGAATGGTCTGAAGCATCTCCCTATATTCCCGCTTGAACTCGACAGCTGACATTGATTTGTTCGTCATATTTTCTCCTTTCTCCTGAATTCTGACTCCTGACTCCTGACTCCTTAATTCTGAATTCTGTTCTATATCTCATGACAATTTTATATATCGGATATGTACGGAGGGCTTTTGCGTTTTTGGCTTTATTGACATTTTTTGCACTTTTGTTGTTTTTGGCATTTTTTGCGTTTTGGGGGTAAAAAATTGTCCGCATTGCCCCCGCATTGGTAGAGGCGACAAGAGTGTCCCTCTACCGTTAAAATCACATTGCCCCCGCATTGGTAGAGGCGACACTCCTGTCGCCTATTTTTCATCCCCTGTCGTATAATCCAACTATGGCCGATAAGGACATTTCTTCAAAAAACCTCACAACCTACGAATCCCGAAACCTTCCCCATTGGCAGATTGGTGGTTCTTGGTATTTCATTACTTTTCGCACTGACAAGGGTTCTTTGCATGAGCTCGCACGTGAAATCGTAAAGGAAACCATTGTTAGGTCGCACAAACTTCACTATTCGCTGGCGGTCGCAGTTGCCATGCCGGACCACGTGCATCTGCTAATAAGACCGTTGACGGCTCCGTCGGGATGCTATTTCCCTCTTTCTAAAATTATGAAGACGCTCAAAGGTGTCGCCGCCAGAAAAATAAATAAGCATGACGGAGTTTCCAAAACCATCTGGCAAAAGGAGTCATTTGATCGAATCATACGCAGTGAGAAAGAGTGGCTGGAAAAATATGATTACATCCGAAACAATGCCGTTAAGGCAGGACTTGTTGAAAGACCGGAAGATTATCCGTGGTTAATGGAGCAGGATGGCTTGGAAAAAGGTTATTAAGCCGGGGTCAAGGCGACAGGAGTGTCGCCTCTACCGTTAAAATTACAGAGAACCCCGCATTGTTAGGGGCGATGTTGTCATCCCTGCCACATCTTAGTGGCAAGAGGGACATCCCCGTCCAACTTGCGGGCAGAGGGGACACTCCTGTCGCCCATTCAATAAATGCGCGGGGACACTCCTGGGGTCAAGGCGACAAGAGTGTCCCTCTACCATGCGGGAAAAATTGAACGTGGCCCCGTTACCTTTTGTGCGGGCAGTACGCCAGCAGTAAACGGTTGAGACTTTAAGATGTGAATCAGAGCGAGCGGTTTGAGACTGTATGAGGGTATACGAAGGCGCTCAATAGCACAGACTAAAGGCCGTGCCTACCGACTGGTTTACTGGCGGGGGGACCAGGAGGCGCCGTACGCCCCCTGCGCCATGTTTGTTATCTGCATCTGGTTTTCACCGTTGGCGTTCATTATAAAAACCTGACGCGTTCCCGTCCGCGTGCTGGTAAAGACGATGTGCCTTCCGTCCGGCGACCACGACGGCGACTCGTTCTTGCCAGCGTTTGCGGTGAGCTGTTTCTCAATCGAGCCGTCCAAGCTTTTCACCATGATGTTGAAGTTGTCCCCCAAAAAGGCGGCGTAGGCTATCTTGTCCCCCTTTGGCGACCAGACGGGGTCGGCGTTGTAGTCTCCGTTATACGTGAAACGTCGCGGGTTGCCGCCGTCGGCGTCCATTATGTACAGTTGCGGCTTTCCCGGCCTGTCGGAGACGAACACGATGCTTTTGCCGTCCGGCGAATAGGAGGGGGACGTCTCGATGGAGTCCGACGACGTGAGTTTGTTCATTCCTGCTCCGCTGGCGGAGATTGTGTATATGTCGAAGACTCCCCTAGTTGACATGGCGAACACGATTTTTTTCCCGTCCGGCGACCATGCGGCGGCGGAGGTTGTGTTGCGCATCCCCGGCGCCACGGGCCTTACGACGCCGGTCCTTAAGTCAAGCACGTATGCCGCCGGGTTTCGGTTGTGGAAGGAGGTAAAGACCAGTTCCGCGGCGGACGGTGACCACCTTGGCGAAATTATTATGCTTTTCATCCTCGTCAACGTCTTTACGTTCTGCCCGTCGTAGTCGCACACGTAAAGCTCCTTCCCCTTGTCGCCTTTCGACGAGAAGGAGATGCGCGTGTCGGCTATCCCCGGCTCGCCGGTGAAGCGGTAGACGATTTGGTCCGCAAATTTGTGGATCATTTTTCGGAACAAATCCTTCGTCCCGGAGTAGCGCACTCCCGCGATTTGCTCGGTCCTCTCCACGTCGCTAAGCGAGTTTTCCATCACCACGGAACCTCCCGGCCCGATTGAATAGGCGCCCTTGACCAATAGGTTTGCGCCGGATTGTTTCCAAAGGCCCCACTCGGTTTTGGAGGATTTGGCCTCCCTGCTGGTTATTTCGTCAATGACGGAGTCGTCCTTTAGCACGCCGAAATACCCGGAGAACTGGAGGTCGAATTCCATCACCTCTTTCGCAAGCGCGCCCAACGGCCGGCCCGCCGCGGACGGTTCGACCGTCTGTTTTAGCGCGTACGGGGGGATGGCAATTTTAATCCTCTCGGAGCGTTTTCTTGTTATGTCTATGTATACCTCGGTGGCCGTCGAGATTGCCGGGATTAAAAACAGCGCAGTGGCAAGGCAGACGGAGGCTCCCTTCTTTGAAAAAATAAACTTTTTAATCACTTTTTAAATTCCCCTAATGTTGCGGCTCTATCGTGAAACCAAAGTGAACGTCGAGCGAGTCGTCCTTGTATCCCGGCGGCAGTGGCGGAAACGGCGCCGACTGCCTCACCGCGTTCAGGGCCGAGGCGTCCACGTCCGCGTTATAGGATGACTCCTCAATCTCCAACTTGGCCAGGTTCCCCTGCCGGCCAATAACAAACGAGACAACCGCCTTTACCGCCCTGTCCGAAAAGAGGTTTTCCTTGAGCGTGTCCCAATTTCCGTACACCTTGTTTTCCATCACGCGCAGGTACCATTCGTAGGGGAATTTTTGGATGTCCACCGCGCCCCCGCCCTTTTTTACCCTGGCCTCTTTTGAAACTGCCTCCGCCGACTTTTTGGGCGCGTCGGTTTTCCGCTTCAACCGTTTCGTGTTTTTTGTCTCTTTCGCGTCCTCCTTAAATTTTTCCGGGACTTTCTTCACCACCGGAATTTTCTTAATTTCCCTCGCCTGCTCCTTGGTAAGGGGGAGCAGTTTTTTTTCCATGTGGACCGCTTTTTTCACCTCCGGCTCCGGCGGCGGGGCGGTGTCCACTATTGCGGATTTGCCGACGCCTGCCGCGCCGGGCGTCTCGCCCGGGTCAATTAGATGCACCACGTAGCTGTCCGGCGCCTTTCTAATCACCTCGTGGGAAAAATATTTTGCGTAAAGAACGACCCCGACCATTGCCGAAAGATGCAGTGCGATTGAAAACACCACCATCGGAAGTATGCCGTCGCCGTCGTCCGGCTCCATCCACCGGTTACCCGCCGTCCCGGCCATTATTTCCTTACCGGCAAAGGTTCCGTGACCATTCCCAAATTTCTAACCCCCGACCTTCTGGCGCCGCCCATGACCTGCATGACGTAGCCGTAGGGGAGGCTTTCGTCCGCCCTTAGGAACACATCCTGATCGGGGTTTTTGCGTGTTATTTCTGCCAGCCTGTTCTCCAGCGTGGAGAGGGTAACGTCCTTGTCGTTTAGCATTATTTTTTTGTTCCGATGGACGACGATTACGTACGTCTCCTCCTTCGTGGCGGCGCTTGCCTCCACCTTGGGCAGTTTTATTTCGAACCCGAAGCGGGCCAGCGGCGCCGTAATCATGAATACAATCAGCAGGACGAGCATAACGTCCACCAGCGGCGTGACGTTGATGTCGGACATGACGCCGTAGCTTCTGCGAAACCTTTTTCCCTTATAGGCCATTAAAAAATCCCGTCCATAAACTACGCCGATTATACCCCTGTTTCATTGCGACGGGGAGGTGAGCTTTAGGAAAATCGCCTCCAACTGCTCGGAGTCGGACTGGGCCTTTTCCCGAAGTTCGGCCACGGTGCCGATGGCGACAATCTCCCCCTTTTCGATGATCGCCACCCTGTGGCAAAGCTCCTGCGCCACCGCCAGCGTGTGGGTGGACATAAACACGGAGTTTCCCTCCTCGCACATTTTTCTAAAAAGCCCCTTCACCAGCGTGTGTCCGTACGGGTCCAGCCCCACCATCGGCTCGTCTATCACCAACAACTTCGGGTCGTGTATCAACGCGCCGGTAATGACGAGCTTTTGCTTCATGCCGTGGGAGTAGCTCTCCACCAACTCCTCCTGCCATTCCGTGAGGGAAAACATCTCCAGCAATTCGGCGCGTTTTTTCGCCGCTTTTCCCCTCGGGAATCCGTGTATGTCCAACACAAAATCCAAAAACTCCCTTCCGGTGAGTTTTTCGTAGATGAACGGCTTGTCCGGCACAAAGCCTATGACGGCCTTGGCCTCCTCCGGCTCGGCCTGAACATCGTGCCCGTCCACCGCCACGCTCCCGGCGGTGGGGACGAGAAGACCGGCGAGCATTTTTATGGCCGTCGTTTTTCCGGCGCCGTTGGGGCCGAGAAAGCCGAAGCACTCGCCGGGTGCGACTTCTAAGGAAAGGTTTTTGACGGCGACGATGTTGCCGTACTCTTTTCTGGCGCCGCTGAATTTGACCATGGGAATGTGCGGCAAGTGGGCTATTCCTCCTTTTTGAACGAATAGGCGCCGAGTTTCGGCGAAACGGGCATGGTGAGC
Organism: Nitrospinota bacterium; assembly: GCA_016200345.1. Taxonomy (GTDB): domain Bacteria; phylum Nitrospinota_A; class UBA7883; order JACRGQ01; family JACRGQ01; genus JACQEX01. The sequence goes on from JACQEX010000060.1 coordinate 7,275, forward strand.
AACGACGGCAGTGTCAGCCCGCCCGGGGCGCGGTAGTCCGCCAGCCCCACCTGCATGAGGTTGTGCGGCAGGTGCGGGCCGGCCCTGTGGGTGCCGAAGATTTTATCCCACCACGGAAAGACAAATCCGAAGTTGGAGTTGGCCTCCTCGACCTCCGGCGAGTGGTGTATCCGGTGGAAATCCGGCGTGACCAGCGCCGTTCCGATGCCGGAGTCCGGCGCGGTCGAGAGCTTTAGGTTGGAGTGGTTGAATTGCGTCGCCAGCACGTGCAACAACTCGTAGGCCAGCACCGTTTTGGCGTCCAGCCCGACCGCCGAGACTATCCCTATTTTATAAAAGACTGTGGCGAGTTCCTCCACTGGATTGAACCTCATGGAGGTCGTGACGTCGAAATCCAAGTCGGAATGGTGCACCATGTGGAACCGCCATAGGGACGGCAGGGCGTGCGACGCGGCGTGGGAGATGTAAAGCATGAGGTCAAGGATAAGAATGCCGAGCGCGAACTCGACAGGCCACGTCAAATCAACGTCGTTTAAAAAGCCCCATCTCTTTTCCTCGGCATATTCCGTCGAGGCGACCACCGCGCCGCCAAATGCGAGTCGAACGAGCCAATAGTTGCCAAGAAAGAGGGAAATGTTGGCGAACCGCCGGGCGAGGCCGGGGAAAGAGGCGATTCTGCGCGGCTTGGCGGACTCGAAAACGGCGAAAACCACGAGGCCCGCAAGCCAGAGGGCGAGCCTTAGAACGTCCAAATTTATCCCTTTCATACCACTTGGATTATAACCCGGGGAAGGCCAAAAAACTTGACTTGGCCCATATTTCAAAATATAAACGTGGGGTGAAGGAGGAATTGCATTCTTACTGCGGAACGGGCGTAAAGATGGAGGGGGTTCTGCGTTTTCGCGGCGCCCTTCGCTACGACGGCATTTTTAAGGGTGAAATTCTAAGCCCCGACTCGCTCATCGTCGGCAAGGACGGGCGGCTGGAGGCAAACATAAACGTCGGCTCTTTCTTCAACATGGGGGAGGTTACCGGCGAAATAAACGCCTCGAAAAAAATCGCCATACACTTGGGAAGCAGGCTTACGGGGGACATCCACACCCCGGCGCTGGTTTCCGAGGAGGGGGCGCTTTTTACGGGCAAATGCGTCATGCCCGCAGTAATTACGACGGACACAAAGGCAAAAAAAGGGGCGGAAAAAGACGTCCCTAAGGAGATTTTGTCCGACACCGCGCTGACGGACAACGTCTTTGACGAAAAAACCGGCTCTTTCACCGTCAATCCCAACGGCAAAACGGGCAAAGGGAGGTTTTTTGCCGTAACACTGGGCCTTCTGATTGTGGTCGCCGCGGTCGGATATTACTTTTTCACGCCCAAGACCTCCATGGGAGTCTCCTTTCTCTCCCACTGGATGTACGAAAGGGCGGCGCAGGACAACCCCGCGCGACTGCACGCCATTGCGGACGTCTATTTTACGGAGGGGAGCTTCGCGCAGGCCGCGAGGGTGTACAAGAGGATTAAGGAAATAGCGCCGACCGACCCGATTGTGGCCGAGCGGCTGGCGGTCAGCCTCGAAAAATCCGGCTCCATGGACGAGGCGTCGCAGTTGTACGAGGAGGCTCTTAACGCCAGCCCGCACGACAAATCACTCCAGGAAAAGCTTGTGACGTTCTATAAATCGTCCGGCAACCTTGAAAAACTGATGCTCCTGTACGAAAAAATGATCGAGCGCGAGCCGGAAAATTCCTCCGTCGCAAAAACGCTGTTTAAATATTATTCCGACTCAAAAAACAACGAAAAGGCGCTGGCGCTTTATAAGTCCAAGATTGCGTCGTCCCCCATGACCGCTGAAAACCTTGCGACAGTCGGGGCGCTGGAAAAGCAACTGGGCAAAATTGACGACGCGATTAAGACCTACACGCAAATTGTGGCCAACAACCCCTCCGACAAGGGCTCGATTCTGACCCTGGCCTACCTCCACCACAAACTGGGAGGGGAGGAAAAAGCCCTTGAATTGTTCACAAAACTGGCGAAATTAGACCCCACTCACCCGGAGGCGGACGTCAACAACGGGATGGCGGAAATGGCAAAGGGCAAGCTTCTTCCGGCCATGGAAATCTTCAACGGGGTGCTGACGCGTAGCCCCGAAAACCCGCGCGCCCTGCTGGCGCTTGCGACCGCGCACAGCAGGCTTGGCGACAACGTCAAGGCCGAGAAATATTGCCGGCAGGTTCTCTTGGCGGACGCGGACTACGCCCCGGCGCAGAACAAAATCGCCAGAATTTATATGCAACAAAAAATCAACCTCGACCAGGCGGAGCAGTACTCACTGGCGTCGCTCAAGCACGAGGGGGCCACGCTGGACTATAACGACACTCTCTCCGAAATTTATTTTCTAAAAAAGGACTACGAAAAGGCGATAGGCGCCCTGGATGTTGCGCTAAAGCAAAGGCCGTACGTTCCCAGATACAAGGATCAAATGCGAAAATTTATCGAGGCCAAAAAAGAGACCCAGCCCAAATAATCCGGTATAATCCCACCATATGAAACTTGAACTCTTCATGAGCCTTCGGTACCTAAAGGCGAAACGCAGGCAGACCTTCATATCGCTAATCAGCTGGATTTCCGTCGGCGGCGTCGCGCTGGGCGTCATGGCGCTGATAATCGTCATCTCCGTCATGACGGGGATGCAAAACGACCTGCGGGACAAAATCCTAGGCACCTACTCCCACGTCGTGGTGCTGAACTCCTTCGAGTCGTCGTTCGGCGAAATGGACGGAATTATTGGCAAAATTTCCGCCACGCCGGGGGTCGTGTCCGCCTCGCCCTACATTTACGGGGAGGTCATGGTCTCGTCGCCAAAAAAATCGGCCGGCGCGGTCATGCGGGGGGTTGACCCAAAAACCGAGGCAAACGTAACAAGCGTCAACCAGTACCTGAAAGGCGGGACGAGCCTGGACGCGCTCTCTAAAAACTACGCGGACGGCGAGTTCATCCACCCCGGCGTAATATTGGGCGAATCGCTGGCGGAATCGCTGGGCGTTAAGCCGGGGGACTCCGTGAACCTCATCTCGCCAAAAGGACGCTCCGGCCCGATGGGGATGGTTCCCAAAATAGAGAAATACCACGTCGCCGGACTCTTTAAATCCGGGATGTACCAGTACGACTCCGGGATGATTATCGTCTCCATACCTTCGGCGCAGGAGTTTTACGGCATGGACGGCAGGATAAGCGGCATAGAGGTGAAGGTGGACGACATCTACAAGGCGGACAAAATAGCGCGGGGAATAGAGAAAAACGTCGGTTTTCCCTTTTATGCGAGGGACTGGATGGATCTGAACCAAAATCTTTTTTACGCCCTGAAGCTTGAAAAAATCGCGATTTTTATAATCCTTATCCTAATCGTCTTCGTGGCGGCATTCAACATAGTAAGCACCATGATAATGGTGGTGATGGAAAAAACGCGCGACATCGCGATATTGAAGTCCATGGGCGCCACTAGCTCGATGGTGATGCGGATATTCTTTCTTGAGGGGGCCATCATAGGCGTAACCGGCACCGTATTGGGCAACGTCTTCGGCTACATATTTTGCGCGGCCCTGAAAAAATACCAGTTCATAAAAATCCCGTCCGACGTCTACAACGTAAAGACGCTCGCCGTGACGATGGACCCGACGGATTTCATTATTATTTCGTCGTGCGCGCTTTTCATAACGATTGTCTCGGCGGCGTACCCCGCGTGGAACGCCTCGCGGCTCGACCCCGCCGAGGCGTTGAGGTACGAGTAGGTAATACGGTAGGTACGGCCTTTAGGCTGTACTTCGGCCTGACAAGGCCGAAAAAATTGTTGCTGAGTGCGTGAGGAGGGGGAGATTGGCGCTTCGCGCCAATGTACAGGCCGCAGTAAACGCCCATATACTTCCGCCATCCAAGTCAGAGCGTGCATCACTGCTACATTATGAAGGTTTCCGAAAAAAGCCTGTACCCACCGGATAAGGGTTGGGGGAGGCGGAAGGTCTCCTCGAAGGCGGAGGAGTCCTTGAAGGGGCCGACTACGGCGAGTTTCATCCCCTCCGGGCCAAGGTATTTTTTGGCCGATTCCAGAAGATCCTCGACGGTGAGCGCGTCCACCTCCGCCATCAGCTCCTCGGGGGTTTTTATTTTTGCGAATAGTATCTCGCGTATCCCGTAAAGGCTCGCCACGCGGCGCGAGTCCTCCAGCGCGAGGTCGGTGTGCCCCTTTATGTTTTCCTTGGCGCGGGTTAGCTCCTCCGCCGTCACCGGCTCGGTCCTGACCCTTTGCACCTCGTCCAGCGCGTATTTTATGGCGTCGTTAATCTTCGCCAGGTTCACGCCGGAGCTTATCTGAAAAATGCCGGTGTCGAAATACGTCGAGACCGACGAGTTTATGTAATACGCAAGCCCCCTGCGCTCCCTTATCTGGTGGAACAGGCGCGAGCTCATGGAGCCGCCGAGTATCGTGCTAAGCACCTTTAATTTTGGCTCGTCCGCCGTCTCCGCCGCGCAGGAGGGAAAGCCAAAAATGAAGTGCGCCTGCTCGGTTTCGCGGTTGTGCACGAAAATCCTGCCGGTCTCCTTTTTTACGAACGGCTCCGGCTGGGCCGGGGCGCCCCCCTCGCTGAACTTGAAGTATTTTGAGCAAAGGGCCTCGTTCTCCTCCGGCGTTATGTCCCCCGCCGCGGTGATTACGCAGTTGGCTCCGTAGTAGAATTTTTTGTGGTGCGAGAGAAAATCTTCTCTCGTCATGGAGGAGACTATCGCCTCCGTGCCGGCGACGTCCCACCCGAGCGGCTGGTCGCCGAAAAAGAGGCGGTGGAAATCGGTTGAGACCTGGCTCATCGGGTCGTCGTGATTCATCCGAATTTCCTCTATTATCACGCCCCTTTCCCTAAGAATCTCCTCCGGGGCGAACTTTGCGTTTAGCAACATGTCGGAGAGGACGTCGTACGCAATCTCCTTGCGGAGCGACGATATTTTTACGAAATAGCCGACGACCTCCTCGCTGGTGAAGGCGTTGAAGCTTCCGCCCGCGCCGTCAATCGCGCCAGCAACCGCCATTGTGTCCGGGTAGCGCTCGGCCCCCTTGAAGAACATATGCTCCATAAAGTGGGAGATGCCCTTGTGCTCCCTAGCCTCGAACCTACTGCCGACCCTGACGAGTATCAAAAGGGTGATGGAGCGGGCGGCGGGGATTGGAATCGTAATACATCTTGCCTTTCCCGCAAGCACCGAAAGGGTGTGTTTGAATCTGCTCATCGGCTGATTATACACGCCGGGACGCGTTAACCGCATGCAATTAAAAAGGTGGTAAAATGCGCCGAAATGAGGAAATGGGTGGTTTATTTGCTGAGGTGCTCCGATGGAAGCCTCTACTGCGGGGTGACGAACGACATGAAGAAAAGGCTGGTTCTGCACAAATCCGGCAAGGCGAGCAAATACACAAGGGCGCGCCTTCCGGTTCGGCTTGCGGTGAAGAGCAGGCCCGTGCCGAAAATAGAGGCGATGCGACACGAATACAGGATAAAGCAGTTGGACAAGACGGAGAAACGAAGGGTCGTCAAGGCGATTTAAACGATTTTATATAGGCAAAAACCGGGGTATCATTCGCGCATGGACAAGGTTGAAATTTTTAGCGACGGCAGTTGTTTGGGAAACCCCGGCCCGGGCGGATGGGGCTCCATAATAAAAACCAACGGCTCCGAGGCGGAGCTTGTGGGCGGAAAGAAACAGACCACCAACAACGAAATGGAGCTTTCGGGAATCATTGAGGCGTTGAAATCGCTCAAAAACCCGTCGGAGGTGACGGTGACCACCGACTCTCAATACGTCGTGAAGGGGATGACCGAATGGATGAAGGGATGGACAAGGAACGGCTGGAAAACCGTCTCGAAACAGCCGGTGAAAAACCGGGAGTTTTGGGACGAGCTAAACAGACTTTCGGCGATTCATAAAATAAGCTGGCGGTGGGTGCGGGGCCACGACGGGCACGCGGAAAACGAACGGTGCAACACGCTGGCCCAAGGCGCCGCGTTCAAGGCGGCGGACAAAAGATAGTAGGCCAGCTCACGCGAAGGCGCGAAGAACGCGAAGAAAAAAAACACGAAAAGGCACGAAAAAGGTAAGGTTTGTTTTAACTAGAACAGACCCCTTTCGTGTTATTTCGCGCTTTTCGTGGTTAGCTTGCCCGAATTCCTTGTTTAGCTTGGCGGGTTAATCTAGGAGGTGGCCGAGCCTCTCGAATCGAATCTCAAGCGGGAAAAACTTCTCGGTGTTTCGCGACCAATAAATGATGAAGGCGCGGCCGATTATTTTGTCCTCTTCCAAGGGGCCCCAAAACCGGCTGTCCTGGCTGTTTTCCCTGTTGTCCCCCATCATAAAATACTGCCCTTGTGGCACGATGATGGGGCCGAATTCGTCCCTTGGCTCCGAGTGAGAGCTTTCAAACGCCTCGTGGTAGGCGTATGCGTCGTCCAGGGGCTGGCCGTTAATGAAAACCTTTCTGTCCCTCACCTCCAGCTTGTCGCCCGGCAGGCCGATGATTCGCTTTATGAAATCCCTCGTAACATCCTTCGGATATTGAAAGACGATTATCTCCCCCCTCTCCGGCTTACGAAACTTAAAAGTAAGCTTGTCCACCAGAATCTGGTCGCCCACCAGCAGGGTCGGAATCATGGAGCCGGAGGGGATGCGAAACGCCTGCACCACGAAGCTTCGGATGAACAGCGCTAGCAGGAGCGCGATTATAATCGCCTCTATGTACTCCCGCGCGAGACTTTTTTTTGCTTTCATCACGTTATTTTTTCAAAACGGCGAGGAAGGCGGTCTGCGGAATTTCCACCCTTCCAATCGACTTCATCCGTTTTTTGCCCTCTTTCTGTTTTTCCAAAAGTTTGCGCTTTCGGGTTATGTCGCCGCCGTAGCATTTTGCGGTGACGTTTTTTCTAAGGGCCTTCACGGTTTCCCGCGCCACTATTTTACCGCCAATCGCGGCCTGTATCGCCACGTCGAACATCTGCCTTGGGATTAGCTCCTTCATCTTTTCCGCTATGTCCCTGCCGAAGCTGTGGGCCTTGTCCTTGTGTATTATGAAGCCGAGCGCGTCCACCGGCTCCTCATTTACAAGTATGTCGAGACGCGCAAGGTTAGCCCGTTCGTAGCCCGCCTCCTCGAAGTCCACCGAGGCGTAGCCTTTGGTGGCGGTTTTTAGTTTGTCGAAGAAATCCAGCACCACCTCGTTTAGCGGTATCCTCGCCACGAACATGACGCGCGTGGTGCTGATGTACTCCATCTTTTCCTGAACGCCGCGCTTTTCCTCTATGAGCGCGTAGATGGCGCCGAGAAAATTGTCGGGCGTTATTATCGTCGCCCTTATTATCGGCTCCTCTATGAAATCGTACTGGTTCGGAAGATCCTTAGGGTTGTCAATTTTTCTCACGTCCCCGGGTTTTACGGTGACCCTGTAGCCGACGGTGGGGGAGGTGCTGATTAGGCTTAGGTTGAACTCGCGCTCCAGCCGTTCCTGAATAATCTCCATGTGCAGAAGCCCCAAAAAGCCGCACCGGAAGCCGAAGCCGAGCGCGGTGGAAACCTCCGGCTCGTACTTAAAGGACGAGTCGTTCAGGTGGAGCTTTCCCAACGCCTCGCGCAGAACGTCGTACTGGTCCCCGTCTATTGGGTAGAGGCCGGAGAAGACCATCGGCGTGGCCTCCTTGAATCCGGGCAACGCCTGCGCGGTGGGGCGGTCGGTTCCGGTGACCGTGTCGCCAATCCGCGTGTCCTCGATTGTTTTTATAGCGGCGGTGAAGAAAATGACGTCTCCCGGCGCCGCCGAGGGAATTTCTTTTCCAACCGGGGTGAAGACGCCGGTTTGAACGACAAGATGCTCGGCTCCGGTGGCCATAAACGTAATCTTCATTCCGGGCGACATGACGCCGTCGAATATTCTGGCGAGAACCACCACGCCCCGGTATGTGTCGTACCACGAGTCCAAAACCAGCGCCTTTAGCGGCGCGTTTTTGTCGCCCGTCGGCGGCGGGATTCTAGCGACAATCGCCTCCAGCACGTCGGAGACGCCGGCCCCGCTTTTGCCCGACGTCAAGACCGCCTCGGATGAATCTATGCAAAGGATGTCCTCTATCTGCCGTTTCACCATCTCCGGGTCGGCGTTCGGAAGGTCAATTTTGTTTATCACCGGAATGACGGCAAGCTTGTGCTCCATGGCGAGGTGCATGTTGGCAAGGGTCTGCGCCTCTATCCCCTGCGAGGCGTCAACAAGCAAAAGCACCCCCTCGCAGGCCTTCAGGCTACGCGACACCTCGTAGGAGAAGTCCACGTGCCCCGGCGTGTCAATAAGGTTGAAGACGTAATCGGCGCCGTCCCTGGCCTTGTAGTTAAGGCGGACGGTCTGGGCCTTTATGGTTATGCCCCTTTCGCGCTCTATGTCCATCTGGTCGAGGAGCTGGTCTTTTTTCTCGCGCGCGGACACCGCCCCCGTGACGTCCAAAATCCTGTCGGCCAGGGTAGATTTCCCGTGGTCAACGTGGGCTATTATCGAAAAATTTCTAATGTTCTTCATCGTGAACTGGACATGATAGCACAACAGAAGCCCCCAATTTTAAGTAAAGGGAGAGGGGTCTTTTCTCCGGTAGGCACATGGCCTCCGCCATGTGCATTGCCCATCCGGGGATGGGAAAGTCTTCATGCCTCCGGCATGAGGTACAAAGCAGAGACTTTGTACCCACCGGTATTTCGGGTTCAAAACGGTTTAGCGGGAAAGGCGTTTGGAGATTTCGTAGAAAATAATGGCTGATGCGGATGAGACGTTGAGCGAATCCAGCTTGCCCAAAATGGGGATTTTAACCGCTGTGTCGCAATTTTTCCGAACGAGGGGGCGCACCCCCCTCCCCTCCGAGCCGATGACCACCACAAGCGGGAACTGCGGCTCGAAGTCCGGCAGGCTCACCTCGCCGTCCGCCTCGGCCGCCACGGCGTAAAAGCCCTCTTTGCGGAGACGGCGAAGCGTCTCGGATATGTTGGTGACGCGACAAAAATCCATGTGCTCCGTCGCGCCGGCCGAGGACTTTACGACGGTGGAATTAATGTCGCAACTTCTGTCCTTGGGGAAAATCGCCCCCGCGACGCCGAGCGTTTCGGCGGAGCGCAAAACGGCGCCGAAATTATGCGGGTCCTCTATGGAGTCCATCGCGACCACCACGGGGGTGGTCGTTTTTGATTTTACGAGGTCAATGAAAAAATCTAGTTCATGAAGCGGTATCGGCTCCACGACGGCCAAAATCCCCTGGTGGACGGCCCCTTGCGTCCGCCTGTCGAGTTGGTGGTTGCCGGCGGTTTTTAGCGGAATCCCCTTTTTTTGCGCGAAATCCAAAACGTCCTTCAGCCGCTGGGCCGACTCCGGCACGTGGAAGATCGTCTCCACCCTTCGCTTCCCGGCGCGGAGAACCTCCATGACGGGGTGTTTGCCAAAAACTATCTCGGTCGCCATTTTAACGATGAACCCACCACTTTGTTCCAAACTGAGTATCTTCTATCTCAATTCTCTTGTTAAGAAGTTTATCCCGAATGGCATCTGCCTCAATAAAGTTCTTGAGTTTCCTGGCACTGTCCCGTCGATCTACAAGGGTTTGAATTTCATATTCCGAAATTCCAATTTCCCTAAGGTGGAAAACGGTAATCCTCTTAAAGTAACCTTCTCGCTCATAATTAAATAAACCTAAAACATCACCGATCCGACGAAGGGCACTATAATATCCGGCAACAGAGACGTACGATATCCCTACGCTGTTGTGTTTGACAGAGCTTACGGCTAAATTAAGTTTCTTGGCTGTCTCATGTAGCAATGCAACTGCAGTAGCTGAATTAAAATCATCCTCAAGCGCACCTTTGAGTTTCTCCAATATATTATCTGATATTTCGTCTGCCTTGTTGGGGTCAAAATTATAATCGAATCCTGGGAGGATTTCTGCTCTGTGTAAGGCTCGGTAGAGGTAGTCGAGCGTCCCCTGCGCCTCGCGCAGGTATTCGTCCGCAAAGTCTATGGGCGACCTGTAGTGGGTGGAGAGAAGATAAAGCCTCACCACCTCGGGGTCGAACTTTTGCGTCACCTCGCGGATGGTGAAGAAGTTTCCCAACGACTTGCTCATCTTTTCCTTGTTGATGTTCACGAAGCCGTTGTGCATCCAGTACCGTGCCGGTGGTTTGCCGCACGCCCCCTGCGACTGGGCTATTTCGTTCTCGTGGTGCGGGAAGACGAGGTCCTTGCCGCCGCCGTGTATGTCGAACTCCTCCCCCAACAAATCCCTACCCATCGCGGAACATTCGATGTGCCAGCCGGGCCGCCCCTCGCCCCACGGGGAGGGCCACTTTGGCTCGCCCGGTTTCGCCGCCTTCCAAAGCGCGAAATCGAGCGGGTTGTTTTTCCCCTCGTTGACGGCCACCCTCGCGCCGGCCTCCATCTCGTCCAGATGTCTTTTGGATAAATTACCGTACTCGGGGAATTTCTCCACGGCGAAATAAACGTCGCCGCCGGCCTCGTAGGCCAGCCCCTTGGCGAGAAGCGTCTTTATGATGTCCTGCATCTGCGCGATGTACCGGGTGGCGCGCGGCTCGTGGTCCGGGCGTTTTAGGAAGAGAGAGTCCATGTCCTCGTAAAAGGCCTTTATGTTTTCGTCCACCAACTCGTCGCAGGTTATTCCCCTTTCGGAGGCGCGTTTGATTATCTTGTCGTCCACGTCGGTGAAGTTTCGGACGTAGGTGGTTTCGAACCCGAGGAATTTGAGGGAGCGATAAACGAAGTCGAAAACCACACCGGCGCGGGCGTGGCCCATGTGGCACCTGTCGTAGACGGTTACGCCGCAGACGTACATTTTTACATGGCCGGGGACGACCGGGACGAAGTCCTCTTTTTTTCCGGTGAACGTATTGTATATTTTTAACGACATGGTTTTTCGATTATAGTATTTTTTTCCTGCTATAGGTAACGTTAAGCCGCCTTCCTCAGTAACATTCAATTTGACTTATCGTTACCAGGAGGTCGGCAAAGGCCGGACTCCGCATTTGTCATTTATTTTTCTCCAAGGAGCTTTAAAAATGTCCCGACGCGGGACT
>JACQEX010000061.1 GCA_016200345.1 Nitrospinota bacterium
CAGCACCTTACCCGGCACCGCATCAAGCTTGACACCAATCCGTTCGCCGGTTTTGCGGACTTTTATCTCCACCTCTCCGTTCTTCAACCCCTTCTCGCCGACAATGACTTGAATGGGTATCCCAAAAAGGTCCGACTCGTTAAACTTAAACCCGGCCCGCTCGTCCCTGTCGTCCAGCAAAACCTCGAAGCCGGCTTTTTCCAGCTCCTCGGCAATCCTTTCGGCGGGGCCGGCAACCTCCGGCTTAGCCACGTTCAGGGGGAGGATTATAGCATGAAACGGCGCAATGGCGTAAGGCCATATAATTCCGGCGTCGTCGTGGCTCTGCTCCACCGCCGCCGCCACGATTCGGCCAACGCCAACCCCGTACGTCCCCATCACCATCGTCTGTTCCTTGCCGTCCGCGTCAAGATACACCGCCTTCATCGCCTTGCTGTATTTTGTGCCGAGCTTGAACACGTGCCCGACCTCGATTCCGCGGTGGAACTCCAAAACGTCCTCGCCGCATCTGGCGCAGGCGTCCCCTTTCCTCGCGTTTCGCGCGTCCGCCCAAACCGAGGGCTGAAAATCGCGTCCCTCTTCAATGCCCGTGGTGTGCCATCCGTCTTTGTTGGCGCCGGAAACCGCGTTTTTAATCCCGCGCAAAAGCTCGTCCGCCACGATTTTTAGCTTTAAGCCGCGCGGCCCGACGAACCCGGCGGAGGCCCCGACAAGCTCCCTCACCTTCTCAAACGTGGCAAGCTCCAAGGAATCGGCCCCGAGCTTGTTTTTAACCTTGTGCTCGTTCACCTCGCAGTCTCCCCGGACGAGAACGGCAACAAACTCCGCCCCGTCGTTCACGGAATAGACGAGCGTCTTGATAAACCTCTCCGGCGAAATTTTCAAAAAGGCCGAGACCTCCTCGATTGTTTTTTGCGCCGGGGTCTCCACGTCCGTAGGCGGAGGCGAGTCGGCGGACAAGGCGTTCGCCGCGGATTTGGACTCCGCCTTCTCCAAGTTGGAGGCGTAGTCGCACTTGGGGCAGGAGACCACGGTGTCCTCCCCCGTGTCGGCAAGCACCATGAACTCGTGCGACGAAGAGCCGCCGATGTTCCCGGTGTCCGCCTCCACCGACCTAAAGTTAAGGCCGCTTCTCCTAAAAATATTTTGGTACGCCTTGAACATCTTTTCGTACCCCTCGTCGGCCGATTTCTCGTCCGCATGGAAGCTGTAGGCGTCCTTCATCATAAACTCGCGCGCGCGCATCATCCCGAAGCGCGGGCGTATCTCGTCCCGAAACTTCGTCTGGATTTGGTAGAGGTTCAGCGGGAGTTGCTTGTACGACTTAATCTCGCGGCGCACAAGGTCGGTCATTACCTCCTCGTGCGTCGGGCCGTAGCAGAACTCGTGCCCGTGCCTGTCCTTTATCCGCAAAAGCTCCTTGCCGTATTTCTGCCAGCGCCCGGTCTCCGCCCAAAGCTCGGAGGGTATCATGGACGGAAGAAACGTCTCGTGCGCCCCGGCTCCGTTCATCTCTTCCCTTATTATGTTCTCCACCTTTCGTATCGCCCGCAGGCCGAACGGCAGAAGGTCGTAGACGCCGGCCGCCACCTTGCGTATCATCCCGGCGCGCAACATCAGTATGTGGCTCGCCGTCTCCGCCTCGGACGGCGTCTCCCGCATGGTCGGGATGAAATAATTGGTCATTCTCATATCTTTGCAATCTCCTCCATCAACGCGGAATAGAGCCTGTCGGCCGGCTCCTTTCGCAATATTTTCCCGTCCTTAAAAATCACGCCGCCGTCGTGCCCGCCCGCTATGCCTATGTCCGCCTCGCGCGCCTCGCCGGGGCCGTTCACGACGCAACCCATTATCGCTATCTTCAGCGGCTTCTTAATCTTTCGCAGTTCCGCCTCGGCCCGTTCCGCCATCCCCAGCAGGTCTATCTCGCACCTTCCGCAGGTGGGGCAAGAGACGATGTCCGGCGTTATCTGCCTTATGTGCAGGGCCTTCAAAATCTCGTACGCCGTCCTCACCTCTATCACCGGGTCCGCCGTGAGCGAGACGCGGATTGTATCGCCAATCCCCTCGTTAAGCAAAATCCCTATACCAATAGCCGACTTTATCGTGCCGCCGAACGCCGTCCCCGCCTCGGAGACGCCGACGTGCAGGGGGTAGTCCACCCTCTTGGAAAGCTCGCGGTACGCCTCAAGCGTTTTTGGGATGTCCGACGCCTTGATGGATATTTTTATGAGGTCGAACTTTAAGTCCTCGAGTATTCTCACGTGCTCCATCGCGCTCTCAACCATCGCCTCCGCCGTGGGGCCGCCGAATTTTTTCAGCTTTTCCTTGGCGATGGAACCGGCGTTCACGCCGATGCGAATCGGGATTTTCCTCTCGTCAGCGGCCTTCACCACGCGCTCGACGCCATCTTTCGAGCCGATGTTGCCGGGGTTTATGCGAAGCCCGTCCGCCCCCGCCTCAATCGCCATAAGCGCGAGGCGGTGGTCGAAGTGGATGTCCGCGATAAGCGGAACGGGGCTTTGCGCCTTCACGATTTTGAAGGTCTCGGCGGCCTTTTCGTCCGGCACGGTTAGGCGGACGATTTCGCAATCCGCCTCCGCGAGCGCCGTGATTTGGGCCAGGATTTTTTCCGCGTCGTGCGGGGGCATGTTCCCCATTGATTGAACGGCGACCGCCGCCCCGCCCCCGATGGGAATTTTGCCTATGTATATTCTCTTAGTTTTTTTCATCTATCCTTCGTTTTCAGACTGAATGTTAGCATATTTTGCGGATTTCACATCCTGCCCAGGCGGGTTGGCTGTTCGAGAAATTTGACTTCCCCCGCCAAATTCAGTACCATTAGGATTATGTCAGGCCTGACTTCATGGTTGCCATCTGGTTCGTTTGTCTTAAAGGCGTAATGACGCGCCGAATAAAATTTTTAGGGGAGTTGCGTATGTTTAAAAAAAGTTTCCTGTTCGCGGCGATAATCGCCTCCATGTTTGCGATGGCACAAGTGTCATTTGCGGCGGACGTCAAGTGCGGAGCCAACAAGGCCGAGCCGGACGCCGAGTGTGCCGCCACAAAGATGGTCTGCATTCTTGCCATGGATCCGCCGGTCTGCAAGGCGCCGCTGGCGCAGGGCGCGGCGTGCAAGAGAGACAAGGTCTGCGCGTCCAACAAGTGTGAGAAGGCGGCGGGCCAGGAAAAAGGCGTCTGCAAATAGTTCCTTTCTAATCTAATACGCGGGGGTCGGAAACCTTTTCGGCCCCTTTTTTTGCCCTCCCCATGTCCAGTTTGCGCTGGAGCGAACGCGGAAGTGTGCCGGGAAGCCGGTCTGCAGTTAAGGGTTTTTTTATGGGTGCAATCGAAGTCAGAGAATGCAATCATGGTACTCGAAGCAGGTTGCCGAAAAGCAATCTCCTTTGCGGCGGACCGGCTCCGACTTGACCGATTTGTCCCGTTTGACCGACTGTCCACGCCCTTTTTCCTTTTTCCCGGTGGGTACACACTTTAGTCGGCGACCTTCATCAAGTTGCAGGGATGCGCGCTCTGACTTCCATGGCACAACATATGACCGTTTACTGCCGTGTACACAACCCCGTCCTCTCTCCCAACATCTCGCCGCTCCAGCGGGCAACCTTTCGTGCTTTTTCGTGGTTTACCCCGCGTTTCCCGCGTGGCGGGCCACAGTAAAGGGTTGAGACTTTAAAATGTGAATCAGAGCGAGCAATACGGTTATTTGATGAAGGTCGCCGAAAACCCCTTCGCGTTCTTCGCGTCTTCGCGTGAGGCCTTCCCCCGCTCCCCTCCTGTCTCCTGACTCCTGTATTCTGAATTCTGTTTATCATCATACGCACATTTATACCCCGTATCCGGGCGGAGGGCTTTTGCGTTTTTGGCATTATTGACCTTTTTTGCATCTTTTGCGCTTTTGGCGTTTTTTTGCGCCAATTTAGTATTGTTAACTAAAATTACGTTATAATCCTTTCTTGCGCTAGTGTAGTGTCCCAATAACGGCTTTACAATTCGTTGGTGGCGACGGGCTTTAGCCTGCCTTGCGCCCTGCGGGCGCAACAACAGGATGAATCCCGTTGCTACCAATTCGTGTTGGTGCATGCACCGCTTGTAAAGGAGATACTGGGACACTGCGCTAGGGCAATGGGTGGCAAAAAACATACACATTCTTTTTAGGGGGGAGACATGGGTACTAGAATCCGCTTGAACTTTCAAAAGGCTTTAAAGTTCTTACTGCTAATGTTGGCGATGATTTTGCCGACAGCTTGCGTCACGCCGAGCTTGAACAAGGAAAACGCCGCCAAATACGCCGCTTACGCGATGATGTCGTCGGACGTCTACCATAAGAATGGCGCCGATAAAGTCTCGCCATTCCCCATTGAGAAAATAGATTGGAAAATGGAGAAAACGGCGGGCAATAACGAGCATGGACTGGCCTATGACGTTTATTTTAACGAAAAAAGCGGGGAACGCATTGTGGCCTTCCGAGGCACGGAGGACGCAACGGACTGGAAGGACGGGAATTTACTCCCGCTTCAATACGACGACGCCGACAGAATATTTGCCGATTGCAAAACCGACAACAACGAAATCACCGCTTTTGCCGGACACTCCCTTGGCGGGGGACTGGCGCTCCATATGTCCGTCGAGTGCGGGATCCCGGCGTATGTATTCGACACCTCGCCAAAAGTGGACCTACATAACCGGAATATTAGACCCGCGAAAAGGGTTTTGATTTACCAAAAGGGTGAAATCTTGCAACCTTTGAGAATTTTTATGCTTGTACAGAAGGACTTAATATCGGAATCGTACGTCCACAACAGGGACCTGAAAGGATGCGTAAAAGGAGAGGAAATATTTGAAGGCGCCATATGCGAGCACGACATGACCAACCTTGCAATGGCCATACTAAAACACGGGAGGCAGGTGAATAACAACCTTCAAAAATTCTGTGACGTCCTCCCAGGATGCAAAAGATAACCGACGTTGCCGGGCAAGGCTTACCTTCCCGTTTTGTTGCGAAATTCCGGGACGAGCGCAATAAGGCGCTCGCGCGTGTTGTCCTCCGGTTTTTCCAAGACATGCTCGTGGAGCGCGTTTAACAATAACCCCACGTCTCGTCCGCCGAAGCCCAGCGACATAACGTCGTGGCCGTTCAACGCCAAATCCTTCAGGCCCCCCGGCTCGCCGCGCGCCTCGATGTCCGCCACGCGCTTGGAAAACGCGTCCGCCCACTCCCGAACCTCCTCCATCGTCCTCGTCCCGGTGCCGTAACGGTCGGCAATAGCAAGCACAATCAGGTCGTCCATGTGGTGCCCCGATTCCGCCATCAGTTTTTTAATCGTCTTATCCTTCACCAAATTGACGTTCTCCTCGTATAGGGAGCCGTTTTTGTGGAGCCTCACCATCATAGACACGTAGTCAATCTCCTTTGCGGAAAAGTGCAGTTTCGACAGCCTATGCTCGACAATCTTCGCGCCCCATAGGGAATGGTCGTAAAGGCTCATCGTCTTTCGAAATCCCTCGGAGCCGTGCTCGTGCCTGCGAATCTCGGAGTATTGGGCCGGTTTGCCGATGTCGTGCAAAAAAACCGCGAGATAAAACTCCGGCGCCCTCCCCTTGTGGTGATCCACCGCGTATTCCAGCGACCGCAGGCTGTGCTCCAGCACGTCGTATTTGTGGTGAACTGTCTTTTGGTCCACCCCGCGCATGTCCGCGACCTCGGGTATGACCTGCTCCATCACGCCAAGCTCGCACGACCGGCGCACGTACCCCGGCACCCCGACCCCTTTTAGCAACTCCTCGCGCAGTCGAAAACCGGAGAGCCGCGATAAATGTTCTTTCTTCTCGTGCAGGGCCGACAGTGTCGCCGGGTCAATCTCCAGCCCGAACTGCACGGAAAACCGAATAGCGCGGAGAATCCGTAGGTAGTCCTCTTGGAACCGCTCCACCGGGTCGCCGACGCACCGAAGCACTTTGTTGCGAATATCCCCGAGTCCGCCCACCAGATCCAAAACCTCGAGCGTGAAAGGATTCATGTACAGGGCGTTTATGGTGAAGTCGCGCCTTTTCATGTCCTCGCGGACGTCCTGGCTGAACTTCACCTCGCCGGGATGCCTGCCGTTGTAGTCCCCCTCCACGCGGTACGGGGTGTATTCCACATCCCCCCCTTCGCGGCGGATGAACACGGTTCCAAGTTTTTCCGTCACGGTGGAGCCGGGAAAAAGCTCGGCCACAAGGCTTGGGTGTATGTTCCCCGCAACGTCCACGTCCTTTATCGCTTTTTCCATCAGATAATTTCGGACCATGCCGCCGACGAAATAAACCTCCTTGTCGGGATATTTCTCCTTTAGTATTTCAGCGACGTCGCGTCCGGCGGAAATCAACCCGTTACTTTGCCCGTCCATCGCACGATTTTACACGGGAATTGCGTAAATATGCGCGGGGATTAGCGGGGAAGGCTTGACTATCCCGGTATTGGTCTTATGGATGTGGTGATAGATTAAAAATCGGAGGCCGAGATGTTTGTGCAGGTTGAGATTTCAAAGGTCGAGGAGCTACTCGAAGTGCTGATTGAGGAAAAGTACAAAGGGCGGATAATCATCACCAAGGCTATATCGAAAGAGTACTACGGCACGCTTGTGGCCCCCCCCGCCAACGCCTAAGCGTACCGCCGTCAGCAACAGCCGGTTTTTGGCGAATCGCCGCCGCATCCGCACGTAGCCGGGCCGCCGCCAATCATCCCGCCAATTATGGCGGAGGCGCAACCCACGCCCGCGTTTACCGTGATGGCGGAATATTCGCAATTGAGGGCGCATGCGCCGCACTCCATGCAAAGGTCTTTGTCGGTTATGACGGCACGTTTGTTGGTAATTGCAAAAACGCCCCTCGGGCAGACCTCCGCGCACATTCCACAACCCGTGCATTTTTCCGAAAATAGGACGAGGGTCGCCACGTCGTGAAGATATTTCATAACACTCCCGTTTGTTTGAGCTTGTACGCCAAAAGTAAAACGAGCGAGACCGATGCGCCCGCAATGTAAACCGGAACGGCGTATTTCAACTCCTTCTTCACGCCCGACATCCCCGTGAAGACGGTCGAGCCGGTGAATTGGAGCGCGATATAAGAGCTTGCCAACGGGAAAAATAAAAACGAGAACCCGTCGAGCCGAGGGCCGTGCCCCGCAACGCCCGCAAACCGCGACGCCGCGACCACCGCGACCCCGGCCAGCCATCCCTTCACGGCAAAAGACCTTGACGGCAAAACGTCGAGCAACGCCGGGGTTAGAAGCGCGCCGGCAAAAATAGCCAGTAGTCCCAGAATGAGAAAAGGACGGCCATCAATCCACCCATTTTGAAAAACGATTCCGTCCCGGCCGAGTCCGAAAAAAATAAACGCCGCCAACGCAAACGCGGGATACACCTTTAACGACGGAATTATCTCCATAGGGGTAAGAACCAGCCTGTCGGAAAGCGGGAACCTGACCGTGCGCATTTCACTTGTCGCCTCGCGCCCCGCCGCGACGTAGGCGGGAATATCCTCCGCGCGAACCGGCCCGAACAGAACCTTAAACCCGGTATGTTGTTTGACTAGGTGGGCCGCAACGCCCGGCGCCCCAAGCTGGGGAACGACGATTTTTTTATGCGCCACGACGTTTGAAAGGTCGGCCTCAATAATTCTTTTTACCAACTCATCGGTGCCGAAGGTCCCCTCGCCCGCCGCGCACCATACGTTTACTCCCTTGGTGTCCAGCACAAGAATCCATGCGTTCATTCCCCCTAACGCCCTACGAAGGACGTCAAAGCTAAGCTTGTAGTTCGCGCTGACAAAAACGTCCGAGCTTTTGTCCGGGTCGCCGAGGCGGTAAAGCCCGGGTTCAACGCCATAATTCATCCTGCCAGAGCCAAGCCTGCATCGAATCTGGCCGAGCCAGTCGCCCCACGTCCATTCGGAACCCGTTTTTGCGGCCGATGGCGAGGGCGAATACTTGGAATCCATGGTCATCCCTTTTTTGGTTTCGCCGGCGCCGGGGGCTTTGCCGCGTCCGCCGTCGAACAACATCCCGATCCGCAACATCCGCCCGCCTTGGATTCCGCGTGCTCTTTTGAGTCGGCCATGTTTTTTGTCTTCATTTGGTTTTTCCTCCTTTTCCGGATATGTCGTTTAAAAAGGGCCTTAAGAACGAGCCGACCATCGTGGTCATCTCGTCCACCTTGACCAAGGAAAGGCAACAAACCTTTCCGCCTTTTTCCCAGCTTACCAGCGCCAGCTTGTCGCCGGGCCGGATGTCCGCCGATTTTCGAATTTCCTTGGGCAGGACCATCTGCCCCCTGTCGTCCACGCTGACGACCGCCTGGAACCGTATTCCGCTTCCGGGGTCGCAACAGGCCGCGTCGGTTGTCTTTTTAGCGATAAATCCTCCAAATCATATTTATCAGATTATTCAGAATATTCTAATTTGTCAACAAGAAATAGGCGCGACCTCGCCGAGAAA
Source organism: Nitrospinota bacterium (assembly GCA_016200345.1). Classification (GTDB taxonomy): domain Bacteria; phylum Nitrospinota_A; class UBA7883; order JACRGQ01; family JACRGQ01; genus JACQEX01. Next base: position 8,495 of record JACQEX010000061.1, read on the forward strand.
AAAAAATGAACGCGAGAAGGCGCGGGGATCGCGGCAAAATCGCGGCTTTTTACGCGGTGACCATTAGAGTCAACCGCCGATTTAAAAAGTCGCAAGTTTGGCGCGAGAACGCGACGACGAGGCGTTTTGCGAGGGAAACGTACGAATGGTACGTTGACCGAACAAAAAGCGAGAAGGCGCGTAAATCGCGGCAAAATCGTGGCTTTTTACGCGGTGATGTTTAGGAGGGAGCCTATAAGCCCACGGTTTTCGCCAAGCCCCGCCTTGAGCGCCTTTATGCCCGCCTGAAGCATTACTTGGTTTGAGGAAAGGTCCGCCATCGCCTTTCCGTAGTCCAGCCCCGTGGTTTGGTTAGCGGCGTAGGTGAGGTTTGCCTGGCCGGTCGTCACGTTTTGAATCCCGGCGGAAAGGGCGTTTTGGTTCGCGCCCACGCCGGCTTGGTTCTGGTCAATCTTTTTCATCGCGCCGTCAATGCCCTTCAACGCGGAGAATGCGTTTTGCGCGGTGCTTACGCTTGCGCCGTTCAATCCCAAGGCGTTTGTGTCGGTCGCCTGGATGTTGTCAATCGTCATCTGGTCGTTCGCGGTGCCGCCGGTTCCTGTCTGGATGGTCACGGGTTTCTGCGCCCCCTGTCCAAGCTGGCCGGTAAGAAGCGGCGCGCCGTTAAACTGGGTTCCTTGGGTTATCTGGTTTATTCCGCCCATAATCTGGCTGAACTGGCTGTCGAGAGCCTGCCGGTTTTGGTCGCTTAACGTGCCGTTCATGGATTGTATCGCCAGCTGGCGCGCCTGCGTGAGCATGTCGTTAATCTGCCCCAATCCTCCCTCGGCGGTGGAAAGCATGGCCATCCCGCTACCCATGTTGCTGGCGGCCTGCCCCAACGCCGATATATTGGTGTTGAGTTGGGTTGCGGCCGAAAGCCCGGCAGGGTTGTCGGCCGCGTTGGTTATGGATTGTCCGCTTGAAAGTTGGCCAAAGTTCGCGGACAGGTTCGAGGTGTAGCGCGCTATCGCGTTCTTCACCCCGTACAAGCCATTAATAGAAGCCATAAAACTCCACAGTTCTAACACATTTTAGCGCCCAACCAAGGGTGCGTCAGCCGGTCTAAGCCAAGCTCGTCGGCAAGCCCATAGCCCCGTCGCTGGCTCCCTTATCGGCAGAATCCAAAAAAACTTTAGCCAAATTTACCAAAAATGACTTAAAAAATGAAAAGGCGGGGCGACAATCTAATTTCTAACTAGAAAAAACAGACGGTTGCACTTGAGAGCCGACCGGATGGACGACGTTTGTCTCCTTGGCGTCGGGCAGTAGAAACGGATAATCAAGGTTGTAGTGCAATCCCCTGCTCTCGCGCCTTTGAAGGGCGGATTCGATTATAAGCTCCGCGCAGGCGGTTATGTTCCTTAGCTCTATCAAGTCCGAAGTGACCAGAAAATTCCTGTAGTATTCCTTTATCTCGTCGGCGAAGAGTTTTATTCTTCGTTGGGCGCGAACCAGCCTTTTGTCAGAGCGCACGATGCCGACGTAGTTCCACATCAGGCGCCGGACCTCGTCCCAGTTTTGGGTTATTACGACCTGCTCGTCCGAATCGGTCGCGTCGCCGGACGACCAGGGGTTGTTGCAACGGACGTTCAGCGGGCCCCATTCCTCAATCACCTTTTGAGCCGCCCTTCTAGGGAAGACGACCGCCTCGAGCAGGGAGTTGCTGGCCAGCCTGTTGGCGCCGTGGACACCCGTGCAGGCGTTTTCGCCCCCGGCGTACAGACCCTTGATTGACGTCCGTCCGAACAAATCGACGTCCACCCCGCCGCAAATATGGTGCGCGGCCGGAACGACAGGGATGAACTCCCTGGTCATGTCGATCCCGATGTCCAAAAGCGTCTTGCAGATGTTCGGGAATTTCTCGCGGATTTTTTCGGCGCCAATGCCCGTGGCGTCCAGGTAGACGAACTCGTCCCCCCTTCGTTTCATCTCGGTGTCGATAGCGCGGGCGACCACGTCGCGAGTCGCGAGGCTCGCCATCGGGTGGTAGTTTTCCATGAACGTCTTTCCGTTTATCAGCCTTAGCACCGCCCCCTCGCCCCGCACCGCCTCGGAAATCAGGAACGAATTGAGGGCCGGGTGGTAGACGATGGTCGGGTGGAACTGCATGAACTCCATGTTGGTGATGCGCGCCCCGGCGCGATAGGCCATCGCCATCCCGTCGCCGGACGAGACGTCGGGGTTCGACGTGTAGAGATAAACCTTTCCGCATCCGCCTGTCGCCAAAAACGTGGCGGGCGCCATGAAGGTTCTCACCTCGCCCGCGCTCGTGTCCAGCGCGAACACGCCTATGACCTCCTCGACTCCGTTTTTCTCCCCCTCCATCTTCGACCTTAGAACCATGTCAATCGCCGTGTGGTTCTCAAAGATTTTTATGTTTTTTTCCGCTTTTACTGCGGTGATTAGAGCGCGCTCCAGCTCCTTGCCGGTCAGGTCCTCGGTGTGTACGACCCTTCGAGTGGAGTGCCCCCCCTCGCGGTGCAAATCCAGAGGCGAGGTGGGCGAGGCGTTTGAGCGCGTGAACATGGCCCCCAAGTTCGAGAGATATTCGATGGCGGAAGGCCCCCCCTCCACCAACACCTTCACCGCCTCCTCCCGGCACAAACCGGCGCCGGACTGTAGCGTGTCCCTTACGTGGAGGTCGAACGAATCGTCGCCCGACGTGACGGCGGCTATTCCCCCCTGCGCGTAGAGGGTGTTCGACTCTTTGACCTCCCGCTTTGTGAGCACGGCTACGGCGCCCTTTTTCGCCACGTCCAGCGCGAACACAAGCCCCGCCAGCCCGGAGCCGACGACGATGAAATCAAACCTAAGAACCTCGCCCGAATTTTTCATTTGAGGCCTCCTCCGCGTCCCGCTCAGACGTCGAAGGTTATGATTATTTGATTTCCCTTTTCGTCATAAGTCACCGAAGAGGCGAAGGCCCGTATGATTATGATGCCCCTCCCGTGAACGGCGAGGTCAGGCTTTGTATCCATCGAGAGATGCGATTTCCAGTCGAAACCGGCCCCCTCGTCCGTTATCTTAAAAATCGCCGAGTTTCCCTTGAAGTCGTAGGAGATGTGGACTTTCCTCCCCTTGTACGGCTCCAGGTTTTTTCTCGCCTCCATCTCCTTCTCGAACCTTTCAAAATCCTCATCCTTTAAATTCGAGTCCAACTCCAGGTTCCCGTGAATTATCGCGTTTGTGACCGCCTCCTCAAGCACCAACTCGATGGAGCCTTTCTTGACGTTTCCCTTCTTCCCGGCGATAAGATCCGTAAGGTACAGCGAGACGGGGCGGATGAGCGATATGTCGTTGCCGATGGTAATCTCCTTTTTCTCCAGCGTGACAAACTCGCTTATAAGCTCCGCCATTTTGTCCGTCTCGACGTCCCCCACCGCGCGGGCCAGCCTTTTTGTCATCAACGAGATGTCCTTTTGGCTTGTTATCCCGTGGTGATCGGCCTGCGAGAGCACGAAATTTTTAATCTGCTCGGTTTTTTTCCGCTCGTTTTCCATTTCCAAAATGTGCGCCTTCCGTTTTGCCTCGATTGACTCGGCCATCTTCCGCACCTCCTCGGCAAGAACGGAAATTTCCGCGTTGTCCGCCTTGATGGCCTCCGCGTTGACCGCGCCCCCCTCGCCGAGCGACACAATCGCCCCGGTTATCTCCCTCAGCGGCAAAAGCACCTGCCTCCTAAGGGCGATAAAAAGCGAGTACCCCGCCACAAGCATGACCAGAACAACGAACAACTCCATTTCCGCGAGAAGACGAAGGGAGCTGTTCCGCCACTCCGTCACGTCGTAAACAAACTCGGCGAGGCCGTTTACCCTTCCCGCCGGCATCGGTTTCCCGTCCAGGTCTTGGTGGCACTTGCCGCATCGTTCGTCCGTGACGAAAGGAATTACATATCTGAACTTTGTTCCCGTAAGGTCGGAATACTCGCTAATTTTGCCGCTTAGCACGTCATCCTCCATCCGGTCGCGCGGGAACTCGCCGTCGTGCGTCCCGAATTGCTTGAGGATTTCGCGCCCCTCCACCATTCGAAAACCAAAGTTGGATTGTTGCTTGAAGCGGGTTACGGCGGCCTCGGCGGCCTCCGGGCCGGCGGTGGACATGGAGGCCAACAGCTCCGTCCTAATCATATTCGCCTTCTCGCGGGTTTGGGTGATGATGAGCCTCCTGTCGCGAAGATAGAACAATCCCGTCAACAGCAGTGTTATAAGTAAAATTCCCGCGACCCACACCGCAACGAACGTGCGCACCAGCTTCGTCTGCAAAGACTCAGAAGTTTTCAATCAGCCCCCAAAATGCTTATGAGGTTCCGATTGTAGCACAAAAACAGCGCCGATAGTTTCCCGCGTCCGATTAAGGCAAGGGGGGGGTAAAAAGGGGGGTGCCTTCACCTAAGCATTTCAAGCCAGGCGCGCGCCCTCGTCTCGGAGTCTTGTGCGTTCGCCACGTCCCCCACCACCGAAATAAAATCCGGCCTCGCGCCCAAAACCTCCGGGGCGTTCTCCAGCGTTATCCCCCCTATCGCCACAAACGGGAACTGCGTCAGCCCCTTCCAGACCTTCAGCCGGTCCACCCCCTGCGGCGCAAACCTCATCGCCTTTAGTTTGGTGTAAAAAACCGGCCCGAACGCGACGTACGACGGGCGCACCGCCTTCGCCACCTCCAACTCCATCCTGTCGTGGGTGCTGACCCCGAGCCTCAGCCCAGCCCTTTGTATCGCGTCCAAATCGGCACCCGGCAAATCCTCCTGCCCGAGGTGAACCCCGTATGCCCCCGTCTTTATCGCCAGTTCCCAATAATCGTTTACAAAAAGATTGAGATTAAATTTTTTGGCGTGCCCGACGGCGGATGCAATCTCCGCCTCCAACTCGCTCCCGCTTAAATCCTTTATCCGCAGTTGAATCATTTTCACCCCGGCGCGGGCCAGAGGCAAAATCTGCGCCGCCCTGCTTACGATGGGGTAAAAGACGGTCCCCTTCGTATCCATCGGCGGAAACGGTTTGTTTCTTGGAACCAAAAATTTGGAGTCCTTCGGAGTCTTTAAAAATACGGCCAAAAATTCCCTGTTGCCGGTCGCGCCGGTGATGGGCGATTCAATAGTGCCGAGCGGCATTAGCTTTAGGCTCTCTCCGAGCTTGACGATTTTCTCCACCGCCCTCGCCTGCACCGCCGGGTCTTTCACCAATCCACCTTTGCCGACCTCTTCTCTACCGGCCTCGAACTGCGGTTTCACAAGCGCGATGATAATCCCACCGTCGGCGGTGGAGTCCGCGGCGCCGGGCAATACGAGGTCGAGCGAGATGAAGGAGACGTCAATGACCACTATCCCAAAATCGGAGCCGTAATCAGCCTTGGTGAGGTTACGCGCATTGAATCCCTCCACCAATTTCACCCTCTGGTCGGAGCGCAGTTTCCAATCCAACTGTCCCTTGCCTGCGTCCAGCGCAAGAACCTCCGTCGCGCCGTTTTGCAAAAGACAATCGGTGAACCCGCCGGTGGACGCTCCGATGTCGAGCGCTTTTTTCCCGTGCGGGTTGATTGCGAACGCGCTTAACGCGGCGGAAAGTTTAACCCCGCCGCGCGAGACGAAGGGATGCTCCTTTCCGCGCACGTCAAGGTCTATAGAGTCGTCAAAGTTGGCCCCGGCCTTTTCCAATTTTTTGTCGCCGGAATAGACGTTCCCGGAAAGTATCATGGATTGCGCCTTCGCGCGCGTCTCGGCAAGCCCGCGCTCCACGAGCAGTACGTCCAGCCTCTTCTTATTCTTCGCCATTTTGAAACACTATACCTTCTTAACCGCCAACCCGCCAAGACGGGATTAAAGCATCGTGTCACAATGGTGGTGGGTACACACTTTAGTGTGTACTTCGGCCGGAAAAGCCAAACAAAATGATTTTCGGCAACCTTCATCAAAAGTGGCCTTCGTCAACCATCGTGCAGTCTCAAACCGCTAGCTCTGATTCACATTTTAAAGTCTCAACCATTTACCGCGGTGATGCACGCTCGGATTTCACACGCACAAGAATAAAACCTTTTACTGCCGCCGCTTACGCGGCAAAGTACATCCTAAAGGATGTACCCACCGAAATGGGGATTTATTCCTCGTCTTCGTGTCCTTTTGTGTTTTTCGTGGTTTTCCTCTTTCGCGTTCTTCGCGGCTTCGCGAGAGGTTAATTATATCCGGTCGTCCATCAGAGCCTGGACCGCCTCGGGGTAAATCCTGTGCTCCTGCTCCAAAATCCTCTTTGAGAGCGTCTCCACCGTGTCCCCCTTCTCCACCGGCACGCGCGCCTGCATTATCACCGCGCCGGTGTCCACCCCCTCGTCCACAAAATGAACCGTGCAACCGGACTCCGCAACACCCGCCTCCAACGCCTGCCTCTGCGCGTCCAACCCCGGAAAGGCCGGAAGCAACGCCGGATGAATGTTGATGATTCTCCCCGGAAATGCGTCCACTAACGCCTTGTCCACTATTCGCATAAATCCCGCAAGGCAAATCGTGTCTATCCCACGCGCCTTTAGCTCTTTAATAGCGGCTTCCGCAAAGGCCCTGCGCCCCTTGTTTACGGCGGGGTCAACCCAGCAGGTCTCCACCCCGTTTTCACGCGCGTATTCCAACGCCGTGGCTGAGGGGTTGTCGGTCAGCACCAAATCCGGCTTGTAAGAAAGGCGCCCGTCCCGCACCGCGTCGAACATCGCATTTAGGTTGCTTCCGCGCCCGGAAACGAACACCGCGTACTTGTGCTTACTTTTCATAAAATACCGGCGACAAAAATTGGGGAACCTATCCGCAGATTAGCGCAGATTACGCAGATTAAATACGGGAAAGAAGGCTTGGCCGCCCCTTCCCCGTTCCAATCTGTGTAAATCGGCGTTAATCTGTGGTCAAACATTGTTTCTTTTAGCCCGTCTTATCTGACGTAGTCGGCCACTATGCGCCGGGCGAGCAGAATATTTTCAGTGTGTCCCGTCATGTTGGCGGTGATTTTCGCGTTCAACGGCCTGCCTAGGAGATAGATGTCGCCCATCAGGTCGAGCGTTTTATGCCGCGAGAACTCGTTGTCGAAACGCAGGGTGGTGTTTATCACCCGCTCGCCGTCTATTAGGATGAAGTTGCTAAGCTTGCCCCCCTCGGCGAACCCCTTCCCCTCGAATTTCTTTATGTGCTCCACAAACCCGAAGGTCCGCGCCGGGGCCACGCCCGACTTAAAGGACGCGACCCCCTCGGCGCCGTCGAACACGGCCGTCTGTTTCCCAACCGGTTGCGGGTAGTCCAGCCTGTACTCCACCACCAGCCTGTCGCACGGCTCGGCGAGGATGTATTTTTTATTTATGTCGCCGATTAAAATTTGTTCCTTCAAAACAATCGGCTCCACCGCTCCCGCCTGTTCCACAACCCCGGCCTTCTCTATCATGTCGCACAGTTGCACCGCCGAGCCGTCCATAATAGGGACCTCCTCGCCGACTTTTATAAGCGCGTTCGTTATGCCGTACGCGTTTAACACCGCCATGAGGTGCTCGATGGTACGAAAGCTCACCGTCCCCTGTTGCAGTTTGGTCGCGTATTCGGTGGACTCCACAAAATCCACGTGCGCCTTCACCTGTCTGCCGGACGATATGTCGCCAAATATTATTCCGCTGTTCGCCGGCAGAGGGGCCAGGATTATCCCGGTCTTAAGCCCGGAGTGCAGGCCAAGCCCGCAAAGCACCACGCTTTTGCCGATTGTTTTTTGCGTAAAGCCACCGCGGGCCGACGGCGCGGCAGTACTCGCCCCGCCCAAAACCGGCTCGGCCGGCACGGAGTTCCCGGCGCCAAGGTTCACCTCGTCCTCGGAAATCTGAAGAGTGGGGCAGGCCATCACGGCGTTTTCAACCACGGAGTTTAGCTCCTTCACGTTGCCGGGCCAAGAATAGGTCGTCATTTTTTCCATCGCCTTGGGGGAGAGCCGGATGCCGGTCTTGCCGAAATCCCAGCCCGCCGAGGTGACGAAATTGTCTATCATCTCGTTCACCCCCGCCCCTCTTTCGCAAAGAGGCGGAAGGGTTATCGGCCCGCCGGGAAAACATTTTTCCAAAGCATGGCTCATTTTCGGGGCCTGCTCCCCCGGCGCCACGGTCACGGCCGCGACGAACGCCTTGTTCTCGCCCTTGACGGAGATTAACTCGGCAAGCCTGTCCTGCAGGGCCGGTTCCAGAAGGTTCGGGTTTTCCAAAAATATCGTGCCGGTGAGTTTTGCAAAGCTCGAATCGTCGCTTTTCGGGTCCTCGTCGGCGGCTCCAAAAAGCCCGTAAAACGCCGTGTTTGTAAGACGCCTGCAGGCCACCTTTATAAAGGTGTCGTTTCTCCTGTCGCTGACGGAGTGCAGATACCGCGCGGAGTATTCCTTGCCCGACCCCGGCCCGCCCGTGATTAGCGCCGGCTCCACTATCAGCATCGGCTCGGAGCCGGAGGCCGCCATCTGTAGCCGGACTTTCACGCGGTCCATCGCCGGGCAACCGGTGATGTAGACGAGGCTTTCCGAGTCCCCCTTTTTCTTTTTTTCCGCCGAATGGTTGAGGGCGGCGGTGACGGTCTCGAGCATCCCCGAAAGCGAGAGCGGTTTTTCGAGAAAATGGAAGGCCCCCATTTTGGTGGCGCGGACCGCGGTGTCTATGCTCGCGTGGCCGGATATCATTACTACCTCGGTGGAGGAGTAAAGGCGGCGTATTTCGCGAAGGGTCTGAAGTCCGTCGCGCCTGCCGGGAAGCCAGATGTCCAAAAGGACGAGGTCGCTCTGCTGTTCTTGTAGCATTTTTAGCGCGTCGTCGCCGTTTTGCGCGGTTCGGACGGAGTACCCCTCGTCTGAGAGGATGCCCCTGAGTGAGTTGAGGATGTTTATCTCGTCGTCAACGACCAATATTTTTTCGCTGTGCATATTTTCGTATAATACCCCGCTTCCGTTTCAGAAGGAAGCGCGGGTTCACCGCAAAGTCGCCAAGGGGGAAGTCAAACCACGAAAACCACAAAAAACACAAAAAACACGAAAATGGGAATGCTGGAATTTTCCCCGCATTTGTAGGGGCGACACTCCTGTCGCCCATTCACAGATTTCAACCTTAAATTCACATAGCTGATAAAAATAGCGTTATTATCTGCGGGACTTTTTGGAAATGCGCGTCGGACGTCAGCACCTTCAGACCGTGTTGCATGGCCGAGGAGGCTATCCAGACGTCGTTTGTTGGAATAGGGGTTCCGCTTTCCCTCAGATGCCGGACAATGTTTGCGTACCGTTCCGAAGTTTCCCCGTCAATGTTCAACACCCTCACCCTTGGGGATGACAAAAATTGCTCAAGAATCGCCCGGTTGGCCTTTTCGTTTTTCCCGCTGACAAATCCTGCCAGCAATTCGCCCAAGGCGACCGGACTCAAAAAAATGCCGTCCGCCTCTTGAATTCTTTTTTTTGCGTCCTCGTTGCCGCGGATGAATTCGGAATATGCCGAGGTGTCGAGCATTATTAGGTTTTCTTCCACAATTCCTCGTCAATTTTTCGCTGTCCACGGAGGTTTTTTTCGAACTCGTCAGCCTCGGCCTTCGTCCACGCCCCTGAAAGTCGGTCCAAATCGTGGTGAAGCGCCCTTTTTCCTTTCGCGCCCCCCACGGCCCGCTTTTCCAGCAGGGCGATAAACGCCTTGTTAAGGCTTAAGCCGTTTTTTTTCGCCTCCATTTTTACCAGTTTTTCAACGGCCTCCGGCACGCCCCTGATTGTAATCTGTTTCAAATCCGACCTCCATCGCAATGTGACTCATTAATGACTCGCTACGACTCTATTTTTGCATCATAAGTCCCGCTTGTCAAAAATTTAAAATTTGCGAAAAATCCCGCGAAATTTCGGGGCTTTGCGCGAAGGAAAAACCGGGGTACACTAGGTGGCCTATGTCTTGCCAACGCATTACGCAATTTCTCGCCGTTTTGACCGCGGCACTTCTCTCGACTTTTGCCTGCGACACGAAGAAGGCGCCGGGAACTACGGCTGACGAGGTCGTGGCCGTGGTAAACATGAAGGAAATCCGGGGAAGGGAGTTTCAAAAGGAATACTCCTCCTTTAAAAAACGGATAAAACTGGGGGACGCCAACAACGAGGAGTTGGAAAAAAAGATACGCAACGGCGTCATGGACACTATGATCCAACGCAGGCTCATAAAAGAGGAGGCCGAGAAGGCCGGGATAACCATAACCCCCAAGATGGAGGAGGACGCCGTGGCCGCGTTGCTGAACGGACTCCCCCCCACAAGCATGAAGGGCATTCTGGAAAAACAGGGGCAGACCTACGACGAGTGGAAGGAGTCCGTCGCGCACAATCTGCTGATGGAAAAATTATTGGCGATAAAAATATCGAAGATGGTGTCCGTCACCGACGACGAGGTCAGGAAATACTACGACGAGCACCCGGACGAGTTTAAAAAACCGGCCCGGGCAAGGGTGTTGAACATTTTGACCGACAACGCGGACGACGCCGAAAAGATTCGGGGCAGTCTGGCGAACGGCGCGGATTTTTCAGAGATGGCAAAAAAGTACTCCAAAAGCCCCGAGGCTGAACAAGGGGGCGACCTGGGGATGACGGAGGAGGGCCAGATGCCGAAGGAGCTTGACGAGGTTATTTTCAAGCTTAAGGAAAACGAGACCAGCAAGGTGATAAAATCGGCGTACGGGTTCCAAATCATAAGGGTTACGAAAACGGAAAAGGCCGGGATAACGCCGTTTCAGGACGCGAAAGAGAAGATACACAACAGGATGTTTCAAGAACGATTGGAAAAGAGGTTTTCAGAATGGTTGCAGGAACTGAGAAGAAACGCCAAGGTCACGGTCTACACCGACAAATTGTACCGGTTATAGCGGCGGTTCTGCTTTTTGCCTCCGCCCCGTCCGCGCACGCGCGGGAAAAGACGGACAGCGTGGCCGCCTCCGTGAACGGTGAGATAATCCTGCTGTCCGAGGTGCGCGAGCGAATGTTTCAGATGAACTCATTGAACCAGGATCCCAACGCGTCCTCCACGAAGTTGAAGGAGGCGCTTGACACGCTGGTGGAGGAAAAACTCATCATCCTGTTCGGAAAAGAAAAGGATGTAAAAAACACATCCTACGAGATTGACAAGGCGGTGGAAGATTTTAGGGGACGGGCCGAGGCGCAGGGGGCCGATTTTAACGCCTCTTTGGAACGCGCGGGCCTGACCATGGAGCGGTACAGGGCCATGTTGGGCGAACAGCTCATCGCCCGGAAGGTTTTGGACATGGAGGTGCGCAACGAGGTGCACATTTCGGACGACGACGTGGCGCAATTTTACAGGCAACACGCGGACCTCTTTTCCGCGAGGCCGAAGGCGCGAATAAGCCACATCCTAAAATATCTTAAAAAGACCGCCACGGAGGAGGACTTCGCCGACGCGCTAAAGGTCATAACCGGCATACGAAAGGAGATAACCGACGGGCTCGATTTTGCCGAGGCCGCAAAAAAATATTCCGAGGACCCCTCGCGGGACACGGGCGGCGACCTTGGCGAGGTGGTCGGCGGCCAGATGGTGCCGGAGTTCGACAAGGCGGCGTTTGCGCTGAACCCCGGGGAGATTAGCCAGCCGATCCGCACGCAGTTCGGCTGGCATCTCATCAAGGTTTTCTCCAAGTCCGGCGCCGAGGCGGCGCCGATGGACAAGGTCAAGGGGGAGATATTGAACAGGATTTTTATGGAGCGCTTTCAAACGACGAAGGCCGACTGGATTAAAAGGATTAAAAAGGACGCATTGATAGACATCAAGCTTAAATAAAGGCGGTTTATGGACAGAAAAGAGATTAAGACGCTCGGGTTGCTATCCGGCGGGCTGGACAGCACCATCGCGGTGAAGCTGATGATACAGCTTGGTTACGACGTGACGGTTTTGAACTTTATGAGCCCGTTTTGCAACTGCACCAAGAAGCACGACGGATGCAAAAGCGCCGCGCACAAACTCGCGAACGAAATGGATTTGCGGATAAAGGGCGTGTTCATGGGCGAGGAGTACATCGAGATGCTAAGGGCGCCAAAACACGGCGTCGGCAAGGGGATTAATCCCTGCCTCGACTGCCGGATAATGATGTTCAAGCAGGCCAAGGAGGCGATGGACGAGATAGGCGCGAAATTCATATTCACCGGCGAGGTGCTGAGCCAGCGCCCCATGTCGCAGATGAGAAACAGACTGCACCAGATTGAAAACGAGGCCGGCCTCAAGGGGCTCATCGTAAGGCCGCTTTCCGCCGCGCTTTTGGAGCCGACCATCCCGGAAAAAATGGGGTGGATAAACCGCGAGGAGATGCTCTCGATTTCCGGCAGGTCCCGAAAACCGCAGATTGAGATTGGAAGGGAGATGGGGATGGACGAGGAGAGCTTTTGCTCCTCAGGCGGCTGTCTGCTGACCGACGGCCACTTCGCGGCCAAAATGCGCGACCTTCTTTCGCACACGCAAAAAACCTCCGTCGGCGAGACGCGCCTCCTCAGGGTGGGCAGGCATTTTCGGGTCTCCGACAAGTGCAAGGTCATCGTCGGCAGAAACGAGCAGGAAAACGACAAGCTGGAGAAGATGGCCGCCGACGGGGACTTCGTCGTCCGCATTAAAAACTACAAGGGGCCGATGGTGCTGGTCTGCGGCTCCGAGGTCGACGCCGACACCCGGGTCGCCGCGGAAATAGCCATAAGATACAGCGACGCGCCTAGGGACGAGGATGTGGAGGTGGAGGTCTCAAGACTCGGATCCGCCGAAAACGTCCCCTTTATGTCCCGCGCCATCAGCGAGGCGCGAATAGAAGGCATGCGCGTTTAAACCATTTTTAGTTTTCATGAATAGTGCAATTTTGTCATTCCCGCGAAAGCGGGAATCCATTGCCTCCAAAAACCTAACAAAAGGAATTGGATGCCGGGTCAGGCCCGGCATGACAGTAAATGCCAAAATCTCCTCAGGAGGTGACGACGGCGATGAATAAAAACGGCCCGGTTTATTTGGACTACAACTCCACGACGCCTGTCCACCCGGAGGTGCTGGAGGAGATGCTCCCCTACCTGAGGGAAAATTTCGGCAACCCCTCCAGCGCGCACTCGCTCGGACGCAAGGCGAAAGCCCGCATCGAGGAGGCGCGCGAAAAAACCGCCGCGCTCGTCGGAGCGGATCCGCGCGAGATAATTTTTTGTTCCGGCGGAACCGAGTCGGACAACCTCGCGCTTAAGGGCGCGGCGTGGAGCAAGCCCAGGGACGGCTCGTGGACGGTGCTGACCTCCCCGGTGGAGCACTCCGCCGTCTTGAAAACCGCCGAATATCTTGCTGGAAACGGATATCGCCGCAGGACGGCGCGCGTCTACGCCGACGGCACGGTGGATTTGGCGAGCGTCTCGGAGATGTTGGACGAAAAAGTCGCCGTCGTCTCCGTGATGCACTCGAACAACGAAACGGGAACGATTCAGCCCGTGGCGGAAATTTCCAAAATTGCGAGGAAGCGCGGCGTGCCGACGCATTCGGACGCGGTGCAAAGCGCCGGAAAAGTGCGGCTGGACGTGCGGGAGCTTGGGGTGGATTTCCTCTCCCTTTCGGCGCACAAACTATACGGCCCGAAGGGGGTTGGCTGTCTTTACGTCCGCAACGGGGTAAAAATCGGCCCCATCGTCAACGGCGGCGGCCACGAGCGCGGGCTAAGGGCGGGCACGGAAAACGTGGCCGGGATAATCGGTTTTGGCAAGGCGTGTGAAATCGCGGCAAAAAAAATAGACTCGGAGGCCCTGCGCATCTCCGCTTTGAGGGACGACTTGGAAAAAAGGCTTTTAAGCGCGATTCCGTCGGCGTTTATAAACGGCCGGGGCGGGAGAAGACTACCCAACACAACCAACATATGTTTCGCCCCCGGAATCGCCGAGGCGGTGATGATTAAATGCGATCTTGCCGGAATCGCCGTTTCCGGCGGCTCCGCGTGCGCCTCCGGTTCGATCGAGCCGTCCCATGTTTTAATGGCGATGGGCGTTTCGAGGGAAAACGCGCTCGGCTCCATAAGAATCAGCCTTGGCGCCGGAAGCACTCCGGCGGACGTCGAATATGCGGCGCGAATGTTGCCGAAAATAACCGCCGAGATTCTTTCCGCAAACAGCCGACAATCTGTTTAGAAATCGGCTTAAAACGTGGTATAAGTGAGCCTAAGGCCCAAATTTACGCGGGTTTTAGGGAAGTGTTCTAAAAAAAATATTTTCATGAGGGACTGAAAATGGCCGAAAACAAATACGGCTCTGACGATGATGATTCCTTGGATAAATTCGAACAAAAAATGAAGGGCGACGAAAAAAGCAAGTCCCGACAGGGAATGATTAGAATTTTCTTGGTCGTTCTTGTTCTCGTCCTTGGCGGCTACCTCTATTACAGCCGATTTATGTCCCCGCAGGAGGCGGTCGTAGAGCCGCCGCCCACACCCGCGCCGGTGCCCGCACCCGCGCCAGCCGAACCAAAAAAAGTTGAAACGCCGGCCGTTGTCGCGACCCCTGTCAAACCGAAGGTGGAATCAAAAGAGACCGTCGCAAAAGACGCCAAATCCAAAAAAGACGTGCAAAAAGGGGCGAAATCAGACATGGCCCGCGCCGAGAAACCGTCGAAGGAAAAAGGCGAGAAGGCGGCAAAAATCAGGCCGTCCGAGGAGAAAAAGGCCTCTGGAAAATACATGGTGGTGGTCGGCTCGTTTGCCGTGGAGTCGAACGCGACCAGGCTTGTGGCCCGGCTTGAAAAGGCGGGGCTTGCGCCGGAGACCGCAAAGGGAAACATCGCCGTCAAACGGCCCGTGGTCTATTACAAAAATTTCAAATACAAAGAGCTTGCCGACAAGGAATCCGCCAAAATGGACGAGAAGGGTTACAAGAACACTGTTGACATAATCGGCGCGGGTCAGTACGCCCTTAATCTTGGGCAGTTCAACACGCAGAAAGAGGCCGAGGCCCGGGCCAAAAGCCTAACGGAAAAAGGGTTTGAATCCACGGTCGGCCACAAGTCGGTTCGCACCGACGTGACGACGGTCAGGATGAACGGCGTGGCGGACGACGAAAAGCTTAAGGAAATAAAGGAAAAACTCGAGAAGGAAAAACTTCCGTTTATAGTTCGTAAAAATTAGTTTTATACGACGGGTGCGCGGCGCAACGCCGCGCGCCTACCTCAGTTCTTGGATGCGCCTTAACGCCTGCCTCTTCCCTTCAAGCGAGTTTTTAACGTGAAACTCGGAGATGCCGTATTGGGCGGCGCTTAGGACTATCCTGTCAAACGACTCCATAATTGCGAAAAGAATGTCCGGGGATTTTATTTTTGAAATTTTTTCGGAACCCGCCAGCGGGTCGTCCAGATTAACGCCGCTTAACTCGTAAATTTTGTTTTTTTCCGCGTCCAAAGAAAAAGTGCCGGGATAAGACGGATGTATCACAACGACCTTGCCCACCCCTTCGTCCAGCATCTTTCGCTGGCCGGCAATGAGACCGGAAATCCCCTCAAGCGTTTTGGCGTCCAACGGCGCGGAATTTTGGGGGGACTGGGGAGCCCTCGGTTCGGCGCTTATTTTCACCTCCGGGCTTGGAAAAAGTTGCGCCTTCCCCCAAATATAAACGTCGGTTCCGCCGTTGAATATAAATGGGAACAACAGCATCGCAAGAAGAATTTTCCAAAACGCAATCCCCGCGTATTTCGTCGCGGCGGGTTTCTCGTCCGTCCTCTGGGAATGCCGGGACTCGTCGGTGATTTTTAAATTGGGAACCGGCCCCTGCCCCTTGTCAAACGGGATGGACAGGGGAAACCTGGCGTCGGAGGAAGGCGGGGCGCTTTTCTTCGCGTCGTCCATGTCTACCGGACGGCCGGAACCACATTGGCGTTATCGACTAGCGGGTTGTTGTCCACCGCGATGATGACCTGCTTGTTAAATATCCTAACGTACACGTCGGTCTGAACGGCGCCGTCCGCCTTCACGACAAACGGCATTGTCTTTACTATTTTCTTTCCATAGGTCAAATCGGCTATCCCGCGCGACGGCAAGGACGGGGCCACCGTAACCGTAAGACGATGGTTTCCCGCCGACAGAATGTCGGAATAATAGAGGTTGGCCGAGGCCTTGTCCTTGTTGGTGAGCGGCTTGTCGTCAACCGCCAGCGTGACGTTGGGAACAATGTCGCTGATTATTTTCATGTACTGCGCGGCTATGTGGGAGTCCAAAGGCTCCACGAAGAGATTGTCCACCTGTTTTCCGTTAAGAGCGTCGGTATTGGCGAGCGAAAGCCTGAGAAAACCCAGGCCGGCCCCGTCGTTTTTGGCGACAACCTGCGCCATCTCTTCGGGCGACTCCGCGACGGCGGCTTTCTCCGTCAGCGCAAATTCCAGTTTTTTCACGCCGTCCCCCGCCCCGAACATTTTGACGGTGACTGTAGCCGAGCCGTCGCCCGCCGGATTGGGAACCGCGACCGCGCTTACAAAGAGATCGGCGTCAAACTCCTTGTTTATCTTTTTCATAAAATATTTTCCGGCCGAGGCGGAGGTGGCAAGCCCGTAGCCCCTCATGACGGAAGCCAATTCGCCCCGGTCAACGCAGGAAAATTGTTTTCGACCGCAGATCGAGGCCGAGATATTCTCGTAAATTGCGTCGCCAAGCCTCGTTACGTCGCCGCTTGCGTCCGTGACGTCCGGGAACGCGATTTTAATCACTCCCGACCCATTTTTCTCAAGCAACTTGTCCGCCAGCGCCTTCAGATGCGGCGTATAGGCGTCGGTTTGAATTTTCTCCGGGATTGAAAAATCAACGTAACTTTCAGACGCTATCTCCTGTTTTGCAAATTCAACTTTGCCGACAATTCTCCCGTTCCCGACCTCGATGACGACAAGCCTTCCGACGTGCTTAAGAATTTTCTGTTTTCTCGAGTCTGTTTTGCCCGTGTTGTCCGGGTCGTAAATCTCCAGCCGGTCGCCGCGCATCAAAAGAACGGGTTTGTTCATCACGACCAATACGACGTCCCCGACGGCTATGAAGGAGGTGGTCTTTTCCAGCACCTCTATGCGCCCCTTAATTTCGTCGGCCGTCATTATGCCGGCTGGCGAGACCGCCTGCGCCTGCCACACGAAAAACAAAAGCACGCCGGCAATAACCAGAAGGGCTACAATAATCCCATTTTTTTGACCCGTTTCGTAATTATTCGTCATGAGAAATTTCCTTTGACTATGCGCGGGGTTATGAAAATCAGCAGTTCTTTCTCGTTGTCAACCTTCGACTTCCCCTTGAAAAACCAGCCAAGAATCGGAATTTTCGAGACGTCCTTTTTAACCGTGATTTTTAGGCTAATCTTGTCGTCCGGGGTCACGAACGGCGTTACGGAGAGCGATATCACCGCGTTTTTAAAGGCTATCGTCGTGGCTCCGCTGGATCCGCCGGCGGACTGTTGGTAGGGGATTTCCCTTCCGCTTTTTATCTCGGCCTTCACGCCGTTTATGGTCGTAATTTTCGGGTTGGATATGGTCTTGCTTTTTCCCTCGGTCTCAAGCGCGCTGAGTCTTATGTTTAACTTGGTCGTTCCGGCCACGTCGCTAAGGGATAGATTCACCCCGGCCGCGTTTGACCCAGAAATCGCGTTGGCCGGAAGGGAGACCGCCGCATTGCTCAGCGTCCCGCCCGCCCCGGCCGATCCGGAGACGATGGCGGTGGACGAGGAAAGCGCCGGCTGGCCACCCGCGGAGCTACCGCCCCACTCGATGCCAAGCTCGTGGGAGTAGTTCCTATAAACCTCCACTATCCTCGCCTCAATGTAAATCTGCCTTTGGGGGACGTCAATCTCGCTTAGGCGTTTTGCGACGTCCTCAAGCTGGGTGGGCGACCCGTAGGCCGTCACCAGCGAAGCCTTTGTAAAAACCCCGAACAACACCCGGAAGCCGCCCGACGGTTGGGATTCCGGCACGGACGGAGCGGGTGCTGGCGCGCCGGATTCGGTCAGGCCGTTAATCACGGCGTTGAGATATGCGACAACCTCGGTTGGCTCCGCGTACTTAAGCTTGAACGTGCGATAGGTTTTTCTTTCCCCCTCCGCCTGGTCTTTTGTCTTGGCCTCCTCAAGTTGTTTTTTTCTCTCGGCCTCCATCAGCTTTTGCGCCTTGTCCGCGCGGTTCGCCTGGTCGGTCTGAAACTCGGCGGCGTTCTTGGAGGTGTTCACGATGATAAGGCCGTGCTCCTCCGAGACGTCCAGGTTATGAAGCTTTGCTATGATTTGCAGGGCGTCGCGCCACGTTATGTTTTCCAACGCCAGTCCGAGAACCTTTCGCTCCCCGACGTCCGGATGAATCACGTATCTGAAATTTTTTCCCCTGTCCGCCAGGAGGGAGATAATGGAATCCAGCGTTATTTCCCTAAAATGGAGGGAGAATAAATTCTCCTTTGGGTGGGTCGTTTCCGGCGTCTCTATTTTTTCGCTTTCCCTCATCTGGATGGTGAGGGCTTTTGTCTCCTCGATCTTTTCATTATTGACGGCCGGTTTTGGCACGGCCTCGTCCGCAGTTTTGGCTTTTAGGGCCTCGTTTTTTTTGGCGGCATTTGGCGGCGTTTTGGGCAACGTCGCGCACGACGCCCACAAAAACGGGGTAACTCCCACCAGAATCAAAACGAGGAGCCTACTCCTCATTTCCCGAAACATACATCTTCCATTTCTTTCCGCCAGTCTCGAACTCAACATAATCCAAAGTCATTGAAGTTATGGCAGAATCACCAAGCTTGTCGCCAACATGAAATTGCCTACCGCCTATCACAGCCACTTGCTCTTCTCCGACCATATATATCATACCTAGCTGGGATTTAGGCCTTTTTATCGAATCTTTCCCGCCCGCCACATTTGTGGAAGGCGTCATGGGGCCGTCAGCCTGCCCCGTTCCCAAATCAAGCGGTTTCACCTTCTCGGCAGGAGTGTTTTCCGCCTCCTTTTTCCGGGCAAAATCCGCCTCCAACTTTTCCTGCCCGTTCTTAATGGCCTCCAGCTGTTGGATTATGGCGGCGTATTCTTTGTTCTCCTTATCAACCGCCGCAAACCCTGTTTTTGCGTTGACGGTTGGCTCTATGTTTTTCCCGGTCAGAAAATAGAAAGTCAGGCATAAAACAAGAACTAATATGGTCGCGCCTATTATGACCTTTTCCCGCTTTTGGAGGTTTTCCCAGTAAGTTGCGATTTTACCCATCATTTTCTCCCTACGCTTAATTTGAAACCAACCGGTCGGTTTTAATTTATTCGTTTCTGAGGGGGCCAGCCAACCCCCGCCATGCAAAGATCATCTTCCAATCACTTTGAGGCCGCGGCCTTGGTCATCTTTTTAAATCTTGCGTCAATAATTTTGCGAATTGCGTCCACCCTCGGCTCCGCCTCGACGGGCACGTTCGGAGTTTTGCTTTTAAAACTAAGTTTTTTGGTGTGATATTTATATTTGAAATCCGAAAACTTAAGCCCGTGCGCCGTCGAGATGACGACCGCAGACGACGATTTTTTTATCGTCCCGTTTTTAACGAGCTTAAACAGCGCGGCAAGAGCCACCCCGGTGTGCGGGCAGGAGTACATGCCCGTCCGGTCCGCCGCCACGCTCGCCTCCACCAGTTCGGACTCCGTCGCCTCCACCACCTGCCCGTCGAACTGCCTTAGGGCCTGCACCGCCTTATCATAGCTAACCGGGTCGCCTATTTGAATGGCGGAGGCGATGGTGGTTTTCGCCTTAATCGGCTTGTACTGCTTGAAGCCCTTTTTAAACGCCCTGTACAGCGGGTTGGCGTTTTTCGCCTGGGCCACGATGATGGTCGGCCGTTTGTTTATAAGGCCAAGCTCCTCCATCATCAGGAATCCCTTGCCGAGGGCCGAGACGTTCCCCAAATTCCCGCCGGGAATTATGACGACGTCCGGGATTTTCCAGTCGAACTGCTGGCATATCTCTATGCCCACGGTTTTTTGCCCCTCTATCCTCAGCGAGTTCATGGAGTTTGCCAGGTATATCTCGTCGTTTTTGGTTATCTCGCGCACCACCTTCATGCAACCGTCGAAATCGGTCTTGAGCGAAATCACAAGCGCACCGTTGGCGATGGGCTGGATCAACTGCTCCACCGACACCTTGTTCTTCGGGAGAAACACAATCGGCATTATCCCGGCCGCCGCGCAATACGCCGCAAGCGCCGCCGAGGTGTCGCCGGTGGAGGCGCACGCCACCGCCCGTATGTGTTTCCCCTCCGATATCATCTGCTTTACGACGGACACCAGAACCGTCATGCCGAGATCCTTAAAGGAGCCGGTGTGGCTGTTGCCGCAAAGCTTTATCCACAAATTGTCCAGCCCGATGGAGTGCCCCAGCCTTTCAGCCCAGAAAAGGTTCGTCTCCCCCTCGTACATCGAGACCACGTTTTCCGGGCTGACCTCGGGGCAGACCCACTCCTTCTTGCTCCAAACGCCGCTACCGTAAGGCCATTGCGTGCCGTGTTTGCGCTCTTGGAAAAGTTTTTTCCACTCCTCGGCCCCGGTTTTCTTGAGTTTTTCCATGTCGTGGGCCACCTGAAGGAGCGCGCCGCATTTTCGGCACTCGTAGACGACCTCCTTGATGGAATACCTCTCCCCGCAACCTGCGAAACACTCGAACCACGACTCGTACTGCGACGTCATCCCTTTTTCCCCATGTGATTTTCCATCCGCCAATTATCCGCCTTTTACCCGTTTTGTTCCATCTGTTTTTTGTGCCACTCCACGTACAGCTTGTCGAAATATTTCTCGTCATCCAAAATCTTGTCCGTTATCACGAACTCGCCGCCGTAATGCATGTAGTTGAGGGCCGATGCGCCGGCAAGAAGCAGGTTGAGGGCCTCGTACACCTGGATGTTGCGCGAGACCGCGTATTCCTCCACGAACTTTATCGCCTCGTCCGTGAACTTCAGCGTCAGGCCGTAGTCCATCTTAAATCGGCCTATAAAGTCCACAAACGGCGATTTCTCCATCAACTTCATTATCGCGTCCTGCGGTTTTTTGCATATCTTCCCGTCAATCTGGACGGAGCTGAAGTTTGTGCCGGGCAGTTCGTATTGAAAGTCCGTCAAAACCCCCTCCCACTCGCTGACAAGCGCCCGCGCCCCGGTCTTCTTTTTCTCCGCCTTTTCGGCGACCTCCTCGATGGCGTCCTGCGTAAACGCCAGGTCAATTCCAAACAGCTTGAACTCCAGTTTGTACTGGTTGAGGATGGAGTCCTCGGTCTGCGTCATAATTCTAACGAGGTCGTTTTTTGAAAGCGGGTTCACGTAGGTCCTAATCGGCGCGCGCCCCACCAGCTCCGGTATCAGGCCGAACCGGATGTAGTCGTCCTCGTTCGTGTCCTTGTAATAATTTCTAAATTTCTCCTGTTTCGACCCGGGGCTTTCCATCATGAATCCGCTGATGGTCAGGGAGCCGTCGTCCTTCACTTTTCCCGTCTTGCTGTCGAGCCGTTTTTTGACGATGGCCTCCATCGTGTCGTGCGGCCTTTGGAAGGAGCCGCCTAGGATAAAAAGAATGTTCTCGGTGTTTATCATGTTTTTCTTTTTCGACTGGTCGCCGCCGCGTTGCTGTTCCACCAAATCCTGAATCTGCGAGGCCGGGCTGTTGGGATCCTCTATCGAGACCTGTTTTCTCTCTATCAGCTTCAGCACCGCCCTTTGGAACCCCTCGCGGGAGACGTCTATGCCGAGCATATTTCCCTCTTTGGCCTTTTTGTCTATCTCGTCTATGAATATAAGCCCGCCGTTGCGGTTGATGAACTCCGCCCGTTCACGCTTGTTCTCCCCCGGCGCGATTGTTATAAGCTCGCGTATCATGTCCTCGGCGTTTTTCCCCACGTATCCGGCCTCGGTGTAGTCCGTCGCGTCCACTATGTGCACCGGCACGTTTAGCAAATCTCCCAAAACTTCCACGCAGTAGGTCTTGCCGCTACCGCTGGGGCCGGAGATGAGCGTGTTTTTCTTCCTAAACCGCTTTACGTCGAAGCCGCTTAAAAACGTCTCGTTGTCCTGCTTCACTCGAACGAGCGCGAAGTGGTAGCTCGCCGCGATTGCGAGCCTTTTTTTGTAGTCCTCCTGGCCTATGACGTATTTGTCCAGGTGCGCCTTGATCTGTTTCGGGGTCAACAGCGGCGGCGGATCCTTTCGGCCCTCCCCTTTTCGATGGCCGAGCGTGGATTGAAGCGAGTCGTTATAGGTGTTGTCGGCCCTTAGATACGCGTTCAACGCCTCGTCGTACGTACAGCCGTATTCCTCCGCTATTTTCTCAACCGTCTGTCGCGGAACCGCCTTTTGCATAGATTATTTTCAGGTTATTCCGCCGATGGAATCCAACTGCGGCCCCGAGTGCTTTTTCTTCAGCACGCGAACTTTCGAGCCGCCCTTGAATACGGATTTCGACATGACCGCATCCAGAACCGCGTCCATGGAGTCCACCGGGACGAACTTAATCTCCTTAAGGAGGTTTTTCGGTATCTCCTCCAAATCCCCCACGTTGTCCTTGGGAATCACCACCGTCTTCACGCCGAACCGGAGCGCGGCAAGGGCCTTTTCCTTTAGCCCGCCGATAGGCAGAACCTTGCCCCTTAGCGTTATTTCGCCGGTCATCGCCACGTCGTGCCTCACCGGCGTTTTACAAAACGCGCTTACCATGGCCGAGGCCATCGTTATCCCGGCGGAAGGGCCGTCCTTCGGGATGGCCCCCTCGGGCGCGTGGATGTGTATGTCGGTTCTGGAGTAGAACTTCGTGGGAAGCGAAAAAAGACGCGCCCTCGACCTGATGTACGTGAGCGCCGCCTGCGCGGACTCGCGCATGACCTCGCCGAGCTTGCCGGTGAGAATAAGCCTCCCCTTGCCCGGCACCACGCTGACCTCTATTTGCATCATCTCGCCGCCGTTCTCGGTCCAGGCAAGGCCGTTTGCAAAACCGAACTCGCCGTGCGCCTTGGCCCCCTCCTCCCTGAACTTGACGGGGCCGAGCATTTTTTTCAAAACCGTATCGCCGACGCTGGGCGAAAATTTAACCCCCTCGACGACGTTGCGCGCGGTGCGCCTGCAAACCTTGGCTATCAGCCGTTCGATGCTCCTAACGCCGCTCTCGCGCGTGTATCCGCGGATGATGAAGGAAAGCGCCTTTCTGGAAAAAACCAGTTGGTCCTTCTGCAGGCCGTGCTCCTCCATCTGCTTCGGGATTAGGAATCCCTGCGCTATGCCGATCTTTTCGTCCTCCGTGTAGCCGGACATCCGCAAGACCTCCATCCTGTCCAACAACGGCGCGGGAATGGAATGAAGCGTGTTCGCGGTGGTTATGAACATGACCTCCGAAAGGTCGTAGTCCACCTCCAAATAATGGTCGCTAAACGCCTTGTTTTGCTCTGGGTCCAAAACCTCCAAAAGCGCGGCCGAGGGGTCTCCCCTAAAATCGGCGGTCATCTTGTCCACCTCGTCCAGCATCAACACCGGGTTGATCGTTCCGGCCTTTTTCATGGACTGAATTATCCTGCCCGGAAGCGCGCCGATGTACGTGCGCCTGTGCCCCCTTATCTCGGCCTCGTCGCGCACGCCGCCGAGCGACACCCGCACGAACTTCCGCCCCATCGCCCGAGCTATGGATTTGCCGAGCGACGTCTTGCCGACCCCGGGTGCGCCGACAAGGCAAAGTATCGGCCCGCGCCCGGTTTTGGAAAGTTTTCTAACCGCGAGATAATCCAAAATTCTGTCCTTGACCTTTTCAAGCCCGAAGTGATCCTCGTCCAAAACCTTCTGGGCCAGCTTGGTGTCGAGCTTTTCCACGCTATGCGCCTTCCACGGAACGTCGGTGAGCCACTCCAAATAATTCCTAACGACCGTCCCCTCGGCGGAGAGCGGCGCCATCTGCTCCAGCTTGTTCACCTCTTTTTCGGCCTTGGCCTCCACTTCCGGCGGCATGCCGGCCTTTTTAATCTTCTCCCTCAGCTCGTCCATCTCGGACCTTTGGTCGCCGCGGCCAAGCTCCTTCTGGATGGCCTTCATCTGCTCGTTGAGGTAGTACTCCCTCTGGCTCTGCCCCATCTGGCGCTTGACGCGCCCCTTTACCCTGTTTTCTATCTGGATTATCTCTATCTCTTTTTCGATGGTCATGTAGACGCCCTCGAGCTGTCTTTTGACCGACGGCTCCGCCAAAATATTCTGTCGCTCCTGCGCGCCGGCCGCAACGTGCCGCATGATGAAATTCACGATGTCCGCCGGGTCCTTAATTTCCGCAATCTGGGATGGCACCTCCGGGGCCAGGTGTCCCACGGCCTTTACGTATTTGTCGAACAACAGCCGGTTGCTTTTTACCAGCGCGTCTATCTCCGGGTCGGCCGGGTCCGTGATTTTCGACAATATCCTGGCGTTCACGAGGAATAGCGGTGTCTCTGACTTGTAGGAATAAATCGTGGCCCTTGCGAGCCCCTCCACCATTATTTTCATGGTGCCGTCGGGAAGCTCCGACAACTGCATGACCTCGCCCACGCATCCGACCTCGTGAAGGCCGGATTTTTCGGGCGATTCGTCCGCGGGGTTTTTCTGCACCGCGAGCATGATGATTTTGCCGTTGTCCACCGCGTGGTTGACGGCGGCTATGGACTTCCCCCTGCCGACGAACAACGGGACGACCATGCCGGGAAAAACGACTATGTCCCGCAGGGGAAGCAGTGGCAAAACCTCGGGGAGCCTGGATTTTAAGAATCGTTCCTTCGCGTTCATTTCACCTTCCGTAATTTTTTTAGCCCGCCTTCTTCTTGTAGCTCACCATCGGCTGGGTCTTGTTTCTTACAACCTCTTCGCTGATGATGACCTCTTCTATATCCGGGTTGCCCGGCACCTCGTACATTATCTGCAACATCGCCTTTTCCAGTATGGACCTAAGCCCGCGCGCGCCAAGCTTGCGGGTTATCGCCTCCTGCGCTATCGCCTTTATCGCCCCCTCTGAAAACTTCAGGGTCACGTTGTCGAACGCAAACAATTTTTGGTACTGCTTTACGATGGCGTTTTTCGGCTCCAGAAGTATTTTTACGAGCGCGCTTTCGGTCAAATCCTCAAGCACCGCCACGACCGGCAGACGCCCTATGAACTCCGGTATGAGGCCGAATTTCAGCAGATCCTCCGGCTGAGTCTCCACAAGGATGTTGGCCTTCTTGTCTTTTTTGGAAACCACCTCGCCGCCGAAGCCGATGGACTGCTTTCCGGTCCTTTGCTCCACGATTTTTTCAAGCCCGACGAACGCGCCGCCGCAGATGAACAAAATGTTGGTGGTGTCCACCTGCAAAAACTCCTGTTGCGGGTGCTTTCTCCCCCCTTGCGGCGGGACGTTGGCCACGGTCCCCTCTATAATCTTCAGCAGGGCCTGTTGAACCCCCTCGCCCGAAACGTCGCGGGTTATCGAGGGGTTGTCGGTCTTTCGGCTAATCTTGTCAATCTCGTCTATGTAGACGATGCCCTTTTGGGCCTTCTCGATGTTGTACTCCGCAGTCTGGAGAAGCCTGTGGATTATGTTCTCCACGTCCTCCCCAACGTACCCGGCCTCGGTGAGCGTGGTCGCGTCCACGATTGTAAACGGGACCTTCAGCATCCGGGCGAGCGTCTGCGCCAGAAGCGTTTTCCCGGTGCCCGTAGGGCCTATCAATAGAATGTTGTTTTTTTGCAACTCCACGTCGTCGGAAACGACGTTGGCCTCGATTCGTTTGTAGTGGTTGTGCACGGCGACGGAAAGAACCTTCTTCGCCTCGTCCTGCCCGATTACATAATCGTCCAGCACCGCCTTTATCTCGGACGGCTTGGGAAGCCCGGCGTACGCGGCGTTTTTCTCCTGGTTCCATTCCTCGACGATAATCTCGTTGCACAGGTCTATGCACTCGTCGCAGATGTAGACCATAGGCCCGGCGATGAGCTTCTTAACCTCGCCCTGGCTTTTTCCGCAAAACGAGCATCTGAGGTCCTTGTTCCCGATCTCTTTTTTTGGCGTCATATCGCTCCCTATATGTCCTCGTTCCGTTTGCCCTCGCCCTTTTTCTTGGAGAGCAATCGGGACTCTATCACCTCGTCAATAAGGCCGTATTCCTTTGCCTCAAGGCCGCTCATAAAATAATCCCTGTCGGTGTCCACCTTAAGCTTTTCCATGGTCTGCCCGGTGTGCTTGCTGTAAATCCCCTCCAGCACCTTTCTATTACGCGCTATCTCCGTCGCCTGTCGCTCGATGTCCGACTCCTGCCCCTGGAACCCGCCGGACGGCTGGTGAATCATTATTCTGGAGTTCGGAAGCGAAAACCGCTTCCCCTTCGCGCCAGCGGAAAGCAAAAGCGAGCCCATGCTCGCCGCCTGCCCTATGCAATAGGTCTGGATGTCCGGCTTTATGAACTGCATGGTGTCGTATATCGCAAGGCCCGCCGTAACCACGCCGCCGGGGCTGTTGATGTAAACGTAGATGTCCTGGTCCGGATCCTCGGTCTCTAGAAACAACAACTGGGCGATGATGACGTTCGCCACGTGGTCGTCAATCGGCGTGCCCAAAAAAATTATCCTGTCCTTCAAAAGCCGGGAATAAATGTCATACGACCTTTCGCCCCTTGCCGTCTGCTCAACTACTATGGGAATAAGCATCAATCGTTCTCCTTAACGTCGTTTAGTTCAACCGTCTTGTCGGTTATTTTAACCTTGCCGCAGATAAACTTGAACACGCTCTCCTCCATCGCCTCCTTGATTATGTACATGTAGGCGTTGCGCTGGTCGGACTGATTCTTGGAACCGAGTATGTCCGCGTATTCGTGCTGAAGGCCGTGCATTTTTGCCTCGTCCGGCGAAAGCTTTTCGGCCTTGCCGATTGTCTCTAAAATAACCTCGTCCCTCGCCATGTCGGCGCCCTTGTCCTTGCAAAGCTTTTCAAACTCCGCCGCGTCGAACCCGGGGGACTTTCTAAGATCCATCCCCATCTGTCCCGCCGCCCTAAGCCTTCTGTTTTTGTAATTCTCGGCGTAGTGGGAGGCCAGCTTCGGCGGAAGGTCGAACGTCACGCTTTCCCTGAATTTTTTCATCATGGACTGGCGCAGTTTCTGCTCCGCGAACTCCGTCTCCTTGTGGACGGCCGATTCCCGGAGCTTTTCCCTCATCTCAACGGCGGTCTTAAAACCAAACTGGGCGTTGACGAACTCGTCCGTCAGCTCAGGGCGTTTTATCTCCTTTATGCTGTTGACCTTCACCTTGAAATTCGCCGTCTTTCCGGCCTTCTCGGCGTTCGGGTACTGCTTGGGGAGCTTCATGGAAAACTCTTTTTCCTCGCCGGTGTTCATGCCGACGATCTTTTGGTGGAACTCCTTGAACATATTTTTCCCGTCCGTGGAAAGAATAAGCTTGTCCCCCTTTGTTCCAAGGGCCGGGTCCTCGACGCCGTCAATTTTTCCCTCCACGTCCAAAAACACGTAGTCCCCTTCCTTTGCGGGACGGCCCTCGGCGGGAATCACCTCGGCGTGGTCGTTTAAAAAATGGTTTATCTGGTCTTCGAGCTGTTTTTCGTCCACGCTCGTCGTGACCCTGTCGAACTCCCAGCCGGAAAAATCCGGCACGGTTATCTGCGGAAAGGTCTCCACGACCACGCTGAATGAAATCGGCTTTCCTTTTTCAACGCGTATCTCGTTGAACTCCGGCTCGCCGTACACCTCAAGCTTGTGGTCCTCCACCGCCGAGCGATAGCCGTCGTTGATGAGCTGTTGCCCCACCTCGCCCAGCACGGAGTCCTGATAAAGCTTTTCTAGAATATGCCTCGGGGCCTTGCCGGGGCGAAACCCGGCGATTTTTGCAAATTTGCCAATCTCCTTGAATTTCGCCTCGGATTCCCCGGCCACTTTTTCCACCGGTATCTCAACGGTGAGCTTTTTAACCCACGGTTGCAAATCGATAATTTCCACTTTCATTCCGCTTAAAGTTCCAGCCACTAGTTCGCTCCTTCACAACATAAATAATTTACAAGCCAGCCACATAATACTATGGGAAAAGGGGGTTTTTCGGAAGTCCGTTTTTTAAACGCCTTTGGTTTCAATAGTACCCCGATTTTCCCTCACGACAAAGCGGTAAAAAAGGAAGCACAACGGCCGTTGTGGCAATTTTCTTGGTGACTTCTTTCCGTTTAGTTGTTAAGGGAATTTAGGTTATTATTCATGGCTTGACCAAATGCGAAAGGGGGGACTAACGGTTACTACGTCGCCGACGTCACGTCGGCTCCCGCGTAACCCAGCCTTGCCGACTATTCCGCACGTCCTGTGCGGAATGCGCTCCCTACTGGTCGCGCCGTCGGCGCGCTTTCGAGTCCCTCCGTTCCAAAACCAAAAAAAGAACCAACCCTTCGGGCGGGTTCTTTTTTTGGTGCGAAAGGGGGGACTCGAACCCCCACGGTTGCCCACTGGATCCTAAGTCCAGCGCGTCTGCCAATTCCGCCACTTTCGCACTCCGGTCAAGCCGAAAATACTAACCCGCTTTGCCGACATAACAAAGCGCGAAAGTAAAAAAAGTTTTTACGTCACACGGTCGGGAAGAAAAAGTGAAAGGAAATCCTTTCCTTTTGCTGGTCAACGTATATTCCGCCTTCAAGCAGGTTCAACGCCTTGTAGCAGAAAAACAGGCCTATCCCGCTTCCGTTTTCCATCCGGCTTGTGGTGTGAAATTTTCGGAAAAGCGAATTTATCCTTTCCTCGGTAAACGGGGCGGAGGCGTTGGAGACGGAAACTAAAACTATGTCGCCACCCTCCATAGTCGTCATGTGCGCCTCCACCGTTACCTGCGTGGACGGGACGGAATATTTCACGGCATTGTCCAGAAGATTTTGTAAAATCCTAAAGATTAGCGACTTGTCGCTGACTATGGTCTTTTCGGCTGTGTTCTTTATTTCAAAGGCGAGGTTTTTGGGCGAGAGCCTTCTGCCGAACGGCTTCGCCGCCTCGTCAAACAGTTCGGCCATCTTGAACGGCTCGTAGTGAAGCTCCAGCTTTTCCTCCTCCATCGCCCCGATGTTCAACATGCTCGAAATCATCAGGTAAACCTGGTCCAGCCCCTCCACTATGTCACGGACACTTTGCTTCAACGGGGATTCATATCTGCTGAAAGTGTTTTTACACGCCTCTATGGATGAACACTCCGCGGAAAAAGACTCTATTTTGGCGCCAAGCGTCTCAATTTCCAGCTTGATGCCCGTAATCGGGCTTTTGAGGTCGTGCACCACGGCCTGAAAGAAGTCCTCTTTTAGTTGCTCCAGTTTTTCAAGCTCGGTTATGTCAAGAGCGGTTCCGACAAGTCTAACTGGTTTTCCAGCCCCGTCCCGAACCACCTCCCCGTGAATTTTTAACGTCCGCTCCACGCCGTTTTTCCTTATGACGCGGTGTTTTATTTCCGCAAATTCCTCCCCGGTCAGCACCAAATCCAAATTATTTACGACGGCGTTCCTGTCGTCGGGATGGACGCAGTTAATGAAGGCGTCGAATGTCGGGACAATCTCCCCCGGCTCGAAACCCAGCAGTCGGAAGATTTCATCCGACCACGAGGCCGTATATGTCGCAAGATCCAGTTCCCAACTGCCGAGATGGGCGATTTGCTGGGCCATGGCCAGTGTTTCCATGTTTTTCTTAAGCGCATCCTCGGCGAACCTTCGTTCCGTGACGTCGCGCACAACGCCCAAGAATTTCCGCGTTTTCCCCAGCAATATTTCCTTCACGAACAATTCGGCCGGGAATGTGGAACCGTCCCTCCGCAACCCAATAACCTCGCGCCATTTATCCACCACTTTTTTTTCGCCGGTGCGAATGTATCTTTCAATATATCCGTCATGCTCGCCGTGGAACGGCTCCGGCATGAGCATTTTAACGTTTTTGCCGACAACCTCCTCCGCCGCAAATCCGAAAATGTTTTCTCCCCCCAGGTTGAAGGACTCGATGATTCCCCTTTCGTCCGTTGTGACAATGGCGTTCGGGGCGGAGGCAAGAATCGCCTGCATTCTCGCCTCCCTTTCCCTCAAGGCGTTCTCAGCCAGCCTGCGTTCCGTGACGTCAACGGCGAAGAGGGCGAACTTCGTCACGTTCCCCTTTTTGTCGAAGACCGGGTAAACGGAATTGGAAACCATTCTGTTTCCGCGTATATCCTCGAAAAAAACCGGTTTCCCGGAGCTGGCGACCTCCTCGAAACGACTCATCCTGCTGACGGCCAGCTCCAACGGAAGAATGTCAAAAATGGATTTGCCCTCCAGGTCGGATGGCTTTTTGCCAAACCTTTCGGCCCCCGTCTTGTTGATGGCGATTATGTTTCCCTCCCTTCCTATCAGGGCCAGCGTTTCGCTGGTGGCGTTCATAATCGCCTCGTTGCTCACAAAATGCTCCCTAAGCTCGGATTCCGCCGTTTTCTTCTCGGTTACGTCCTCGATTATTCCGACAAAAATCTCCTCCCCGTCAACACGCGCCTCCCTTGCGTAAAGCGTGACGTAAAATATCTCGCCGTTTTTCCTTACGGCGAGCATTTCCTTGGGGGTTCTTATTTGGTTCCTTTTTTCGGGCAGGCCGGATTTTTTGAAATTGAAATAATTCTGTATATACGCGGAATATTCGTCGTCCTGAATCGAGGGGGCTAGAAGTTTCACGCTTTGTCCCAGCATTTCCGGGGCCGTGTATCCGAACATCTCGGTTGCGGCCGGGTTGACGGAAAGGATGACCCCGTCGGAACCGGCGATTATGTGGGCCGTTGGGGCGATGTCGGAAATTGCGCCCGTTAGGGCAAGGGTTCTTTCCAGGTCGCGCAGTACCTTGTTTAACTCGCGCGTTCGTTCGGCGACCAGCGACTCAAGCTCGTTGTTATATCGTTCAAGTTCCTCGTCTTTTTTTCGAAGATCGGACAACGTAGACCTTAACTTGACGTTCATGGCATTAAATGCCCTTGCAAGCACCCCTGTTTCGTCCTCTGTTTCGACCGCGACCGAGGCCGACAGATCGCCGTCCGCTATAGCCCCGGCCACGCGCGTAATATCGGAGATAGGCCGCGCTATGGCCCAGGACAGACACCTCACAACCAATATGGAAAGCGGAATAAGGCAGGCCGTAATTAAGACCAGCTTCCATTTAAGGGAATCAATGGCGCCAAACGCCTCCGTCTGGGATATATGCGCCATAATACATCCGCCGCCAATTTCCGGCACACTGCGAAATCCATGGATAATCGGCTCGTCACGGTAATCCAAGTCAAGCATTTCGCCGTCACCAACCGTCAGGCACGTCAGCATCGGCTTTGCCGAGATGGGATGCGAATGCCCCTGCGTGGAAACGTATCTTGGCTTGGTTATGAAATAGCCGCCGGAATCCGCCAAAAAAGTCTCGCCTGATTTGCCCAGGTTCTCCGGCACATCAAACAACCCCGCCACGACCTCGTTGGGGAAAAGAGTCGAAAGCTGAAAACCGGATTCGTCGTTTCTCGCCTTAATGACGTACGGTCTGGGGGCATTTTCACCCCCCACGGATATAAACTCGGCCAACTGGCCTTTCTTGAATTCCGAGCCTTCGCCGACCCAGCCCGGCATTCCAATGCCAAACCGGTAATCTTTACCGGGGTGGAGCAGACGCACTCCGACGGCCCCCTCGCCGGCGACATAGTTGTTCAACGCGCCCTCAATGCAGGAATGATTAATTCCGGCCTGTTTTGAAAAACAATTTTGGGACAGTGCCGCCAAGACGCTCTCGGCCTTCTTGTGTTGTGTCGCGAACAATCCCGCCAGAAGCTTGAGCTTCATGGATGCGACGCCGCCGACAACCGTTACTCGGGACGCCTTGATGCTTCCGGCGGAGACGGAGTATGAAACCCCGCCAAGAATGACCGCGGCAAGAATGATTAACAGGGAAAAGGAGAACAGAATGCGGGATTGAATGGACTTAAATTG
This sequence comes from Nitrospinota bacterium, assembly GCA_016200345.1. Taxonomy (GTDB): domain Bacteria; phylum Nitrospinota_A; class UBA7883; order JACRGQ01; family JACRGQ01; genus JACQEX01. The sequence continues at coordinate 40,486 of JACQEX010000061.1, forward strand.
AGGCATGATTGAGACCAGCCACAATTCTCAGTCCTTGCCCATGATGGTTGAAAGCATCGCCTTGGCCTCCTTCATGTCCGGCGCCAGCTTCAGCGCGTCCTTGAAGCACCTTGCGGCGACCCCCATCTCCTCAAGCTCCATGTGGGCCCTTCCAAGGTTGTACAGCAGATACGGGTTCCCCTGTGCGGACTGGAGCGATTTCTCCAACACCCTGACAGCCTCGCGGGGTCTGCCGGATTTTCTGTGGCGGATGGCGATATTGTTCATCAATTTTATGTCGTCCTCCCCCACGTCAATGGCCAGTTGCTCCGCGCGCGCGAAATGCGCTTGCGCAAGCGCGGAGTCCCCCCTTTTTAGCGCGACCTCCCCCAGACCGACGTGCCCCTCGGCCTGTTTGGGGTCGGCGGTCACGGCCTCATGGTATTTTGTCTCTGATTCCGCGAGTTTTCCGTTGGTCAGGTCCATATCGCCAAAGTAGACCATTTTGGAGCTGGAGGGGCGCAGAATGTCGCTCGGCAAATCCTCCTTCAGCATCCCGGACAGCACCTTGTACGCTTTGTCGTACTCCATTTTTTGCTCGAGGGTTTTTACCATCTCCAGTTTTGTCTCGGCGTTTCCGGGCACGACGCTCAGGGCCTTTGAATACCACTCCAAAGCGGAGTCGAACTCGTTTTTATCCAGGTGTTTTTTCGCCTCCTCTAGGAACTCGAATTCCTTGGGGGAGAAGTACGCCAGGCCTAGAACCAGGTTGACCTTGGCGACCAGCGTTTCCGTCTCGAACGGCTTGATGATGTAGCTCGTGACCCCGGTGTAAAGCGAATCACCGACGGACTGCACGTCCTTTTTGGAGGTGGACATTATTATTTTGGTTTTGTAAAGCCTCGCGTTTTGTCTGACCGTTTTTAAAAAGTTGAAGCCGTTCATTACAGGCATCATCCAGTCGAGAAGGACAAGGTTGAATGGCCTCCCCTTGAGCGCGCGCAAGGCCACAAGCCCGTTTTCCGCCGTCTCGACTTCCGCCCCGTCAAAATTTCCCCCTATTACTCTGGCGATGGAATTTCGCATCGTCGCGTCGTCGTCAACCACCAAAAAGGAGAGTTTCCCAAGCTTCCCAAGCATTCCGTTTTCCTCCCTGACGGCATTGTATTACAAATCAATGCCGCGGACTATTGGTGATTTGCGGCGGGACGAGCCGATTTTCAGGCTGGAATAAGATTAACCGGGCTACAACCGGCCCACGACGGGGGCCAATTCGGCGAGAAGCCTTGCCTTTACGTCCTGCACCGAGCCGGTTATCTTGCAACCTGCCGCCCTCATGTGTCCGCCGCCGCTGAACACGCGGGCAATTTTATTTACGTCTATCGCGTCGTTGCGCGAGCGGACGCTCACGCGGGTTCTGCTCTTTTCCGTCTCGCGGATTAAAAACGCGACCTGCACGCCTTTTATAGAAAGGGCCTGGTTCACGAAACCCTCCGAGTCCAACTCCTTGCCGACGGCGGAGCTTAGAAACTCGTAGTCCAGCCACGACGAGGCCACCTTACCGTCAAAATGAAGCTCTATGGAGCTTAAAACCTTAGCGAGGCCTATTTTATTTTCCAACGAGGTCTGGTAGTAAAGCTTGTCCGCTATCTCGTCCGGCTTGACCCCGGCGTCCACCAAATCAGCGGCCAGCCGCAACACCTCCGATGTGGTGTTGCTAAACCTAAACCGGCCGGTGTCCACGCTTAGGCCGACGTAAAGCGCGGTGGCCGAGTCCTTGTCGAACGGCACTCCCATCCGCCTGAAGATGTTCGACACGATTTGCGCCGAGGCCGCCGCCTCCGGCACGATTAAATTGACGGTGCCAAAATTACCGCCGTCAATGTGGTGGTCAATGTTCAAAATCTTCGCCTCGGTCTTTATTAACTTTGCCGGGTCGCCGATTCTGTCAAGAAACGGAGAGTCAATAATAATCGCGTGGTCGAACGACATTTTGCCGAACATTGAATTTTCGTACGGGACAAATTCATCGAACCTTTCCAGAAAAGCGAGCTTATCCTGGGGCTTGTCGGCGCAAATTACAGAGTAGCTCTTGCCGAGCTGCCTTAACAAACCGAGCATGCCGATTATGGAGCCGACCCCGTCGCCATCCGGATTAACGTGCGAACTTAATAGAAATTTGTCCCCATTCTTGATAAACTCAATGGCTCTTCCCAAATCCATACGTTAAATCTATCATACGCATGAGGGCAATCCAATAACATTCCACTCCTATCCACCACTTTGCCCCTGAAGTTTGTAAGCGCCCTCGTGGAACCCAATCCGTCCGCATGGTAGTAATATGTGCCGATTCTCACCTTGACGGAGAAATGGTCGTCAACCCCGGGGCCGTTGACGTAGCTTGCAATCAGTTTCCCGCCCTCGTCGTTCTCGGCGATTATGTTCGCCCCGTCGTACAGATAATGAACCGTCTCATGGTGTTCTTCCCTATCTGTCGTCCACCTCTATTATCAACTTCTCGAGCAGGGCCGACTTTGAGGCGCGGTCCTTTTCTGCAATCTGCCCCAATGCTTTTTGGATGCCGGGGAAAATTTCATGCGATGTGAAAAACGGCCTTTAAATCAGGGTTGATGGCGGCTACAAGCTCCTGTAGTTTTGAAAGACTAGGTTCTGCTTTTCCCTGTTCGTATCGTGCGTAGGCCGTTTTGGAACGCGACCCCATTCTTTCAGCCACATCTTGGGTAGTGAGCCGGTTGATTTGTCGTTGGCGCCGCAAAAGAAAGGCAAGCATGGCCTTATTGTCGTCGGCGCCTACGGACACGGAGTTGCCTTCCCCGTGAACAACTTTGACGTCGAGGGGAATACCGTAATCGTCGGCACCGGTTTCTATGGCGTCCTTTAGCATGTCCGCCGCGTCCTTTTTAGAACTCCCCTGCGTATGCACCGCCAAGGACTCGGCTTCGGCGGCCCAATATCTCCCTACCTTAAAAATGCGTCCTTCAATCCACATGGTTTCCTCCTGAATTTTATTTTCTGTCCAGTCCGGCATCCCGCAGGATTCCGCGGGCGGTGTTTTCGTTTATCTCCTTGTGGCGCGGCACGTAAACGACGCTTACGCCATTTGTCCATGTCTCGTGCCGCCCGGCACGTTTCAGCCACCAGCCCCCCTTTGCCAGTCGCCGCGACAGATCCTTATATTTCACGGTTTAATTGTACACAATAACGTGTACCAAGCGCAAGATGATTCCAGAAACGGGTGATGTATTAAATCTTGTGTCAGAGACCGGAAGTGATAGAAAAGGGGCACCCACAATTAAACAACCACGAATAAAGGAGGTACCCCATGGCACAAAGAGCCACGATTACGAATTATGCCGAAGCCGTAGAAATAGTCAAGGAGATGAATTTGGGCGAAAACGACAACGCTCCCGTTGACCTGCGGTTTCACGGACGCGAGGCGTTGAAGAAAGTGCTGAGGGAGAAGATGGACAACCGCATAGACTGTTATCTTTCCGGCGTTGCCCTGCGGGGGGAATCCGACCGTCGCAACGGCAGTTACACGCGCAATTTGCTGACGGCGATGGGTTCGATTGAGTTGGAGGTGTCGCGTTGCCGGAAGTTCAGCGCGTTGTCCGTTATAAATGCCTACAAGCGCAGGACTTCCGACATAGACCAC
>JACQEX010000064.1 GCA_016200345.1 Nitrospinota bacterium
GAAGTTCTATGTCCATATTACATCTGGAGAGCGCGACGAGATTACTATTTTGCGTGGCCAGGGACGAATCGTAATGGAGATGGCGCCACGCTTGAAGCGGGATAAATCAACGATTAGCCGTGAACTGCGGAGAAACGGAATCGGGATACGGACGGTAAATCAATTTTTTGTTTTTTGCCAGATAGACGTCATAATAGCCACAGGAGGAACGAAGAATGAAAGTCTCCAACACCGTGGAGTTTAGGAAGACGGCCTCATATTGTTTTGGGGACATTTTTATTTTAACTTGGATTTCAGTTTATGGGGGGGCAGATGACAAATTCAAAAGATTTTGAACGTAGCGTTATAGACGCGCAAAAAAAATATGATGATGCTACGTGGGATGTATATCGAGATTACGGAAAATCTGTCATTAAACAATGCAAAAATCAACCTAAGGCAGACGCTACTCGCGCTCGCGCTAGAATGTTCATCTTTATGGTCGGTCGCGGCTACAGCGCTACCCAATATTCAATAATTCCATTTAAAACGGGCACTTTCAGTCTTAACAAAATGGCTGAAGCGCTAATTAAGGTTATAAATAACGGCCATCCAAAAACGGAACAAAACATGGTTAAGATTTTGAATAGTCTTAAACTTAAAAGTGCGTTTACACTTAGAGGAAAGGTTCACAGGTCGTGGTTATCTAAGACGTGTCATATTTTATGGCCTGAGTCTTGCCCTATTTATGATACGCGGGCAAAACGAACAGCCTGGAAAATTGGCCTGAAAATTGATGGATGTAAAGTTAAAACAATAAAAGAATGGGAAGAATCTTGGAAAAACTTTTTAATAGGTATGAAGTGCGTTAAATCGGCATTGGGGGGATTGCATAAAGGGATAACAGATTACCATGAGTTAGACAAAGTGCTTTTTTATTGGGGTGAGAGTTCGGACAAAGCCGATGAGTTTGCGAATGAGTTTGCTACGGCTTATAAGAAAAAGAAATAAAAAATGAAATTAGATATATCGTCCGACAATGGGAAGGCTGGCAAATAGAAATGTCTGTTTTAAAAGCACTTTAGTTGTTTATTTTTTTCGCTCATCCCCGCCCGGGAATATAAAAATGGGCGGGCTTGCCTTGCTATACTTATTTCTATATCCCTCCGGAAACGCAAAAATCCCCCAATTCGCCAAAAGCGCAAAAAATGTCAATAAAGCCAAAATCGCAAAAGCCCTTCGCCTCGATACGGGGTATAAAGTGGGTATGAATGATTTAGTAATAGAGAGAACGGGGAGAGGGGGAAGGCCTCACGCGAAGACGCGAAGAACGCGAAGGGGTTTCGACGACCTTTATCAAATAACCGTATTGCCCGCTCTGATTCACATTTTAAAGTCTCGACCATTTACTGTGGCCCGCTGGCGCGGGAAGATGCTGGGAAAGGGGGGGAGGAGATTGCCCCTGTGGGACTTGCCCCTGTGGGACAAGGTAAATACTGGAGAGCATATACCTGCCGGGAACGGGTGCGGCTCACGCGATACCGCTCGTCAAGATGTTCCCGGCACGAGGGTTGGGGGTGGAGATGAGAGCGGAGAACGCGAAGCCTGCCCCGGGCACACTTCCGCTTCGCTCCAGCGCATTTTGGACACGGAAATGGACAGATTGCTTCGCTTCGCTCGCAATGACACGCGGAGTGGAAAAAGGGAAAAAGAAAAAAAAGGCATGGACATGTCGTCAAGTGCGACAAGTCGGTCAAACTGGACAAATTTGGACAGAGCAATTTCTGTGCACCCTGAAGGGTGTACTCACCGAAAAGGCGTGCCTACCGGGGGGCGAATAAATGAAAAACAAGGGAATTGACCCCGGCTTTGGGATATAATTCGCGCTATGGCGGAAGAAAAAATAAAGTTCGAGAAGGCCCTGGAGCGTCTTGAGGAAATTGTCGGGACGCTTGAAAGCGGCGACCTGGAGCTTGAAAAATCCCTCAAAATTTTCGAGGAGGGGATAAAAATGGCCCGCGTATGCCAGGTCCACCTCAGCCAGGCGGAAAAAAAGATTGAAAAACTCATCAAGGACCAAAAGGGAGAGCTGACCACGGCGCCGATGGAGTCGGCCCCGTCTTCGGACGAAGGGGAACCCGATGACGGCGTCCCTTTTTGACGAGATTCGGCGAGAGGTCGAGCGCGAGCTAACCGCCATTTTTGACCGCCGTTCCGACGTCCCCGAAAAACTTCTGGAATCCATGCGCTACTCCGTGATGGCCGGCGGCAAGCGGCTTAGGCCCGTGTTGGTCGTATGCTCCGCCGAGGCGGTTGGGGGCGACAGGAAATCCGCGCTTCCGACCGCCGCCGCGTTCGAGTTGATACACACATACACGCTGGTGCACGACGATCTTCCCGCGATGGACAACGACGATTTGCGAAGGGGGATGCCGACGAACCACAAAAAGTTCGGCGACGCGACCGCCATCCTCGCCGGGGACGGGCTTCTTACGCTTGCGTTCGAGGTGATAACGGAGCCGAACCGGCACGTGCCTGTTGGCGGCGATACGCGCGCCGAGGTTGCGATGGTCGTCGCGAGGGCGGTCGGGGCGCAGGGAACCGTCGGCGGCCAGCAGTTGGACATGGAGTACGAGGGAAAGGAATCGGACCTTACGATATTGGAGAGGATACACGCTCTGAAAACCGGCGTGATGATAACCTCCGCTGTGAAATCCGGCGCGATGCTTGGCGGAGCGGGGGGGCGAGAGCTTTCTGCGCTCGGGGTTTACGGCGACAAAATCGGGCTGGCGTTTCAAGTTTTCGACGACATTTTGGACGTGACGAGCGACGCGAAGACGATGGGCAAAAACGTGGGCGGAGACGTGAGAAAGAAAAAAACCACATACCCCGCGCTGATGGGGCTAGAGCAGTCCAAGGTTTTTGGCGAAAAACTGATAGCGGAGGCCGAGGAGGCGCTTTCCGCGGTGAAGGGGAACACGGGGCCGCTTAGGGAACTCGCCCGATACGTTGCGAAGAGGAACACATGACCGGCCTATTGTCGAAAATCAACGGGCACGCGGACATAAAAAAACTTTCCAAAGAGGAGCTTGCGGAGCTGGCGCAGGAGATACGCCAGACGATAATCGAGACGGTTTCTAGAAACGGCGGACACCTTTCGCCGAACCTCGGCGTGGTGGAGCTTACAATCGCGCTTCACCGCGTGTTTGATTTTTCGAGGGACAAGATAGTGTGGGACGTCGGCCACCAGTGCTACACGCACAAGCTGTTGACCGGACGGCAAAAGGTTTTCGACACGCTGAGGCGCGAGGGGGGGATTTCCGGCTTTCCGCGCAGGGAGGAGAACCCGGCGGATTATTTCAACACCGGCCACGCCGGAACCTCGATATCCGCCGCGCTGGGCTTTGCGACGGCGCGCGACTTAAGCGGCGAGAAGTACGACGTCGTGGCCTTCATCGGCGACGGCTCGATGACCTCCGGCCTTTCGTTCGAGGGGCTGAACAACGCCGGCTCGCACAAGACCGACGTCATCGTCATTTTGAACGACAACGAGATGTCCATATCCTCCAACGTCGGGGCGCTTTCCAAGCACCTCACGCGGATAATATCGGGCGACCTGTACAACAGGCTCGTCAAGGACGTCTCCTCAATCTTGGGCAGGGTCCCGGCGCTGGGGGCGAGGATGACAAGCCTCGCGCACCTGCTGGAGGAGGCGATTATAACCATAGTGAAGGGGCTGTTCGTGCCGGGCAGACATTTTGAGGATTTGGGGTTTCGCTATTTCGGCCCCATAGACGGGCACAACATCAAGGAGATGGAAGAGACGCTGGAGAGCGTTAGAAAGCTGGAGGGGCCGAGGCTCATCCACGTCGTGACAAAAAAGGGGAAGGGGTACGTGCACGCCGAGGAAAAAAGCGGGCCGTTCCACGGCATTTCGCCGTTCGTCATATCCACCGGGAAAAAGGTCGCCGCGCAGTCGGTCACCTACACGGAGATTTTTGGAAAGACGATGGTCGAGATGGGCGCGACGGACGAAAAGATTTTGTGCATAACCGCCGCGATGCCGGACGGCACCGGGCTTGTTGATTTTGCGGGGGCGTTTCCGAGCAGGATGTTCGACGTCGGCATCGCGGAGCAACACGCCGTGACGTTCGCAGGCGCGCTTGCCGCCTCGGGATACAAGCCGGTTGTGGCGATATATTCCACGTTCATGCAAAGGGCGTTCGACCAGGTCGTGCACGACGTGTGCAACATGAACCTGCGGGTGGTGTTTGCGATAGATCGCGCCGGGATAGTGGGGGACGACGGCGCCACCCACCAGGGGGTTTTCGACATCTCGTTCCTTCGTTCGGTGCCGAACCTCGTAATCATGGCGCCGAAAAGCGGGGCGGAGCTTAGGGAGATGCTCCGCGCGGCGGTGGCCCACGGCGGGCCGGTCTGCGTGCGCTACCCGCGCTGGACTGTGGAGGAGACCCCCGGCGTGGTCGGGGGGATAAAAATCGGCAAGGGGGAGTTGCTTTCGGACGGAACGGATATTTTGCTTTGCGCGATTGGGAACCGGGTTTCCGCCGCAGTGTCCGCCGCCAAAATGCTGGAGTCCGCCGGTTTTTCGTCAGCGGTGATAAACGCGAGGTTCGCAAAGCCGATTGACGCGGGGTTAATCGGCGAGTACGCAAAAAAATGCGGGCGCATTTTGACGATCGAGGAGAACGTCCTCCAAGGGGGATTTGGCTCCGCCGTTTTTGAGGAGTTGCGCAACGCGGGGCTTGGAACCGTTCCGGGCGCGTCAATCGGTGTTCCTGACCAGTTCGTCGAACATTCCAGCCAGGACAGCGCAAGAAAAAAATTCGGGCTGGACGCGGAGGGGATTCGCGACGCCGCGCTGAAATTACTGAGGGAGGCGCCAAAACTTCACGAGAGCCGAAAAGGTGCGGCATAAATCGGCCCGCATCTTTTTGCGGGACGTGGTAGAATTTCGGGAATTATTGGGAAAAGGGGCGAAATGAGAAGAATAGGTTTTATTGTCTTGGTTTTGACGATTCTGTCCGCCGGGGCGTCGTTCGCGTTGCCGTTGAAGATAATAATGATTCCCTCAACCGACGTGCAACCATACGGGACGTTTCATCTTGGAATAGAGGAAGACACAACGATGTTCACCGACCAGGGGAACGGCGGGCACTCAAATCCCACCGACTTCGGGCTGACGACCGGAATTTTTAACAGCGAGTTGCTTTTGGTGGACATCGGCGTGGACGTAAAGGAGGCGAGCCCCTCCGGCAAGCCGTTTGACTTCAACGCAAAAATAGCCACGACCGAGGAGGCGTTTGGTAAAATCGGGCCGCTCCTCGCCGTGGGGGTGTACGACCTCGGCCCGGACGTGGGAGTGAACAACTTCAACATAGGGTACGGCTCCGCGTCCAAAGTTTTTGGTTTTCTGGGGCGCGCGACAATCGGTTATTTCTACGGCAACCCGCAGATGATGAAGGCCGCCGACGGGACGAATCAAAGCCAGGGGGTGATGTTCGGCTATGACCGGAGAATGACGGAGCTAAACGAAAAACTTTGGTTTGGCATTGATTATTTCTCGGGGAGAAGCGTTTACGGCGCGGTCTCTTTCGGAATCGGCTGGACGTTCTCCGAAAAGGCGTCCTTGATATTGGGCTACGTTCGATACAACGACATCACGACGATAATCGCAAATCTACCGAACCTGCCCGGAACGAACGCACCGCCCACAAACGGCGTGGGCGCCAACGTGGTCACCTGGCAGGCGCACTTCGACTTCTAGTCGCTACCAGTAGGTATGGGAGGTAATTCCGCCCCCCAAGCGCGACCGATTAATTAGGAGCGGTTTTTGCCGGAAGAGGCGGTTGATTTCCTGCGATGTTTTGACTCCTTTTCGGGGTGGGTCAAACACAACTCGCAGTGATGGCCGATTTCTCTGCCGCACATGAGGCACTTAATAATCTCGCCGTCCGACATCAGGGTGCCGCCGCAGTGGTTGCAAATAGGGTGTTTCTTTTTGCTCTTGTCCATGACTCAATTCCTTATTAATACCGATATTATTCAGCTACTTGGGAGAATTTAAAATTTCCCACAGCCATCAATCCCTACCCAGAGATTAACGCTCGGTTTTTGAAAAGTCAAGGAAAAGTGAAACATATTCAAAAATTTAACGATATTTTATGCTGAAAATCAACAGGCCAACTGAAAAACACCTTGAATTAAAAGGAGTTAATCGCTGGAAATGCCCGGGCATTGTCCCGATTGATTCTTAATCATCACTCAACCAAAAGCCTGTAGCCCACACCGGACTCGGTGGTGATTAATTCCCGCTTGTCACCGTCAAAACGTAATTTTTTCCGGATTTTACCCATGTAAACCCTTAGGTATTGCGTGTGTTCGACCGAATGAGGGCCCCACACCTCTTTTAGGAGCATCCCGTGCGTCACGACCCTCCCGATGTTTC
>JACQEX010000003.1 GCA_016200345.1 Nitrospinota bacterium
GGCTGATTTTCTACCACCTCAGCCGTACCGTCTTTTTTCTCGTCCATTTATTTGACGCCCCCAACCACTAAATTACGCTTAATTTTAACCTAATTATGTGTAACTGTTTTTAAAGTCTTAAACAATTCAAACAAATAAGTTTCGGGAATTTTATCCTAATTTTGGGCGAACGTCAATAAATTAACGATAAAAACTTGTATTATGGGGAAAGGGGCTATTGGGAGAAGAGGTCGAGGACTGATTCGAGCGCCGTGATTTTTTCCTTGGACTGCCTGTCGTAAATTTCCTTAAGTTTTCTGACCGAGTTTACAAACGCGATTCTTGCGCCGGCCTCTTTCAACGAACGGGCCTCGAACCGTATGTTTGCGAGGTTCCCCTCGATCGTCGGCACCCGCCCGGTCAACAGCCAGTCAATGGAACAGCCGGTGCCGGCCTGGATTTTAACCAGGTTTTCGGCGGTGGGCATCCCCCCTTTTTGCCAGTAATACTGGAAAAGCCCCTTTTCGACGCCAATTTTCTTGGCGAATGTGTAGGGACGCGTCCCGTCCATCAAAACCTGCAATCTCTGCCTAAACGTCCGCATATATCAAAACTCTCAAAAAAATGATATTCTTCTTCGTATAAAATGTGCAACTTTACAAATGTCTCGGCTTCCGACCCGACGTACGCCGCAGTCCGGACTAATGACCTCGTGTCCATTTTTTCGCGCCACGCCGAAACACTTAAACGCATTTTAAATGACCATAAGGTGTTTTGTCAACCGGTAAGTAAGAAATTTCAAATTGGGGAAAACCGCGATGGCCGGCCTTAAATCTTTTCAAGAGAGGCTTGAACTCCTGATTGAAAACCTTGCCGGGGGAAGGGAAAATCGGCTGGCGGAGCTTTTGGGCATCAAGCCGGAGAACGTGAACAAGTGGACGAACAGGGGAAGCCTCCCCTCCTCCGAGCAACTTGAAAACATCGCCTCTAAATTAAAAATAAACATCCATTGGTTGCTGACCGGCGAGGGGGAGATGACCGCGCCCAAAACACGGCCCGTCGGAAAAAAGGGGGCGGCCGACAAGGGGGCAAAAAGCAAAAAGACATACTGGGGCGACGTCGAGGTCTCGCTTGCCGAGGCGGGTGAACGATTGAGGGAAATACGCGGAAGCCTTTCGCTTAAACAGGCGTCCGAGATGTCCGGCGCAGGAAAAACGGCGGTAAAGAACAGCGAGGACGGACTGCAGGCGCCCGACATACAGCATCTGTACTGGGCCGCCGGATACGGCCACACAAACGCCACGTGGATTATGACCGGCGAAAACCCGGCCTCCGAACGACAGGCGGGGGAGGAAAATCGGCGCTACGGACAGCCGATTACGCCCGAGGAGCGCGAGGTGCTGGAAATGTTCCGCAACGCCCCGAAGGAGGCCCAGGAGTCCGTAAGGGCGATACTAAAAATCTACCGCGACGTAAAAAGATAAATAAGAAACCACGAAAAACACGAAAAGGCGCGAAAGATTAAACTCATATTTACCAGTTTTTTCGTGTTTTTATGGCCACGATTTCCTGCCGTGGCGTCTTCGACTTTACGCCCACCGCGGCCTGTTTCTAACCGCGTCGTAGGCCGACAACATTTATCAAGTCGGCGTCAACACGGACTATAAACCTGGAGAGGTCTAGGTGCGACTCCACGCCGCCTTCAACGTTCTCCATTTCCTCGGCGTCGCCGGATGCTATCCATGCGCCGACAAGAACGAACAGGGCAAACAGGAGGATAAACAGCGCCATTTTTCCGATGCTACGCGCCTTGGGGAATTTTGAATTATCCGCGGACATTGATCACTCCTAGCCTAATTGTTGACGCCATGAAAAAAGACCCGACCGCCGTTTTGGTTGTTCGTGGTTAAAGACTCCATCTGCCGTTTCTCGACGGCCTCTTTGCGGATGGAAAGACCCGCGGGAACGATGGAAAGAAGAAAAACGCAGAGAACGAAGAACAACGCCCTTGCAAAAACGCCTTCCGACAATTCTTTAATAGACCTCATCCGACGTCCTCCCTGATAAATGCTTATTTCCGACACCAAACTTGTTCCGAACTCCGAATTCGGATAGGAGCAAATTCAATGCCACAAGAAAAAAATTGGGTTCGACCGTCTCCATGAAAGCGGAGAGACTCTTTGTTTTCAGCTAGTTGCGAGGAGGCGTTGGCTTTTGGGGCTGATTTTTAAATTTGAAAAATGCTAAATAAAAACGGGAAAACTCCAAATTTTGTAGCCCTGATTTGGTTGTCTTGTTACCCGAAAAACTTCAATACCAAGCCGACCAATCCAACCGTTATCAAGGCCGGAACCGCGATTTCCCCTTTTACCAAGCCTAGTTTTAATAGGTGGATTACGAACTCCACGTCCTGTTTTAGGGACATCTTGCTTTGCCCGGCTGTTCTTTCGATGAACACGTAGCCGACCTCGACGGTTTTATTAAATTTGCCGCGCACCAGCACTTCCAAAAATATTTTAAATCCGCGCGGGGAAAGTTTGGAGAGGTCCACCTTGTCCCCCTTGAACAAAAAGGCCCCCGTTGTCGTGTCGCCGATTCCGCGCAGGGAAACGGGAAGGCAAACTTTGGCGATTATGTTCGCCACGTTTGAGATGACCACGCGGTGAAACGCCCAGTCACTCGTGCCGCCCCCCGCGACCTTCCGGCTGGCAACCGCCATGTCGGCGTCCTTTTCCACCGCTGACTTATATAGGCGTAAAATCACGTCGGGCGGATGCTGGAGGTCCGCGTCCATCGCCGCCAAAAACCTCCCCCCGGCGATTTCCCAGCCGCGCACGACGGCGGTGGCTAGCCCGCGCTCGTTTTTTCTAACAAGAACCTTGAGGTTTGGGTAGGCGGGCCTCAGCCCCTCCGCCACGTCAGCGGTGCCGTCGGGCGAATTGTCGTCCACCACTATCATTTCCAGCGTCGCGCCGGAGCCGACGAAAGTTTCGCCCACCCTGCGAACAAGCTCGGGAATGTTTTTGGCCTCGTTGTAGGCCGGGAAAACAACCGAGACATCCGGCCTTTTCGCGCCGCTATTTTGCGTCATGCACCCCTTCCATTTCCAAAACAAGGCGGTTTTGTATGTGGTGCTCCATGCCGTTTCTGCACGGGAGGTCGTTGAAGATAATCGAGAAGGCCATGACCTCGCCCGACTTAAGCGGATAGTAGCCGCTTAGCGAGCTTACAAAATCGAGGGTTCCGGTCTTGACCCTGACGGACGAGCCGACGTCCCTTTTTCTGGCCGAGCCGTCCTTTCCCATCACGGCGAGCGAGGAGATGAACTCCGGCCCCCCCTCGAACTCCTTGTACATTTTTCCCAGCACGTCCACAAGAAGCGAGCAGGACACCCTGTTTGCCTTGCTAAGGCCCGAGCCGTCCGCCAGATGGAACCTGTTTGCAAACCCCCACGAGCCGAGAAGTTTTTCTACCGCCGAAAGCCCCTTGCCGACTGTGCCGGGGCTGGACACCTCCTCGGCGCCAAGGGTTTTTATAAGCTGTTCCGCCATGAAGTTGTTGCTGAATTTGTTCATGTCCGCCACCTGGTTCATAAGCGGTGCCGACGAGTGGACGAAAAGTTTTTTAAGCGGCCTTGCGGACTGCGTGTGCGTCACCGTCCCCTCCACGGTCACGCCGGCGTTTTTAAGCATCTCGTGCAGGGTCTGGCCGAAGTATTGGACCGGATCCATGACGGCCCGGTAAAAAGTCCTTTCGCCGGTACCGGGGCGCACCCTGCCGATGACCTCCAGAATTTCGCCGCCCCCCGGCCTCGGCTTCAGCCGTATGGCGACGAACGTCCTTCCCCCGCCGCCAATCGGCGACATGTGGTTCACCACCGTAAAATAAGGGGTCTGCGGATCCGTCGCCACAACGGGGCGCGAGTTGGCGTTGTCCGGCGGGTAGACCATCACGGTTACGGTGTTGAAGTTTAGCGACAACGCCCCCTGCGGGGCCTCGTAGGATTTATGTATGGATGAGATGCGCCACCCGATGGGGTACGGCTCCGAGTCGAAATATCCGTCGTCCATCACGAGGTTCCCCTTGATGGTTTTTATCCCGCGTTTTCGCACCTCGTTCGCGATGAGCCACATGTCCTCCGTCACCAGATGCGGATCCCCCCTGCCGCTCACCACGAGGTCGCCGTGCAACGTCTCGCCCGATTTTTCGCCGTCGTAGGAGACGAGGGTCGGGAATTTGTACCACGGCTTGAGCCTGCTAAGCGCGGCGGCGGCGGTGATTATCTTCATGTTGGAGGCGGGCACCATCGGCTCGTCCGCGTTTCTTTGGTAATAGACCTTGTTTGATTGCATGGACTTGACCTCCACGCAGACCTTCCCCCGTTTAAGGCAGGGGTTGTTTAATATTTTGTCTATCCTGCCTTCAAAGCTCTCCGCGAAGGCGAACGACGGAAGCAAAAGCGCAAAAGCGGGGAAAAAGAGGATTTTTTTCATGTCTGTCTTACTTTAAACGGCGGCATTTCAATTGAAATTATATACCAACGCATGACGGGGATTTGGTAAAAAGAAGCCGGCGACTTTAAGGGGCCGCCGGCCATTATTCTTAACGTTTGGAGAACTGGAAGCGTTTGCGCGCGCCCTTTTGTCCGTATTTCTTTCTTTCCTTGACGCGCGAGTCGCGGGTCAAAAGCCCGTTTTTCTTGAGGGATTTCCTCAACTCCGGGTTCAGGCGGATGAGCGCCCTTGCAATGCCGTGGCGCATCGCGCCGCACTGGCCGGTCTTCCCGCCCCCTTTTACGGTGGCCTTGATGTCCAGCTTTTCTCCGGTGGCGGTGACTGCCAGCGGCTGTTTTACGATCATCTCGGAGGAGAGCCTCTTAAAATAGTCGGCCAGCGGCAGGCCGTTCACGACAATTTTCCCGGTGCCCGGGGTGAGCCACACGCGTGCGGAGGAGGTTTTCCTTCGTCCGCTGGCGTAGGTTTTGTTGGAAGTCGCGGTCGCCATCTTTTATATCTCCATCTTGTGCGCCTGCTGTGCGACGTGCGGATGCTCGCCGGCGGCGTAGACTTTAAGTTTTCTTAGGAACTGCGCCCTAAGCTTGTTTCCGGGCAACATCCCGAAAACCGCCTTCTCTATCACGCGCTCCGGGTGCTTGGCGATCATTTCGGAGGCCTTGGCGCTCCTCATGTGCCCCACATAGCCGGTGTGGTGGTAGTAGATTTTGCTGTTCAGCTTGTCGCCGGTGAACTTCACCTTGGCGGCGTTGATGACGATTACGTGGCCGCCCGTGTCAATGTGCGGGGTGTAGGTCGGCTTGTCCTTGCCGCGCAAAATGTTGGCGACCTTCACGGCGAGCTTCCCAAGGACGACGTCCGTGGCGTCGACTATGTGCCACTTTTTGTCGGCGTCGGTAAAATCTTCTTTTCTGGCAAAATATGTACTTTTCATTTTCCTATCCAATTAGTTTTTAAACGAACGGTGATTATAGACAATTAAAACCTTTTGTCAACCACTTTGTTGCCGCTTATTTTCCGCCCCCGTTTTCGGTAGGCACGGGCCGGTAGGTACAGGTTTTAACCTGTACCCTGCCGCGCAAGCGGCAAGCCTTCCCAATTTCGCGTAGGCCCCCGCACCCCGGCTCAATCAACCAACATTTCTTTGACAACGGCTTTTACCCTCTCTATAGCCTCGCCGCTTATCTTGCCCGCCTTTTTAATAAGCCTGCCTCTGTCCACCGTTCGTATCTGGTCAAGAACCACCCATCCGGTTTTTCCGCCGAAGGTAAGCTTAATCCGCGAGGGGTAGTCGTGGGATACCGTTGTCATCGGGGCCACGATGACGGTTTGGATGCTCCTGTTCATTTCGTCGGGGGAGATTAGAAGGCAGGGCCGTTTCTTTTTTATCTCGTGTCCGACCGTGGGACTAAGGTCTATAAAAAAGACCTCGTATTGCCTTATTTCCATTCCCAATCGGCCAATTCCGAGTCCAAGCCCTTGTCCAACAGCTTGTCCTCTTTCCTATCGTGCATGAGGCCAAAGGCCTTTTCCCATCCCTCCCTCGGCCTATTTTTTAACGGCCTAAGGACGATTGAATTGGCCTCCAAGGTGAGTTCCACATGGCTTTCTATCTTAGCCTGCTTTAGAATCGGGGCCGGAACCCTAATCCCTTTCGGGTACGGGGTCAGACCTTGACATTTGATAAACTTTCAAAAAACACATGAATGTCAAATGTCAAGGTCTGACCCCCATTCTGCTGACCCCATTCTGTTTGTTTGCATAAGGAGATTGTTGGACGCGACTACCTGTGCACTTCCGCGTTCGCTCCAGCGCAAAAAACCCCAAAAATGCAAAAAATGTCAATAATGCAAAAAGCGCAAAAGCCCTCCGCCCTGATACGGGGTATAAATGATGGATGATAAATAACAGAATTCAGAATAAAGAAGTAAGGAGACGGAAGAAAGGGGACGGTTGCCTAATTCTTAAAGGTGCTGGATCCCTCGGCAACCTTGGACGGCCTTATTTACTCCGTCGCTCTAATTTATGCTTATTAAGTCTAAATATTCCACGGGAGCTCATGGGCCGGGATGACAATCGGGGCGGGGAAGAGGCAAACCACGAAAGGCGCGAAAGAACACGAAAGGGCGCCGGGGGGTTGGTGAGTTCAAAGCCTCTGATTCTTACCTCATGCCGGAGGCATGGACACTTTATGCCTATTTTATGGAAAGAGTACATGGCGGAGGCCATGTACCTACCGGGGAGGGGAAGGGGGATGTACAAAGCAGAGGCTTTGTACCCACCAGAAAAAGGAAAAAAGGCATGGACATATCGGTCAAACTGGACAAACTGGACAGGGAGGCGGGAAAGGAAACCACGAAAGGCGCGAAAGAACACGAAAGGGCGCCGGGGGGTTGGTGTACACCCTGAAGGGTGTACCCACCGGGGAAGGAGAGGGGAAAATGGCGTTTCATCTTTGCGTTGACCCAAAGTTAAACCGGTGTTGATTTTGGGCGGTGAATAAAATAGCATCGTCCATTCCAAGGTATATAATGTAACCATTAATTTATTGGGGGTTGCCATTAAAGAAAAAATAGCCATCGCAAACGACCACGCGGGCCTTCAACTTAAAGAAACAGTGAAGGAACTTCTCCGGCACAAGGGGTACGAGGTGGACGACCTCGGAACCAACACCGCCGCGTCGGTGGACTACCCGGACTTCGGCCAGCTGGTGGCCCAGCGTATAACCTCCGGCGCAAACAAAAGGGCCGTCCTGATATGTGGAACCGGCATAGGCATGAGCATAACCGCCAACCGCTTTCCCGGCGTGCGCGCCGCGCTTTGCAACGACAGCTACACCGCGCGTATGAGCAGACTGCACAACGACTCCAACGTGCTGGTAATCGGCGGCAGGGTCGTCGGGCCGGCGCTTGCCGAGGAAATCGTCTCCGTCTGGCTGGACGCCGCCTTCGAAGGGGGGCGACACGCCAGACGACTGGACAAGATTGACAAGGACAGGGTGGAGACAATCGTCCACAGGGTCGTCGCAAGGTACCTCGACAAGCTCGAGGAGGTCGACCACGGGACGCTTGAAAAAATGGTTGAGGAGGCCGTTGACACGGTCATATCCGAAAACGGAATGAAAGTTACCGACGATAAAAAGGGGGACAAGTGACCACGCATCTTTCAAGAACCGATCCGGAGATATACAACGTAATCCGAAACGAGACCGTCCGCCAGGCCTCCACGCTGGAGATGATCGCGTCGGAAAACTTCGTCTCCGAGGCGGTGCTGGAGGCGCAGGGTTCCGTGCTGACCAACAAGTACGCCGAGGGGTACCCCGGCAAGCGGTATTACGGCGGGTGCGAGTTTGTGGACGTCGCCGAATCGCTCGCCATCGAGCGGGCGAAAAAACTTTTCGGCGTGGACCACGCGAACGTACAGCCGCATTCCGGCACCCAGGCCAACACCGCCGTACTCATGGCGGCGCTAAAGCCGGGCGACACTATTTTGGGGATGAACCTAAGCCACGGCGGGCACCTTTCCCACGGGCATCCGTTGAATATTTCCGGCAGGCTCTTCAAGGTGGCGGCCTACGGCGTGAACAAGGACACCGAACGGGTGGAGGCGGACGAGCTTTTAAAAATCGCGCGGGAGACGAACCCGAAATTAATAATCGCCGGCTGGTCGGCCTATCCGCGCGTTTTGGACTTTTCGGCGTTCCGCAAGGCGGCGGACGAGGTGGGCGCGATATTGATGACCGACATGGCGCACTTCGCGGGGCTGGTGGCGGCCGGCATACACCCCTCGCCAGTGCCGTACAGCGATTTTGTGACAACAACCACGCACAAGACGCTTCGCGGGCCGCGGGGCGGCATGAGCATGTGCACCGCGAAATACGCGAAGGAGTTGGACACCGCGCTTTTCCCCGGAATACAGGGGGGGCCGCTTATGCACGTAATCGCGGCGAAGGCGGTTGCCTTTAAGGAGGCGTTGGAGCCGGAGTTTAAGGAGTACCAGGCGCAAATCGTAAAAAATTGCCGCGCGTTGGCGGAGGAGCTTATCGGGCACGGGTTCCGCCTTGTTTCCGGCGGCACGGACGTGCACCTTCTTCTGCTGGATTTGCGCTCCAAAAAAATCACGGGCAAGACGGCGCAGGCCGCGCTGGAAAAGGCGGGGATAACAACGAACAAGAACACCATACCGTTCGACCCGGAGAAGCCGATGGTGACGAGCGGGATACGAATCGGCACCCCCGCGCTGACCACGCGCGGAATGAAGGAGGAGCAGATGAGGACTATCGGCAAATGGATTGCCGAGGTTCTAAACAGCCCGGACAACGACACGGTGGCAAACGCCGTCCGCGCGAAGGCCGAGGAAATGTCCAAGGAATTTCCGCTCTACGCCTCCAGACTAAAATGAAATGCCCCTCCTGCTCCAGCGTCGAGAACAAGGTGATTGACTCGCGCATCAGCAAGGAGGGGGACGTCATAAGGCGGCGGCGCGAGTGCCTCAACTGCCAGGAGCGCTTCACCACGCACGAACGGATAGAGGAAATCCTCCCGCTGATAATAAAAAAGGACGGGCGGCGCGAGGAGTTCAGCCGCGACAAAATCCGGCACGGGCTGGAGAAGGCCTTTGAAAAACTCGCGGTGTCGGCGGAGCAAAAAGAGACTCTGATAGACAACATCACCCGCTACCTTCGCGGGCTTGGCGAAAAGGAGATTCCGTCGTCCGTCATCGGGCAGGCGGTTATGGACGAGCTGAAAAACATAGACCAGGTGGCGTACGTCCGCTTTGCGTCGGTCTACCGCTCGTTCCGCGACGTAAGCGAGTTTATGGAAGAGCTCACGCGGCTTTTAAAGGAAAAAAAATAATGCCGAAGTTTTACCCGGTGATGATGGACCTTCGCGGGCGGAAGTGCGTGGTGGTCGGCGGAGGGGAGGTTTCGGCGCGCAAGGCGGAGACGCTTTTGGAGTGCGGGGCCAAGGTGACGGTGGTGTCGCCTGAGCTTGAGACCTCGCTTGAATACCTTGTCCGCAACGGAAAAATATCGCACGTTAAGGAAGAGTATCGAAAGGGGGCGCTTGACGGGGCGGCAATCGCCGTCGCGGCGACCGACCGCGAGGAGGTGAATCGCGCCGTGTACGCGGACGCGACGGCCGGGGGAATCCCCGTGAACGTGGTGGACGTGCCGGAGCTTTGCACCTTCATCGTGCCGTCCGTGGTGGAGCGGGGCGACCTTATAATAGCCATCTCCACCTCGGGCAAAAGCCCCGCGATGGCGAAGCGAATCCGCAAGGAGACGGAGGAGCGGTTCGGGCCGGAATACGGAGCCATGCTGGAGCTGATGGGGGAGATACGGGCGTTGGTGCAAAAGCGCGTGCCGGAGTTGGAGAGGCGCATGGCCATTTTAAGCGAGATCGCGAACGGCGACCTTTTGGAGCGCATAAAGCGCGGCGAAAAACCGGGCGCGGAAGATGTGTTGCGGGGTAAAATCGAGCCATGAAGACGCTGATGGTTCTCGTGCTTTTTTTCTATTTTTTGGCGATGCTGAAATTTTTTCTCCACCTCGCCCTGCAAAGAAGGTTCTTCCACGTTATGGCGGTGATTCTTTCCGCCGTCGGGTTTGTTTTGCACACCGGCCTGCTTTACGCAATCTCGGCCAAAACCGGGCACGGCCCGTACTCCAGCCCGCAGGAGTACACCTCCTTCTTCGCGTGGACGACCACGGGCCTGATGCTTGTGTTCATACTGTTTTTTCGCGCCGCGACAATCGGGGCGTTCGTCGCGCCGGTGGCGTTTTTGCTCAGCGCGTTTTCCACGCTGACGTCGGACTCGAGCGCGGGCGGGCAGGAGATTCGGGAGTTCTGGCTGACGATGCACCAGACGCTTTCGTTTCTCGCGCTGAGCTCGTTCGTGATTGTTTTCGCCGCGTCTGCCATGTATTTAATCCAGGAGCGACAGTTGAAGCTTAGAAACATCGGCGCGTTGTTCAAACGAATGCCGGACTTGGACACGCTCGACCTCATCCTGCACCGCGCGCTCTTGTTCGGCTTTCCTCTGATAACCGTCGGCGTTGCGTCCGGGATTATCTGGACCTATTCGAGGTTCGGCACGCTGTTCGGACAGCATCCGATACGGGTCGTGCCGATTCTATTCGTGTGGGCCGTGTACGGAACGCTTATGGTCGGCAGGCTTGTCGGCTGGAGGGGGCACAAGATAGCGGTCATGGGCGCCGCGGGGTTCGGGCTTGCGTGCCTGAGCCTGGGCTTACACCTACTCTAGACCTCGAGGATTGCGAGAATTTCCTTAAGCCCCTTTTTTGTATGGCGCAGTGTCTCGATTAGCGCGTCCCTTCCGTCGGCCACGCCCTTTCTTTTTTGAAGGCGTTTTTTCGCCCCGGAGATTGAAAAGCCCTCCTCGTAAAGCAGGGACTTGATTTCCAAAATATTCTCGATGTCCTGGCGCGAGTACTGTCTGCGGCCCGACTGGCTTTTGCGCGGCCTTAGCTCGTCGAACTCGGTCTCCCAATATCGCAGGACGTGCGCCTCCACGCCGGCGATGGAGACGGCGTCGGAGATTTTGTAAAACATTTTGTCCGGGATGTGCGGCGCGTCCGCGGAACCGGTTCCCCCGTCCACGCCCGGCATCAGCATCTGGCGGGCGCCTCGCTCGCCGGAAATTTTATTTTTCAATCGCGCCCTCAAAACCCTTGTTTCTCCACTCCGTCATTTTATACTGCGCCATGGCCTGATTATCAAGCGGAAGCGACACGACCTCGAAAATTTCTTTGGGGCCGTCCTGCTCCTCCACCTGCGCGTGCAGGCCGGAGGCTATCGCCATCCTGGCCGCGGCCATGGCTCCCTGCTTGGCCCAAACCGGCCCTACCACCAGAAACTCCTGCGTCAGCTTGGCATTCAACGGCGTCTTGCCCCGCGCAAGCTCCGCCTCCAATTTTGCGACCGCGTCCTTTTCGGAGACGGGCCATATTTTAACCGTGTAGGAGCGCACCGGCTTTTGCGCCGCCTTAACGTCGGCGAAGATGTCGTGTTTTTGCAGGGTCTCCGCCATCGCGTCCGCCTCTTCCCGGCTCGTAAACAGGCCGAAACGAACCACGATTGCGGACGACTCCGAGCTGTTGGCGGATTGTTGCTGGGTTCCACCGAAGGCGGTGGCGGCGGAACCGGCCCTTTCAGAAACGGCGTCCAAGGTGTTGCGCACCACTACGATTTGCGGCGAGACGCTAGGGACGTACTGCGTTTGATAAACTAAAACCCCTGCAACCGCCGAGGCAAGAAGCAGGACGAGCGAAATGGAAAAAATCGGTGGTTTTGGTTTCTCCAACGACGGGCGAAAACGGATTCCCGTCCCCTCGTAAAGAAGGTTGAACTGCCTTCGACTTTTCTCCATCGTGGCGGCGCTCAAAAGATTCCGCTGAAATTGCTTTTCATCACGGGGAATTATAACCTCCTTGCGCCGAACCTCAAAGGGAGAAGACGGAAGGGTGGCTACTGAGCTGGAATATTTCGTGTATTTTTTTTGTCATCCCGCACTTGATGCGGGATTCATTTCCTTACACATCCTATGCGGCATGAAATACGATTTTGCTTTGTTATGCTCGCGCCGTCGTCGCCGCCTCCGCCGGCATGACGTGGGATTGAATCCAGTTGCCGATGAAATCCCGCACCTCGGACGCCGGGGGGGAATTGCCAAACTGCACCATAGAGACGTACGACATCACGGTGGACCTAAAATAATCGTGCTCCCTCTTGTGCTCCTCCGCGCCTTGGGCATCCTTCATCACCTTTTCCTCCCACGCAAGCTCGGATTTTGTGTAATCCAAAAGCGCGGTGATCGCCTCAAACGGGGCGTTTGCGGATTCCGTCCGCAAGTCCGCGTCCCGATTGAGAAGTTCCACAATGTCAAAAAGCTTCTGCTCCCTTGGGATAAAATAATCCGATTTCACGCTTAAACTACTCGCCAACATTTCAAAATCCTCCATAAATAGTTTTTGACGCATATCAATACCACCCTTGGTAAAAGCAATGGTCGTGCCAAGCCGCAACTCTATGTTTTTACTCATATTGTCCTCGTGGCTGGCGGTAAAGATTTCCAGCACCCGTCAAAAACCACCACATTAAAAAAAAGAATTTCGTTCAACCGGCCTCGATTTGCATTATCTTGTACCCATGCCGTTGAGTTTGGATTTTGGGCCGGGCTTCATGCTGTCGGTGGTGTTCGGCATTTTTGGCATGGGGTATTTTGCCTACGGGAAAAAACAGGGGCACGGGCCGGCGCTTGTGGCGGGGTTGGGCTTAATGCTCTTCCCTTATTTTGTTTCCGACGTTTTGGCGGTGGCGCTAATCGGCGTTGCGTTTATGGCGTTGCCGTTTGTGGCCCGCCGTTTTTTATAAAACCAGCCCAAGGGGGCGGCGTATTTCTTTGTTTATAAAGGGGTAAAGGGGCGTGTTGCATCTGCCGATAACCATATATGGGCAATGAGTCAAGAAAGGACATAAGGTACGGCCTAAAAAACGTGGCCATCAAGGGGGAGATAATCCTCTATCCCGATCCGTACGCAATCTCCGTCTCGTTCGATGACATCTCCACCAAGGGCGCGGGTCTGACGCTTGTTTCGGATCTTGACGAAAAGGCGGAGGAGGAGCTCATGCTTTTGGTAAACGCGTGGAAAAAAGGGATGCGCGTTCCAATCCAGTTTTCCCTGAACAACACAAAAATCCCGGCCCACATAGTGAGCAAAATTGGCCAGAATAAACTCGGCCTTTTAATATCGGACAACCTAAAGCTCGCCTCTCTCGCCGAAAGGGGAAAGCGGCTGTTCGAGAACATAATCAGCGGGGTGATAACCTCGGCGGTCGGCGGAGCCGGCTCGGCCCAGGCCGGATTTTTTTCCAAGAGTTCCCTCCCCCCGGAAATTGCGGATTTCATCCAAGCCGGAGTTTCGTCGGGCCTGGTTGAGCGGCTGATATTGGGCGAGCTAAAGGCCCGGCTCCCGGCGTTAAACAACAAGGAGCCGGAGGAGGCCAGAAAAATTGATCGGCTGTTCGCTAAATATTTTCAGGACAACGGCGGGGAGGCTTCGGTCCTCGTCGGCCAGATGCTATTTTTCATGGCAAAACAAAACCCCACCGTTCCGCTTGAGGAGGTTCTGCCAATCGCCGTGAACAAGCTTTTTTCGGAGGGGGCGGTTTTTGGGGACGTGCTAAAAAGGTTCGAGACCTTTATGGTGGGAAACTACATAAAAAAACTTTTGCCGCCGCTGTACAGGGATTTGCCGCCACGGCACCCCTTGGCGGAGTTGGTCAGGGCCAAGTTCGAGGCGTTTAACGGACGGACTTTTTTCCTGACCAAAATCGCGCCGAGCGTTTGCAATTACTACATCAAGGTGTTTTCGCCAAAGGACTCGGACGCGGCGACGCTAACAGAGACGATGGACGAAAAGCAGATTCGCAGAATTGTGCTCCCCTGGGTTCAAGGCGAGCTGAACGCGCTGGCCTCCAGCAAGGTGGCGGACGCGGCCAGAAAGATAAACGACGCCTTAAAACAGGCGATGTACGAGTACGCCCAGCGGGCAAAACTCAACAACCTCACGTTCGAGGAGGTGTCCGACATCTCGGACAACCGTCTGTCGAAGGAGCTTTCGGACATCTCGGACAGGTTCATGGCCGCGGTTTGCAGAAACATAGACCCCGGCATGAGGGTTCGGTTCGCGCAATACAAGGCTGAGACGGAGGACGAGAGAAGAGAGGCGCAGAACCAGAAGGAAAACGACGCGCGCATACAGGCGATGAGCCCGGCGGATCTTATGAAAAGGTACTGCTGGAACGTCATCGTCGAGTCCGGCGAGATAAACCAACTGCAACGCGAGGCGGCGAGAAGCTGGGTGCCGAAGGAGAATCTCGTTGACTACCTGGACCTGGGGGGCATAATCATAATTCCGCGTCCTGCCTACGAGGAGTTTTTGCGGAACAGCGCCGGGGCGGACCTCATCGGCGAGCGGATAGAGGACTTCTTCAAGGAGGTTGACCTTCTTAGGGAGTATCGAAACACCATCACCATGCCGAACGGAAAAGTGAAGAAGGACGCGCTCGGCGTCCATCTCGACACCCTCCAGCCGAAGTGGGTGCGGGACCTTATTCTTGAGAAGGTTATTTTTGCCCCCGAGTGGAACAAGTACTACATTTTGGGGCGGTACAAATCATATTTCTTAAAGGTCTTTCGCAAAAACTCGCAACAGATGATAAAAATCATCGAGGAGAACATGCTGTCCGCCGACTACGCAAAATCCGACTACATCTAACCCCGCCGGGGCCTACTCCAAAAACCGCCGCACCTTGGGCAGAAAATCCGCCTTGTCGATTTTGTCCTTTGTTATAAAGTCGTTGGCGCCAAGCCTAAAAACCTCGTTGCGAATCTCGATGTCGTCGGAATTGGTGGAAGCAATCACCGGTATCCCCCTGGTGTCGGCGCCGGATTTGAGCCTTCTTATCAGCTCCAGCCCGTCCATTATCGGCATTTTCACGTCTGTCACTATCACGTGCGGCCTCGCGGAGGCGACCACTGTAAGCGCATCCTCGCCGTTTTCCGCCTCCATAAAGTCCGCGTTCAACTCCAGCAATATCTGCTTCAACAAAATTCTCGTGAAGCGGTCGTCGTCCACAAGCAGAATTCTCGGGCGGACAAACGGAAGTTTTAGGCTGAACAGACAACCCTTGCCCGGCGCCGTCTCAACCGTCAAATCCCCGCCGTGCATCTCCACCATTTCCTTGACGAGCGGAAGGCCGAACCCGGTGCCAATCTCCCCGGCGGTGCCGACAGTCGAGGTCTTCTTGTCGTAGTCGAAGACGTTCTTTAAAAGGCTCTGCCCAATTTCCCGCTCGTCGTTTTTTCGCTCGGTTATGTCCTCGGTGACTCCCATGAGCTTGACCACGGTCCCGCCCTCGTTTTTAATGGGAACAAAGCACGATTTGAAGCGACGCGGGTTTTCACCGCCGGAGTCAAACTCGAAGTTGCTTGCGACGCCATTAAACGCCGCCTCCATCAAGGCGGCTATCCTCGCGTTGTCCCCCTCGGAGACCGCCCCGAAATACGGCACGCCGACCACGTCCTTTTCCTCCCTCAAGCAGAGCATGGCCAGCCCGGAATTGTTCATGGATAGCATTCGGCCGTCCATTCCAATTTCATGGATGCAAAAAGGGGACGACCCGACAAGAAGCCGGTACCGAGTTTCGCTTTGTTTTAAGGCGTCGTGCGCCTCCTTTAGCTCGGCGGCGCTTGGAAGGGCGAGTAGCGTCGGGATAAGCGGCCATAGGACAAAGGCGGTGTAAACGGAGACCGAGGCGGTGGCCATCTTTGCCGCGACGTCGAGGTAATACAGCGGTTCCCATAAAATCACCGCGCCCAACAGATGCGTCGTTCCGCAGAGCATGATAAACGCCGCAAACAGGGCGGTAAGCCTGCCGTACTCGAAATCCCTGCGCTTTCTTGCAAAATACAGCAAGGCGAACGGAATTGAAAAATAGGCGAGAAATATAAGGACGTCGGAGACCGCGCTAAACCACAAAAGCCATTTGTCCCAAAGCAGACAGACGCCGTGCGGCATGAACGAACTTCCCGGAACAACCCCGCCAGTTTCCACTATTTACCCTTATTTTCCAACGAGCCTGATAGAACAATACACTCAGCAACAGGATTCTACCCCCTTCCCCATCCCCGCGGCAACACGCCAGCAATGAGGGGTGTTTGACAAGCGGGTGCGAGGAAAGATAGACTCATGGAATCATGACGGCACCGAAGAGCGATTTTATATGGATGGACGGCAAGTTCGTCCGCTGGGACGAGGCGAACGTCCACGTGATGACCCACACCCTGCACTACGGCGCGGGGGTATTCGAGGGAATTAGGTGCTATAAGACGTCCAAAGGCCCCGCCGTTTGGCGCCACAGGGAGCACATAAAAAGGCTGTTCGGCTCGGCGCACATCCTTGGCTACGAAATACCTTTCTCGCAGGAGGAGGTGCTGGAAGCAGTGCGCGAAACTATAAGGAAGAACAAACTCGACGCCTGCTACATCCGCCCCATCGCGTTTTTGGGCGACGAGGCGCGCGGACTTAGCACGAAGGCGCTTAGCGTCCACCTTTCCATCGCCGTCTGGCCGTGGGGAAAATATCTTGGCGACGACGCGACGAAGGGAATCCGCGTTATGGTGTCGTCCTACACGCGCCACCACCCAAACGTCACGATGACAAAGGCGAAGGCTACGGGCATATACATAAACTCGGTTCTTGCCAAGCAGGAGGCCCTGCGAAACGGCTACGACGAGGCGGTTCTGCTGGATCCGTTCGGGAACGTGGGCGAGGGCTCCGGCGAGAACATCTTCACGGTGCGCGACGGAAAATTAAAAACTCCGCCGGCCGTCTCGGTGCTGGAGGGGATAACGCGGGACACCATCATGAGGCTAGCGGCGGACATGAACCTGCCGGTGCAGGAGATGTACTTCCCGAGGGACGAGCTTTATATAGCGGACGAGATTTTCCTCACCGGCACGGCCGCGGAGGTGACGGCGGTGCGAGAGGTGGACAACCGCAAGACTACGAGCAACCGCATGGGGCCGATTACAAAAAAACTACACGACGCGTTTTTTGAGACGGTGGACGGCAAGAACCCCAAATACCCCGGCTGGCTCGATATCCTGTAAAACAGGAGTCAGAATTCAGAATGGCGGAGAAGGATTCTTCCGGCTTCTTTGCCCTACTCCTCCATCATTAGGCTTCACGGCGTCTTTAACGCCGCACGGTTATTTCAACAGTTTGCCTTTTTTACCGTGCAACGCTTTGGCGTTCTTGTCGGTGAGGGCGCTTTTCCCCGTTTTGGCTTCAATGTCCTTTCTGGCGTTGCCAGCCACAATTCCGCCTTCCCGCGCCACGTGTTTATTTTCGTCAAGGTTTTTTGGCTCGCGCTTGTCGGAAATTTCGGTGGTGGCGGTCTCGGCGAGCATATTCAAAACCAATTCCAGGTTGGTCATGTTGTCCCGGAGGTTTTCCTTTTTTAGACTTTTCATTTTCTTGTATTCGCGCGTGGTCATGCCGGTCCACGCCCTTGTAATCTCGTCCGTCAAAATGGCAAATTCCAATCCCTCTTTTACTCCCCGTTTTTCCCACTCGTCCGTCAGGTCTTTTCTCACTTCGATGCTTTTTAGACGTTGGTTCACCCAATCGGGACTGTAACCTTTTCCCAAATAGGTTTTTAGGGCGCGTCTTATTGCCAATTCGGGGTCGGCGGTTTCTTCCAGCCTTTCATACCCGACGCTGGCAAGCCACAGTTTGAACGGTTCGGCGTTTGGCGAGGGGATTGATTGGATTAGGCGAAGCATGGTTTCGGTGTCGGCGGCGTCGGACATGCGCATCTTGCCGTCCTGCGCCAACATTTTCAACCCGTGACATTTTGTCACGGTTTCATTTCCGCCTTCTTTCAGAAGCCGTTCTTTGAGCTTTCGCCAATAGGCTAACGGATCAACGCTATTGGTAAGAACGGCAATTACGTCGGAGACGGAAAAGTACCAAAGCTCCTTCTCTTCGTCCCAATGGCGACGGATATTGTGCCCCTCAAAAATCGCCACTGTCTTCGGTTTTGATTCCTTTTTCATACATTCTCCAATTTAACTTCTTCACCTTTCAACGGTTAATCATTTCCATTTTTACCAATTGACGGCAAGAACCCCAAATACCCCGGCTGGCTCGACGTAAAGTAAAAAAATGGAAAGTGCGAATAAATTCGCACCTCCTATTCCTCGATCTCCTTAACTTGGAAGCCGAAACGGGCGAAATAATAGGTCATTATCGAGGTGACGTATTTTTTGTTTACGGAATAAAAAATCTTCGTCCCGCTTTTTCTGGTCTTCACCAGCCCCCCCTTTTTTAAAACCGCAAGATGGTGGCTTACGGACGGCTGTTTCATCGAAAAGTGGGCGCAGATTTTTCTTACGTTGGACTCCGACTCCAGCAAAACGTCAATTATCCTCACGCGGTTTTGGTCGGAAAGGGCCTCGAAAAAAAGTCGGACTTTGTCGTTCATCCCCTCCGTGGCGGCCATTTACAGCCCTAGCTCCCTCAACTGCTCCAGCAGTTTTGCCTGCGCTGGCGTGGCGCTTTTTGGAATCGCCACGGAAATCTCCATGTATAGGTCGCCGGAGTTCCCGTGCTCCCTTTTAACCCCGTGCCCTTTTATCCGAATCTTCTGCCCCGGCTGAATCCCGGCGGGAACCTTCACCGAGCGAACCCCCTCGAGCGTCTCCACGTCCGCGGAGCCGCCGAGAAGCGCGGTGGTAAGCTTTATATCTGTTTTTGCTATTATGTCGTCGCCGTCCCGCCTGAAATGCGGATGGGGCGCAATATGTATTGTCAAATAAAGGTCGCCAGCCCTACCCCCGCCCTTGCGCCCCTTCCCGGCGAGGCGCATCTTCGCCCCCTCTGCGATTCCGGCGGGGAATTTCACCTTTAACGTCTCGGCGTTCCTGCCGGAGCCGACGGTGATTTTCTTTTCGGCCCCCCTGACGGAATCCTCGAGCGAGATAGTAAACTCCGACTCCAAGTCCATATTTTGCCCGCCGCCGTGGCCGAAGTTTACGTCCCAGCCGCGCCCGCCCATTCCGCCAAACCCGCCGCCGAAGCCCATCTCGCGGAGGATGTCGTTCAAATTTGTCCCGCTAAAAATGTCATCCTGCGTATACTGCTGGTGGAATTTTTCTGAGCCGAACATGTCGTACTTTTTCTTTTTTTCGGGGTCGCTCAGCACGGCGTAGGCCTCGCTGAGTTTTTTGAATTTTTCCTCGGCCTCCTTGTTGCCGGGATTTTTGTCCGGATGAAGCTGTTTCGCCAGCTTCCTGTATTTCGCCTTTATCTCCGCCTCGGAGGCGTCTTTGCCCACCCCGAGAACGGCGTAGTAATCCTCGCTTTTTGCCATTCCGGCCTATGACTCTTTTTTCGTCTGGAGCGCCATCTCCCCGATGATGAAGCCTACCATTCGGTCGCGGATGTCGGGCGACAACAGAAGATATTTGACGGTGCAAAGAAGAATTTTTTGCCCCTTCAAAAGGTCGGGTTTCGTGCGGATGACCTCGGACACCACCTTTAGCGGCTCCGGCTGAAAGGGGAACGGAATCTCCATGTAGATGAAAAATCCGGAGGGGATGTCCTTGCCGATTTTAAAGGCCGCGCCGCCGCCGGAGAAATCCACCCCCACTCCGCTAAAAACGGGCGACATTATGTATTTCCCCTCCTGCTTCACCGCCACGCGATATTTTACCAGCAGGGGAATCCTTATGCGGTAGTCGTTCCTGGCGTTTCCGGGGCCTGGCCCCTTTGGTATCGGCTTTAGTTTTTCGTCGGTCATGGTTTTTGGCTCGCCAAAATCACTATCTCCACGCGCCTGTTCATCCCCCGGTTTTCCGGGGTCGGCGGGAAGAACCTGGGCTTGAACTCCCCGTATCCGGACACGACGAATTGTTTCGGGTCCAGCTTTTCCTCCTCCACGAAGTAGCGAACCACCATGGCGGCCCGCGCCGTGGAAAGCTCCCAATTGCTGGGGTATCTCTCGCTTTTTGTGGGCACGTCGTCCGTGTGCCCCTCCACCACGACCGTGTTGGGCGTTTTTCGTATCAACTCGGCCACCTTTTTAAGAAACAGAATCGTGTCGGGCAACAACTCCGCCTTGCCCGCCGGAAAGAAGAAATCCCCCTTGGAATAAATCACCACCCCGCGCCCGTCGGCGGTGACCTCCACGTCGTTCGTGAGGTTGTTGTCGGTCACCAGCGACTGCGCCTTCGAACGCACCTCGTCCTGCGGGTTCGCCACGGGGGGGGCTATCTTTCTGGCCGGCCCCTTGCCAAAGCCGATTTTGCTTCCCATCGCCTCGGTCATCTGCTCCAATTTTTTCGGGTCCGGCGAAGAAATGGCGAACAACATGACGAAGAACGTGAGAAGAAGCGTAAGGAGGTCGCTCAGCGAAAAAAGCCACCTTGCCTCGTCCATCGCCTCGGCGTTGGCCTCCTCCAGCATTCCGGCCATCTCCGATTTCTTGACTACTTTTCGTGCCATCGCCCGCCCCTTATGCCGCAGTGGCCTTTTGTTTGCGCGTTATTTCGTCGTATGCGGCGACGCGCTGGTCGGGGGGGAGGAAGGAATTGAGTTTTTTCTCCAAAATGCGCGGGTTCACGCCGGCCTGCAACATAAGGATTCCCTCGATTATTATCTGCGAGGTAAGCACCTCGTCGTCCGTCCTGTTTTTAAGCTTTTCCGCGATGGGGACAAAAATAAGGTTTGAAAGCAGGGCGCCGTAGAACGTCGTCATTAGCGCGACGGCCATGCCCTTTGCCAGTCCCGCGGTGGTGCTACCGCCGCCGGCGGAGGCGGCCGCGAGGGAGAGAAGCATCTGCACGAGGCCGATGACGGTGCCGATGAGGCCGAAGGCCGGCGAGAGCTTGCCCGCCGCCTTTATCAGGTGCTCGCCTTTGCGGTGGCGTATCTGCAAAAAGTCCAGCTCCGTCTCCAAGACGTCGCGTATCAGCGCGGCCTGGTAGCCGTCTATGACCATCTCGAGTCCCAGCCTCACGAACCGGTTGTCCACCTTCTTGGCGTCCGCCTCCAGCGAGACTAGCGACTGCCGCCTGGCCTTAATCGAAAACTGGACCATCATCCCTATTATCCAGCCGGGGTGCTCGATGTCCTTTTTGAAGACCTGCACGACGACGCCGGCCACCTTCAGCACGTGTTTAAGCGGGAAGCTTATGAAAATGGCCGCCGCCGTTCCGCCGAAGACTATCATCATAGCGGGGAAATCTATGAAGTTCTCCAGCCCCGCGCCCATGCTCATGGCGATCAACAGCAGGCTCATCCCGGATAAAAAGGCTAATAATGTGGCCATAAATCTATATACTCCCCCAAATGTTTTTCATGGTTATTTTACCGCTATTTCGCCGACTTTGCGGTCGCCGCCCGCCGGTTTGTACCAAAACTCCGCCTGGTCGTACTCGCGGTCCAGCTTTAACATGGCGTCTCCCATGCGTATAAGCGCGCCCGGATGCGCGACGCCCGTGACGACAAGGCGGGCGGTGGCAAGAAAGTTGTTCGAGCCACTTTTCCCAAGCCCCTCCAGCGTTATTTTTTCAATCTTATAATCCTCGTTTTTTTGCATCATGTCCATTATTCCGCCGCCGAATTTTTCGCACAAAATAATTTTTTCCTCGTCGAGGTTTTGCCCCTCGCGCTTGACCGCCTCGGCGGCGCTGAAAAGCGATGTCACCAAGTCCTGCTCGTCAAGATGCACTAGGCCGCTCAGCTCGAACTCGCAATGCTGGGCGGCGGTTCGCAAAACGGCAAGCTCGCGCTCCACCTTTTCCAAATTTTTGGCCGCGTTCTCGAACTGGACCTTCAAGAACGGGTTCTTGCCGACCTCTATCTCGCTCGCCACGGCCGCCTCCGAGCCTATGCGCGCGGCCTCCATCCCCTCGAAGGCGATCGCCTTTCCGCCGACCATGAACGCGCCGTCGCGCAACAAAAGTTTTTTTCCGCAAAGCACAGTGCTGTTCATAAGGTAGGAGCCGATCGTGACGTTTCCGCCCCCCTCTATCGTGGCGTTCTGGGCGAACTGGCAGTAAACGTCCTTTCCGGCTGAAAGCCTTCCGGAGCCGCCGCCGGCCACCCCGCCCTTTGCGGTTATGTTTCCGTCGGCCTTTATCACGCTGTCCTCCACGAGGCCGCGTATCTCCACGTCCCCCTTGGAGCTTATGGTCACGCCGTGCGATACGACGCCGTGGATGAGAACGGGTAGCCCGGTTTCGATGTTGCCGGTGCGCTTGTCCAAATCGCCGTGGACCTCGAACACGTCGGATATTTTGAGCGACGACTCCGAGGCGACCAGCGCGCCGTCCTTCTCGGCGGACAACACCGGGTTTGCGTCGCACGTGGAGACGGCTATGCCCGCGCCGCAAACGACCTTTAATTCCGCCGCTTTGGGGAGGTTCCATTTTACGGCCCCGGCGAACTGGTCAGTAACCTGCCCGGGATCCGCAAAATAAACACCTATGGGCTGGCCGGTTTTCATCACCACCGGCATCGGTATCGCGCCCACAAGCGAGCCGTCCCCCGGAACTTTCCTAAGAAACTGCGACGGCAATAAAAACGCTATGACGCCGGGCATAATGCCCCTCTTGAACGGCGAGCAACCCCTGACCAAATAATATTTGGCAACATTGGGCTAGTTTACCCTTCTTTTGAATAGGAATAAAGCGGTCTATTTCTGGGCGGAGAGGAGGCGTTCAATCTCGGGAATGTTGGCGCCCTCCACGCGCTCGCCGTTAATCCAAAAAGCCGGAGTCCCGGACACGCCGAGTTTCTGCCCCCAGGCGAGGTGTTGTTCAAGCGTGGACGAGTTCTTACTCTCGCATCCGGCCGAAAGCTCGAACGGTTGGTCGAGCTTCCCCGCCATAACTTCCTTATAGGCCTTGGCCTGGTCGGCGGAGCAGAGAATTTGCAAAGATTTTTTCCTGGCGTCCCTGTGGTTCGGAAGGGGGTATAGAAAAAGATTTACGGTGACGTCCCCCCTTTTCGAAAGATACTCGTCCGCCTTTCGGCAAAACGGGCAGTCCGGGTCGGAAAACTCCACGACCATCTTGCGCCCGTTCCCTATTTTTACCGCCTTTTCCAACGGCAGATTCTTTACGAGTTTTGAACCGATGGAGTTTCTCCTCGCCTCCGTCAGCGATCTTTTGTCCCTCACCAAATCGCCCAAGAAAAGGGTGCCGGTCTTCGGGTGGTAGTAAAAAATATTGCCCTCGGACTGCATCTCGTAAATCCCCTCCATGTCCGTTTTGGAGACCTCGTCAACGCGGATCTTCGGGTACGCCTTCTTTAGGGATTCCGCCACCCCGGCCATTTCGTCGTTTTGCGCCCTGGACTCCGAACCGACAAAAATCGGCAGGAGAACAATCAAAAACACAAGGCTCCTTAAAACACCCTTTTTAAAGCTGACAATTTTTGAGTCCATCGTCTCATGATAGCATCATCCAAACCGTCGCGAACCGTTTAAAAAATCGAATGCAAAAAAGGGATTGACAACCTACCTTTGGGTAGGTAGAATGCACAACCATGGCTATTACAAAAACCGACACAAAAGAAAAAATAGTATCCTTTGCCACTCAACTTATTGAGACTAAAGGATATAATGGATTCTCATACCAGGACATCGCCGACGAGCTGGGCATTAAAAAGGCCAGCATCCACTACCATTTCCCCTCCAAAGAGGATTTGGGCATCGCCGTCTTCGAGGCCTTTATGAAGGGTGTTCACGAACACATCGCGCAAATAGACTTCGAAAGCCTGACCGCCGCCGAAAAACTGGCCGGATATTTTCAATACCACGCCGAGGTCACCTTGGTTAAGAACCACGACGCTAGCGATTGCTCCCACATCTCGTGCATCGGGGCCCTGACGTCCGAGTGGAACAACCTCCCCGAAAAAATGCGCGAACAGATTGATAACTTCAACAACTGGCACGTCGGCTTTGTCGCGTCCATTATCAGCGACGGGGTTGCAAAAAAGGAGTTTTGCCACGTCGGCTCCGTGGAGGGGCAGGCCCTGCTGATTATCGCCGCGACCAAGGGGGCGTTGTTGCTCTCGCGCGAAAAAACTTCAATAGAAATTTATAACCAAATCACAAGACAGTTGATCGAGGGGCTCAAGTGCAAGTAAACGGCGGCGGAATTATTGGATTGGCGATTCGCCCTTTTTTTACGCCCACCACCTACCTGCCGGTAGGTATGCAAAAAGCAAATTAAATAATTAATTATTTTTGGAGGAAGTGATGAGAAGGTACATCGAATGGGTCATAAAACACCGGGCGGGAATCATCGTGTTGACCGCGCTAATAACGCTCGGGCTTGTCTTCCAGCTTAAAAGCCTCTCCATAGTGTTGGATCCGGCAAAGCTTCTTCCGCAGTCGCACGAACTAGTGGCGGTCGGCAACAGGGTGGAGGAGCTCTTCGGCAACAAATTCACCGTCGTGGTGGGAATCCACGCAAAAAACGGAACCGCGCTAACCCCGCGCGTGCTCGAAAAGGCGCAGAGAATAACCTCCGCGATTTTAAAATCCAACGGCGCGATTAAGTCAAACGTCGTCAGCGTTTCGTCGCGAAAGGCAAAAAGCATCTCCACGAACGACGGCGGGCTGGAGGTGCGGCAGTTGATGGCGTCCGTCCCGACCACGGAGAAGGGGCTGGCCGATTTGAAAAAGGCGCTCGACTCCAACCCCGTATATTCGAACCTGATAATTTCCAAGGATTACTCGACGCTCGCAATTGTCGCGGAATACAAAAACCTAGGCAGTTTTAGGGCCATAACCGGGCAGGTGGAGGCCATCATCGCAAAAGAGGCCGACGACGCGGTGGAAATCACGCTGGACGGCCAGCCGGTTTTCACGGCGATGATAGAAAAGTTTTCCGAGCGGATGGGATTTTTCTTTCCGCTGGCCCTGTTGGTGATATCCCTGCTCCTTTACTGGGCCTTTAGGAGCGTGCAGGCGCTGTTTCTCCCGCTTGTGACCGCGTTATTGGCGGTTATTTGGAGCCTCGGGATAATGGGTCTTTTCAAGGTTCCGCTAGACCCGTTCAACGCCACCACGCCCATTCTCATCCTCGCCCTCTCCGCCGGACACGCGGTGCAGATAATGAAGCGGTACTACGAGGAGTACCACCGCATCCGAAAAACATTCCCGACCATCGAGCCTCGATCCGCAAACAGACTTGCCGTGGTGGAATCCGTGACAAGCGTCGCCCCGGTGATGATGTCGGCAGGCCTAATCGCCGCGACCGGATTTTTCTCCCTTTTGGTTTTCGACATCAAGACCATCCAGACGTTCGGCGTGTTCACCGGCTCCGGCATTTTAAGCGCGATGTTGCTCGAGATGTCGTTCATCCCCGCCCTTCGCTCCATGCTAAAGGCGCCCGGGAAAAAAGAGCGTCGTGGACTCCGTGGTGTCGGCCTGCGCCAACGCGGTTATCAACAACCGTCCCCGCGTCTTCGCCGTGTCGCTCGTCCTGCTGGCGGTGTTTGCCGTCGGCGGCGCGCGCGTAAAGGTGGACAACGCGACGAAGGGCGGTTTTTACGGGAACCTCAAGGAGCTGAGGGACGACGACAAATACAACGGCTGGATGGCCGGCGCCAACCCCATGTACCTTCTCATAGAGGGAAAGGCGGAGGACGCGATGAAGGAGCCGGCGGTTTTAAAGGGGATGGAGTCCATCCAAAGGGAGATTGAAAAAGACCCGATGGTCGGAAAAACCGTCTCGCTCGCCGACTACATAAAGCGGATAAACATGGCGATGAACGGCGACTCGAAGGAGTTCGACAAAATACCGGACGACAAAAACTTGATTGCCCAGTACCTTTTTCTGTATTCTACCTCGGGCGAACCGGGGGACTTTGACACGGTGGTGGACAACGGCTACAAAAACGCAAGCGTCACGATTTTTTTAAAAACCGACTCCAGCGCGTTCACGGACGCGTTCGTCCAAAAAGTCCGCCGTCTCGGGGCGGACAGGTTAGGCCCGTACGCCACCATGAGGATCGGCGGCGGGGCCTCGTCCGGAACGGCCTTAAACGAGGTTTTAGTGCATGAAAAAATGTTGAACATCGCCCAAATAATGGCGGTGGTGTTCATCATCTCCTCCTTGGTGTTTCGCTCGGCGCTGGCCGGGGGGCTGGTGCTTGTTCCGCTGGTGGTCTCGGTCGCGGCGAATTTCGCCGTCATGGGATTTTTTGGAATCCCGATGGAAATCGCCACCTCCACCATCTCCGCCATGGCGGTCGGCCTTGGCGCCGACTACGCGATTTATCTGGCGTTTAGAATGCGCGAGGAGCTAAGAAAAGGCGGGGACGAAAAACTGGCCGTCATGCGGGCGTTCTCCACCGCCGGAAAGGCCGACCTGCTTGTGGCGGCCTCCGTCGGGGCCGGGTACTTCATCCTGGTCTTTTCCTACGGATTCAACATCCACTTCTGGCTCGGCCTCCTTATAAGCATAGCGATGGTCACCAGCGCGTTCGCCTCCATAACCATCTTCCCCGCGCTCATTCTCGCCCTGAGGCCCAAGTTTATTTTTGAGGGGAACGGATCAAAGGAGGACGACGACGCGACGGAGCCATCTGCGGCGGCGGCAGTTCTTGCGATAATCGCCGGCCTCGCGCTGACAGCTTCTACGGCAGGCGCCCGCGAGCTTTCGGCGGTCGAAATAATGAAGGCCAACTTTTCCGTGCAAAAGGTGGCGGATTCCGAGTCCGACGCGACCTTTAGGCTAGTGACCCAGACGGGCGAGGAGAGGATAAGAAAAACCCACGGCGTCGCCAAGCTGATAAAGGGGACCACCGACAACATGCAGTTGGTCCGCTTCGTCGCGCCGCCGGACATCAAGGGAACCACCACGCTCTCCATCGAGCATTCCGACAAGGACGACGACATCTGGATTTACCTCCCCGCGCTGAAAAAAACCCGCAGGCTCGTCTCCAGCAACAAAAAGGACAGCTTCGTCGGCACCGATTTTTCCTACGGCGACGTGATAGGCCACCGGGTCGAGGATTGGAACCACAAGCTGTTGCGTTCCGAAACTGTGGACGGCGCGGACTGCTACGTGCTGGAATCCACCCCGGCCCGGCCGTCGGTCGGCGAGGACTCGGGGTATTCAAAACGGGTCGGCTGGATACGAAAGGACGATTTCGTCGCGATTAAGGGGGAGATGTACGGCGAGGACGGAACCCTGCTAAAGCAGTTTTTCGCCGGCGACATAAAGGAGACCGACGCGGCGAACAAAAAATTCCAGGCGATGCGGATTGAGTCGCGCAACGTCCAGACCGGGCACAAGACCGTCATCACCTTCGAGAACTTCCGCGCGAAGGTGGGGATAAAGGACGAGATGTTCACCGCAAGATATCTGGAAAAAGATTTTTAAATGTCAAAATTGTCATCCCCGCGCACGCGGGGATCCATTTCCTTTAAAAACCTAAAAAACGGAGTTGGATGCCGGGTCAAGCCCGGCATGACAAAACGGGGGCAGAGTGAAATGGAAATAAAATGGCTTAAGGTAGCGTTCGTTATTTTTTTTATCGCGCTTTGCGCCGACGGGGCGGCGTTCGCGGAGACGGACGGCTCCGTTAGGGCGTCCTACTGGAGCGCGTCCAAGATGAACGTGCCAAATTCCGACGCCGACTCCGCGTCGGCGTGGCTTAGGTCGTCCGGCTCGTCCGGCGAAAACGGCCTTGGATACCACGCGGAGGGATGGGCGAGAAACGACGACGTGTTCAGAAGGGGCGTCGGCAAGGCGGACCTGTTGGAGGGATATTTATCTCTAACCAGCGGGGACTGGGATTTTCGCGCCGGACGGAAGGTGTTGGCATGGGGCAAGGCGGACGGAATAAATCCGACCGACAATCTATCAAGGCGCGACTATACGCTTTTGACGCCGGACGACGCCGACAACCGTAGCGGTTCGTCCGCGCTCGCCGCCTTCTACAACGCGGAGCCCTACAGGTTTTCGTTTATATGGACGCCGGAGTTCCGCCAAAACGTACTGCCGCTTGGCGTCGCCGGGATAACTTTTGCTGAAAACATGCCTCTGGACACGTGGAACCAATGGGCGACAAAAATGGAGTCCACCGGCGGAAAGGTTGATTGGTCGCTTTCCTACTTCGACGGGTGGGACAAAAATCCCAATTTTGCGTTCAAATCCGTCGGACTGGGCGGAATACTGGTGGGAGAGAGTTACGGAAGGCTCCGCTCGCTGGGGGCGGACGCCGCGACCACGGCCGGGAGATACGGGTTTCGGACGGAGGCGGCCTACCTCTCTACGGACAGCCTGGACGGATCGAACCCGTATTTAAAAAACAACTCGCTTTTTGTTGTGGCGGGCGGGGATAGGTCGTTTGACGGGGATTTTAACGTCAACATCCAATACCTTTTTAAGGAGGTGTTCAATTACCAGTCTTACACGGCCCAGCCGAACCCCTATGTGATGAACGTGGTAAAGATCCAGCAGATAGTGGCGGGACAGCTTTACGCCGTGCAGAACGGGGCCACCGCGCGCATAAACAAAAAATGGCGGAACGACACGATAACGGCGGAGGTCTCCGGCGTGTGGTGGGCGACGCAGGGGGACTTCCTAATCAGGCCGCGCCTGATTTGGCGCGCCACCGAGTCGCTCGTCCTCACGCTGGGGGCGGACACGTACGAGGGGCCGAAGGACAGCTTTTTCGGGATGCTAAAAAATTCCGACACGGTCTTCGGCGAACTCCGCATCAATTTCTAATCGATAAACCACGAAAAACACGAAAAAGCACGAAATAAACAGAAGCGGGTTTAAGCCGCTCCACTCCATCCACCTTTTCGTGTCCTTTCGTGCCTTTCGTGGTTATCTTCTCCCGGTGTTTTTATTCGACTCATCTTTTTTTGATGGACATGACCCCCGTGATAATCAGCGCGGTGCCGGCAATCTGCAACGCGGATATTTTCTCGCCCAAATATACGTAGGCCAGAAAAATCGTAAACACCGGCCCCACCGAGCTTATTATCGCCGTGTTGCTGGCCCCTATCCGCCGCATCCCGATTGAAAACATCAGTATCGGTATCACGGTCGAAAAAATCGCCATAATCATAGAGAGCTTGTAGACCTCGCGCGGCTGGATCAAAATCGCCCCGCCGTTCGCCGCAAAGTAGTGGATGAACGCGGCGGTTGTGGAGACGACCATCGCGTAGCCGGTAAACCGCACCGCCCCGACGCGGGCGATGACCCCCTCGGCCCCCACGAGGTAGCTCGACCACGTGAAGGCGCACGCAAAAATCAAGACCGCGCCCAACATCACGTTCGGGCCGCTCACCGCCAAATCGTGCGACACGGCAAGCACGATGCCGCCGTAGCTGAGTCCGAGCGCGACGCCGTCCCGTTTGGTGATTTTCCTTCCCAAAAATATTGCCGACAAAATCACCGTCATCGTGGGATAAAGAAATAATATCAGCCTCTCAAGCCCGGCCGAGGCGTACTCAAGCCCCTTAAAGTCCAAAAGCGTGGAGAGGTAATATCCTATAAGGCCGAGCGCAACGAGGTTGAGCGCGTCCCTTCCGGCTATCCGCTCCTTCGAGCGCAGTTCGCCTATAATCGCCATCGCCACGAAAAACGGCAGGGAAAAGCCCATCCTAAGCGAGAGCACCGTAATCGGATCCACGTTGTACCTGTAGGCCAGTTTGACGACGACCGCCTTCGCGGAAAATCCGACCGCCGACAAAAGCACCAAGAACGAGCCTAAATAAACGCCGACCTGCTCTTTTTGCGGATGATTAATTTGGGCCACGCAACACGCTCCTTTTTGTTTGTTGCGGATTTTGCGCCGGAACGAAGTGTAGGTGCACCGGGTAGCCTGTCCAACTATCTCCATTAAGGCGGACCGGTGCGCGGCTCACCGCTTTCTCGAGGACAAGCCTTATTCCATGAATAATGCGGTCTAGACGGCCTTCAACGCGCGGACGACGGTAATAACCGCCAGACGCCACGTATTAAGATTAGAGACCGTCTTGATAAACATGGGGGTGATACTAAACGCCTTTCGTTTTTTTGTCAAATTCTGCCGATTAATTGGAGTTACTTTAGGACTTCGGAGAGGGCTTGGGGAAGGTAGTCAATCAATGCTGTGGCGGTTAGCGAATATGGGTCGTTGCGCATCGTGTAAATATCCGCCGACAGTCCGTGGACGTAGACGGCGGCGACCGAGGCGTTCAGCGGCGAAAGCCCCTGCGCGATATAGCCCGCTATCATCCCGCCCAGCACGTCCCCCGTGCCGCCGCTTGCAAGGTTTTGGTTCCCGGTCGGATTAATGAACGCCGTGCCGTCCGGGGCCGATGTCACCGTCCGCGCCCCCTTCAGCACGGTCACGCAATTAAACTCCTTGGAAAAACTTTTTGCCACGGTCAGCCTGTCCGCGTTTATCTCGGCCGTCGTCTTTCCCGTAAGCGAGGCCATCTCGCCCGGATGTGGCGTAATAACCACCGGAGCGCGGGCCGATTTCAGCACGTCCGCCTTTCCCGCTATGTTGTTAAGCCCGTCCGCGTCTATCACCATCGGAATCTCAAGCGAGGCCGCAAGCCGCAAGGCCAGCACCTCGCGGTTTAGGCTCCTCCCCATTCCGGGGCCGATTAGGATAGCCGATTTGCCCTCGGAAAATTTTAGGATTTTTTCCGCGTTTCCTGCGTCGCCTATCCCCGCGCCAAGTTTTAGCGACATCACCTCCAAAACCCCGAGCTCCAACCGTCCGGCAAGGTCCGCCGGAACCGCCGCCGTGGAAAGCCCGGCGCCTACCTTGAGAGCGGCGAGTGCTGAGAGCGCGACGGCGCCCCCCATCCCCTCGGAGCCGCCCGTGACGACAACGTGACCGTACGTACCCTTGTGGGCCGTCGGCGGTCGCGGCGGTAAAATGCTTTTTATGTACGCGGAGTCCGGCAAAAACGCCTCGCACGGGGACGACGCGATTAGCGGCGGCGGAAAGGATATGTCCGCCGTTTTTAATCTTCCAACCGACTCAGCCGATGGATAAAACATAAGCCCCGTTTTTGGAAGGCCGAATGTTATTGTCGCGTCCGCCCGCACGTTCAGCCCGTAGATTGCCCCCTTGTCGGCGCTCAACCCTGTGGGAACGTCCAACGCGAGGCAAAAGCGTTTCCAATCGTTGATTTTCTCCACGGCGGTTTTATACATCCCCTTTAGCTCCGCGTTTAGGCCGGTGCCCAAAAGCGCGTCCACCAAAACGTCGGCGTGGCGTATCGCAATCTTGTGTTTTTTGAGGTCGGTCTCGTCCAGAAACTCCTTCATCCTCCCGCCGACGGAGAGGTATGCCTCCATGTTTATCTTTGCGCTCCCCTTAATCTCCCCCTTGGGGACGACGAGGTAAACCGCCGGGTCAAGGCCGCGGGTGAACAGGTGCCGGGCAAGGACAAACCCGTCGCCGCCGTTGTTTCCCTTTCCGCAGAAAATGCCGATTCGCTTTCCCTCCAGCCCGCCGAGCAGTTCCTGCAGGTAGAGCATGGATTGAATTCCGGCGTTTTCCATAAGAACCAGCTCCGGCACTCCGTATTTTTCGATCGCCAGACGGTCAATCTCCCGCATCTGGGCTGAGGACACGACCTTCAACGGGTGGGTGTTGGGGGAGTTCTCGCTTTTCATAACGCCATTTTCCCACTATCCTTGAACATTTCCAAATTGGACAAAAAAAAGGCCTCCCTTTGCCCCTTCATTTCTGAAGACGGGGGAAGCCCAGTAACAAGCTTAATTTAAGTTGTTATTTCTTTTTCGGACCGAGAACCGCGTCCTTGGCCGCTTTGGCAACCTTGAACTTAATGACTTTCTTGGCCGGGATTTTGATGGACTCGCCGGTCTGCGGGTTGCGGCCGATCCTGGCCTTGCGGTTCACGAGAACCAACTTGCCGAGGCCCGGAATGGTGAAGCCGTTCTTCGCCTCTTTGTAGGCAAGCGCCACGACCGACTCCAAGAGGGCGACCGCCGATTTCTTGGTTATGCTGTGCTCTTTCGCCAAGCTGTCCGCAATCTGTGATTTAGTCATCTGTTGAGCCATTATTTCTCCCCAAAAAAAATGTTAAAAAAATACCACCACCCCGTTGCACTCAACGAGGCTTTGTTCCCATGACCCCTAAAATGCAATGCCCGTTAGGACATACCCGATGGAACAAGGCGTAATTTAACTAGAATAGGGAACAAATTGCAAGCAAAAAAATAATAAAACCGCTTTCACGCTTGACAAATATGCCCATTCCGCCACGGGTCAAAACGTCTCCATATGGTCTGGCAGGTCGTTCTCGAAAAGGGCGACGCCGTTTTTGTCCGCCGTCTTGTCCAAAAACGCGCGCGCCGACGCGAGCGACGGAAACACCCTAAGCCTCTCCGAATCGAAGCCGGCCGAGAGCAGTCCGTCGTAAATCGGCCTCGTGCGCCGCTCGTTCACAAGCAGAACCCAGTCGCAGTGCCCGGCCGCCTTTTTCCCAAACTCGAAGTTCGCCAAATCGTGCATCTCCCCCAAATCCACCAGCCCCGGCGTGACGAGAAATTTTTTCCGCCCCGTAAACAGCGAGAGAGTCTCCAACGCCGACGCGGCCCCGACGGGATTTGAGTTGAAGCCGTCGTTGATTATCAGATACGAGCCGGGGTTTTCCAAAAGCTCCATCCTCGCCGGAGTCTGCGCCAGCGTTGCGGCCGAACGCGCCAGCCTGTCCAACGGGATTTTAAAATGCGCCCCCACCGCGAAGGCGGCCGTCACGTTTAGCGCGTTGAGCCTGCCAAGCGGACGAATGCGGACGCCCTCCACAAGCCCGGTCGGCGTCTTGATGTCAAACGTGGAGCCGTTTTCATCGCACCTTATATTTAAGGGGGTGAAGTCCGCAGGATGGTCAAGCGAGTAGGTTACGGTTTTTTGCGGCCTCCCCTTGGCCTTTTCACGGGCCAGAGGATAGTCGGCGTTGTAAATAAGAAGTCCGTCCGGGGGGAGCGCGTCGGCAAGCTCGAACTTGGCCTTTGCGACGTTTCCCTCCGAGCCGAAGGTCTCGAAATGCGCCGTGCCGACGGAGGTGATTATTCCCACGCTCGGCGGCGCGATTTCGCAAAGCTCCCTGATGTCCCCTTTCCTCGTGGCGCCCATCTCCGTCACGAACATCTCGTGCCCCGGCTCAAGAGAGTCGTTTATCACCTTGCAAAGGCCCATGGGGGTGTTAAAACTGCCGGGTGTTTTTAGCAACGGGAACGACGTCTCCAAAAGGTGCGCCACGGCCTCCTTGGTGCCGGTTTTTCCGTAACTGCCGGTGATGGCCACGACGGTCTTCCCCTTCAGCCGTTTTCGGGCCTCCCTCTTAAACCCGGACTGCAGGGCCATCTCCACCGGAGACGTCGCGATGTTTCCGCCGGCAACCAGCAGGGGGGCCAGATATCCAAGCGCGACGACGCACAAAATCAGCGCGTCCCTTCCCATCGCCGTCCACGCGACAGCAAGGGGAACCGCGTAGATGACTAGCACGGCGATAAAAAGCCTTTTAACCCTCGCCGTGTAGACCAGCGGTTTTTTTGCGTTCTTTTCGGGGCGTAAATTGGGTGCGGCCCACGCAAGCGCGCAGACGGCCAGCGCCCACGACGCCTCCCTTGGAAAACGCGGGAGCATGGCAAACGAGGCGAGCGCAAAAAGGTGGACGGCCCCCTCGTACTTTCCGGTCATGTAAACCCTCGCCCCGC
The DNA here is from genome assembly GCA_016200345.1 of Nitrospinota bacterium. Lineage (GTDB taxonomy): Bacteria > Nitrospinota_A > UBA7883 > JACRGQ01 > JACRGQ01 > JACQEX01. The sequence goes on from JACQEX010000003.1 coordinate 33,813, forward strand.
CACCTTTTAACGCCCAGCCGAGGTACGCGTTGGTGTGGTACCTCTCGGCCTGCAACACGTGGGAAAATTTCCGAACCGCCGCAATAAAAAACAGGGCCCAGCAAACCAATGCCGTTATCGTCGCCACTCCCCTACTCCATCCCCAAAAATTCTTTTATGGCCGCGTAAAACTGGTCGGGCTTGTCCAAGAACGGATAATGCCCCGCACCCTCGATTACCTTCATGGAGGAGTTTTTTATTCCCGCGTTCATGATGCGCCCGGCCTCGAGCGTCGTCTCCCTGTCGTCCGCGCCCCACGCCAAAAGCGTCGGTTGCGAAACGAAGGGGAGAACGCCGGTCAAATCCTCGTTCACCACCTTGACCAAAATCGGGCGCATTTTTCCCGCGTTCAGGTAGTCGGCGGACGCGATTTTTGCATATAGTTTTTGTTTGATCCACCCACCCGGCGGGCCGAAGTATCCGGCGACCCTGCCGATTTTGGAAACAACCCGTTTGTACAGCGGGACGCTTCTTTTTATCCTAACCCCCGCCGCGCCGGTAAGGACAAGGCTTTTGACGGCATCGGGATATTTTTTTGCAAGCAGGATGGCGACCCTTGCACCGAAGGAATGGGCCATGACGTCAACGGGGCCGAGTCCGATTTTTTGGAGAAAAGATTTCACCATCTCCGCGTATTCCTCGGTTCCCCACGCGGACGGGGGAACGGGGGAGAGTCCGAAGCCAGGAAAGTCGAGCGCGACAACGGTTCGCTTTTCCGCAAGACGAAGCAACAGAGGTCTGAAAGTCTGGCTGGAGGCACCCCAGCCGTGGAGCAAAAGCAGTGGCGCGCCCGCGCCGGCGCGCTCGTAATACACCTTGCAGTGGTTTACCTCCGCGTACATCCGGCTATTTTTCCGGTTCCACCAGCGAGGCGACGGCGGCGCCAAATTTTCTTGCGGCGGCGGGGCCGTTGCCCGTGACGATTGAACCGGAGACGACCACGTCCTTCTCGGAGGTCTTCACCCCGTGTTTTGCAAACTCCTCGGACGTGTCGGCGGATTTGTACATCGTGGCGTCCACCCCCTTTAAAAGACCGGCCTGCGCCAGAACAACCGGCGCGATACAAATCGCGCCCAGCGGCCTGCCCGTGGCGTGGTGCGCGCGGACAAGGTTAAACAGCGTCTGGTTTCCCCAAAGGTGTATTCGAGAGCCGTTTCCGCCGACGATTACGACGGCGTCGAAACTTTGCTTGCCAGCCTCGTCAATCGTCATGTCCGGCGTCACTTTCGCGCCGTAAGAGCCGAGCGCCTCTTTCTTCTCCCCGGCGGCCACAACGACCTCGAACCCTTTTTGGCGAAACACCTCGCTCGGGTGCAGTAGTTCCTCGTCCCTGAAATTTTCCTGGCTTATGACCATCAAAACCCTTTTCTTTTCCATGGCCCGATTATACACCTTAAGATTGGCCGTCAAGTAATTCGAGTGGTTCGCGTGAGACTATTTCAAGAGATCGTGGAGGGGGATTTTTATGTCGCCGAGTTTTCCGGAAAAATTTGCCGCGCCAATCTTTACCACTCCGCCGACGCACGCGACCCTTATACCGACGGCCATCGCGGCCTTCGCCGCCTCAAGCGAAACGGCGTCCATCACAATCTCAAACACAGCCTCCGTCCCCTTCGGCAGTTTTCGTCCCGGGTTTTTGGAGGCCGGAATGGACGGGCAGTAATCCTCCTGCGTGGACGCGGAGAGAAAAGGGTATTTCGAGCCGACCCTGCTCGCCCCGCCAACGACCCCGCCCGGAAACGGCAGTATCAGCCCCGGCATGGAAGCAATCGCCTCCGCTGACTTTTCGGCGGACTTCAGCCCAGATTTTTGGCTCGACGCAAAAATCCAAAAGTTCGCGCCGCCAACCCCGCGCCCGATCTTGACGCTTTTCTCGGCGATAAAATCGCCGGATGTAAGCGGTATCAAAACGCTGTCGCGCCCGTGGAGTTTTTCCTCCCTTTGGAAGCCGTTGCCAAAAAAACCGAGCTTCGATCCAAGCTCAAAATCGTCACCCGTTTCAAGCCCGTTGAACACGCTCACAGTCGGCGTCGGCAATAGAACCTGCCCAGCCCTCTTTATAAGCTCCTTCTCCAACTTCTCGCGCGTCCTCGAAAAAAAAAGCGCGGCACTTCCCGGCCTTCCGTCCGGGGTGGCGAACCCTGGCGCCCTCGCCTCGATACCGGCCTCGCACCCGCACCCGATTATGGAGGTGGCGCACCCGACCGCAAGATTGGCCGACTCGTAAGCCCATTTGCCACTCCGTCCGGTTATTACCAGACGCGCGAAGAACATCTCGAACGCCTCGGCGTGCGTGTTTTCTATCTCGATTCCGTTAATTTCCATTTTCCCCCGCCGGTTATCACGTGTCGCGCCTGCGCGAACATTTTTTCAAAATCCCTGTCCTCCTCGTATATTACCGCGCCCCCTCCGTTTCGCCCAATCACAAGCGACGGGGCGTGCCGCGTTACAATGGCAATCTCGTAAAGCGAGAACTCGCGCCCGCTGTTTTTTAACGCCGGGGAGGAAGCGGAAAGCGTCTCCAAAAACTTCCCGCGCAGACCGGAGTCCATAAGGCAGGCGATTATAAAGGGAATCCCCAAAATATCGCCGCCCGACGGATAGTCAATCGAAAGGGAGACCGCGCTTAAGTTTTTGGACGACAGAAGAAACTCCATCCCGTTTATCCAAAACTCGGCGTTAAGGATATTGGACTTTTGAAACAAATAGGGGGATGCGGAAAATACGCTCTTATCATCGCCGAAAATGCCGCCGCCTCCGGCCAGCATGACTCTTTCGGACAATCCCTCGTCGGCGGTAAATGTCAGCGCGGGGCCGAACACAATCGGCCCGCAGTCCACCGTCACGTTTGGATATTCCGAAATCATTTCCGCCGCCTTTGCGCCTGCGACGTTTCCTTTTTCAAACGCGTAATATGAAATATGAGAGAGATGGCACCTTCTCCCGGCCAGCCTTTTTAAAAACTGTTCGAGATAATTTAGGGAGTCGCCTTTCGCAAGATGCGGAAGGTGGACGTGGTGCGCCACACCGTCGTCCGGTTGTTTAAAAAATTCCTCCACCCCTTTTTCGCATACGAATTTGGCCGGGCGGTCAACCCCGACAACCTCGCCAAGAGGAAGGATTGAGCAGGCGATGTTTTGTTTTTCGCACTCATCCTGCGCTGATTCAACCTCGTTCGGCGAAAGCCCGGCCTCGACAAAATATGTGCATCCCATCGAAAGATATTTACGCACCGTCTCCCCCAAGTCCGCATAACCGGCCAACTCTTCAAAACCAGAAAAACGGGCGAGCCTGCTCACGCCTATTGGATGGGAATGGACGTCAATCGCCCCCGCCATCACAACGCAACCGCTTGCGTCCAAAGCCCCTTCGTGCGGGATTGGTTTTCCCGTGGCGGGATTAAAAATCTCGCCGCCAACAATCTCCACGTCGCGCACTTCTCCGTTGACGTTGCTCGACGGGTCGTAAACCCTCCCCCCGGCGATTATCACCTTCCCGCCCTGACCGGTCATTGCGCGGTGCCGTACTGCGGCGAGTAGTCAAACGTCGCCACCACGTGAATCCGCTCCTTGTTCAAACCTTTGGGGAAACCGGCAAACGGGGCCGATTTCATCACGGCCACCAATGCGGACGAATCCAACGACACGTCGCCGGCGGAGGTTATGACCTTCGCCTCCAGCAACTCGCCGTTTTTACCGATGGTCATGCGCACAACCGTCCGGCCCCCCAGCCCCTTTTTAATCGCCTCCTCCGGGTAATTCCACGCTGACGCGACCGCCCCCCGGACGGCGACAAAATACTCCACGTACTCGAACTTTCTGGTGTTGAGTGGGATTATTATCTCGGTTTCGGTCTCCAACTCCCCGCCGGGGTTCGTTGCGGCAAACTTGTCAATGTCCTCGCCGGACATGGCCGGGGAACGGGCGGCCACGTTGCTCGCCGTCGGAGTCGGGGATTCCTTGATGAAACTGGGGACGGCCGTTTCCGCCCCTATTATTTGGCTTGATTTGGTCATGCGCCCCGATTTTGAGCGCTCCGTCCCCTTCTTGGTGAAACTTGCCGATGAAAACGACAGTGCCTCGGCCTTCTCCTTTTCTTTGACCTCCGACCTCGCCTCGGATTTTGGCAAATCTAGCATTTTCCCGTATTCCAAATCCTTCTCCTCGACGACCGGCTCGGACTTTACGGCGGTCTCGTCCATGAATGTGACCTTTATTATCCCGACGTCCGGCAGTGAGGGGATGGCGGAGATGTTGAGCGACATGGTCGCGACCACGGCGTGCAGAAGGAGGGAGAACACGATGAAACGCCCGATTTTCCATTGTCCCGCCATCCGCCAAGTCTACCCCTCTTTAACCACGGAATAAAGCGGCGGATACGCCGGCGTTCGCCCTTGGACTAGTGTGGTGTCCCAGTAAAATAATTACGTTATGGTAGCTTTCGTCAACCTTTATCAAGTTGCCTGCTTTATCTCTCTGACCTGTAACATACAAGCGTAAAGCGTTTACTGCGGCGGGCTTTTTTCGGCGACCTTTATCAAGTGACATGCTTTATCTCTCTGACTTGGAGCGCACAAGAAAATAAATGTTTACTGCTCGCTCTGATTCACATTTTAAAGTCTCAACCATTTACTGCGGGCGCAGAAACAGGATGAATCCCGTTGCTACCCATTTGGCTTCTCACAACAGTCCGATAATCGGACAAAACATATTAATGTTTGGCCTTGACATTGCAGGGGGGGTATAAAATTAACCCATATTTTTA
>JACQEX010000063.1 GCA_016200345.1 Nitrospinota bacterium
CAACTATATAAGGATTTCTGCCACCGCGCCCCGGCGGACTGCGCCTCATGTGCCTTCGTCGAATACCTTCGCGCCTTGAACCGATAAAAAGCTATTCCTGCACCCATCCGTTTTCGAGGCCGTAAACATCCAGCAGGCGCAGTGCGGCTTTTTTCTCCCCCGCGCTGAGCTTTCTATTTATCTCCGGAAACTCGGCCGTTTTATAAGCCGGGAAATACTGGCTCATCAAGCTTAATTCCACGCGGTTCCCAAACCTCGTTTTTATTCTTTCTAAAACCTTTGCGGTCTCCGCCTCGTGGTCCGGGAGGCAAAGATGGCGAATTATAACCCTTGTCTGGGCTAGCATCTCCTCTATTGCCCCCTCCACCAAAGCGGGGTAGTCCCCCGCCCCCGAATACCGTTTTGCAAGCCCCGGGGTCGCGTACCTGTAATCACAAAGATAGACGTCGACAAAACCGCTTAGTTTTTTAACCGTCTCCACCGATTCGTAACCGGAGCTGTTCCAGACAATAGGAATGGAAAGACCCCTGCGACGCGCCACGTACACCGCGTGCGCCGACTGGGCGGAAAAGTGGGTCGGCGTCACGAAATTAATATTCTCGGCCCCGGAATTTTGAAGGGCGAGCATTTTGTCGGCAAGCTCCGAGACGTTCATGCGCCTGCCGACCCCGAGTTGGGAAATCGGGAAATTTTGGCAAAAAACGCATTTTAGGTTGCACCCGGTGAAAAAGACCGTGCCGGAGCCTCTTTTCCCGCTTATCGGGGGTTCCTCGCCGTGATGAATGTTTACGCTCGCAACGACAGGGTAAACACCGCTACGGCAGACTCCCTGCGCCCCCTCCAAACGGCTTGTCCCGCATTCTCGCGGGCAAAGGACGCAGTTTTTCATCAGGCCATAAAGGGCCTTTATCTGTTGTAGGTTCCCTCTTGTCGTTATAAAATTCTCTGTAATCAAGATGGTTAAAATAATATCTTATTCCGCAACCGGCCCGCACGAAAAATATGCGCTCGTTTCCGCCGGATTTTTAGAATGAAAATAGTTTTTCTAGGAACTCCGGAGATAGCCGTGCCGGTGCTTGAAAAATTAGTTTCGGAAGGGCACGAAATTCCGCTCGTCGTTTCCCGGCCTGACAGGCCCTCCGGTAGGGGAAGAAAAATTCTTCCGACGCCGGTAAAAAGCGCGGCGGTGGCGCTTGGCCTGCGCGTTGCACAATATGAGGACGTCAACGCGCCGGAGGCGGTCGCGGAAATTTCGTTCTCCAAGCCGGACTCCGTTGTCGTCGTGGCGTTCGGGCAGATTTTGAAAAAGGAAATTCTGGAACTGCCGCGATACGGGTGCGTTAACCTTCACGCGTCGCTTCTTCCGCTTCTTCGCGGGGCCGCCCCGATAAACAGGGCGATTATGGACGGCTTGTCCGTGACCGGCGTTACGACCATGAAAATGAATCGGCGGATGGACGCGGGGGAAATGTATTTGAAGGCTGAAATTCCAATCGGCCCCCGGACGACGGCCGGCGATTTGGAGGAGACGATAAAAACGGTCGGCCCCGGACTAATGGCGGAAACCCTGCGCGGTCTGGCAAACGGCTCCGTGACGGCAACGGCGCAGGATGAAAGCCTTGTTACTTTGGCGAAAAAAATTGACCCGATGGAAAGGCCGATTGACTGGGCCGATCCGGCGATAAAAATTGACCGACAAATAAGGGGGCTGTCCCCCGCCCATTGCGCCTTCACCTTTTTTCGCGGGGCGAGAATTTTGATTTTACGCTCCGAGGCCGCGGCCGGCCCCTCCGACCAGCCGGGCCTTATATTAAATGAGGGTTTGGAGGTGGGAACGGGAAATGGTAGATTGGCGATTCTTGAGGTTAGGCCGGAAGGAAAGACTGCGATGAGGGGAGCCGATTGGGCGCGCGGAGCCAGGGTGGTTCCAAACAGGGATTGTTTTGAGGTTAAACAATGAACATTTGCGTTATAGGCACTGGATACGTCGGACTTGTAACCGGCACGATTTTCGCCGAGCTTGGAAACGAGGTAGTGTGCGTTGACAGCGCCCCTGAAAAGATAGAAAACCTAAACCGCCACATAATGCCGATTTACGAGCCGGGCCTTGAAGAACTGGTGGAGCGCAACCACAACGAGGGAAGGCTAAAATTTTCCACCGACGTAAAATCCGGAATCGAATTTTCCGAGATTATTTTTATTTGCGTCGGCACGCCGTCCGGCGGCGACGGGGAGACGGATCTTTCGGCGGTGGAGTCGGTTGCAAAAACCATCGCCGTACACATGAACGGTTATAAAATAATCGTCAACAAAAGCACGGTGCCGGTGGGAACAGGCGATTTGGTGCGGGAAATCGTCCGTAAAAACTGCGTCGGGGGGCACGGCTTCGACGTCGTCTCCAACCCGGAGTTTTTGAGGGAGGGACAGGCGGTGAACGACGCGCTTAAGCCGGATAGAATCGTCATCGGAGCCTCGGAAAAGCAGGTGGCGTTCAGGCTATTGGAGCTTTACTCTTCCCTGCAGGCCCCCATGATAATAACGGACGTGTATTCGGCGGAGATTATCAAATACGCGTCGAACTCGTTTTTGGCGATGAAAATTTCGTTCATCAACGCCATATCCAATCTTTGCGAGATTGTCGACGCGGACGTGGAGGACGTGGCAAACGGCGTGGGAAGGGACCAGCGCATAGGGGCGGATTTTTTAAACTCCGGCCTGGGCTTCGGCGGCTCCTGTTTCCCAAAGGACGTAAAAAGCCTTTTGCACACATCCGAAAAACTCGGCTACGACTTCGACATGCTGAGAAACGTCTTGGAAATAAACGACGACAGGGTCTCGAAATTTATCGACCTTATCAGGCGCAGATTCCCGGAAATTAAGGGAAAGACGTTCGCGGCGCTTGGCCTGGCCTTCAAGCCAAACACGGACGACATGCGCGACGCAAAATCGGTGGAGATAATCACCGCGCTTTCTTCGGCGGGGGCGAACATACGCGCCTTCGACCCGGTTGCGATGCCATCGGCCAAAAAACACCTCCCCGCAAACGTAACCTACTGCCAAAACGCCTACGAGGCCTGCCAGGGGGCCGACGCGTTTATGCTGATAACCGAGTGGCGCGAGTTCAAACTTTTGAACCTGGAAAAAATCAAACAGACCATGAAAAGTCCGGTTATATTCGACGGGAGGAACCTCTACAACCCGGAGCGAAAAAAAAGGCTCGGATTCGAGTATTACAGCCTCGGTAGAAAGGCAAAGACGAGCAATAACGGGAAAGGCAATTAAATGGCGCAAATTATATTGACCGGAGCGGCTGGATTTTTAGGGTCGCATTTTGCCGACAGGCTTTTGGCGGACGGACACAAGGTCGTCGGAATGGACAACCTCATCACCGGCGACATGAAGAACCTGGCCCATCTGAAAAGCGAACCTAGGTTCGACTTTGTCGAGACGGACATCACCAAGGGCCTGAATTTTGACGGCTCCGCGGACTACATTGCAAACCTTGCCTCGCTTGCAAGCCCGGTTGATTATTCCGACCACCCTCTCGAAACTTTGATGGTCGGAGCCACCGGGTCTTATCATTGCCTGGAACTTGCCAAGAAAAAAAAGGCGGTCTATTTTTTTTCCTCGACTTCGGAGGTGTACGGCGACCCAAAGTTTAGCCCGCAAGCCGAGTCCTACTGGGGAAACGTCAATCCAATAGGCGTTCGCTCCTGCTATGACGAATCGAAAAGATTCGGCGAGGCCATCACCGCCACATACCAGCGTTCCAACTGGGTTTCCACGCGAACCGCCAGAATATTTAACACGTTCGGACCGCGCATGAGAAAAAACGACGGACGAGCCGTCCCCAATTTTATTGTCCAGGCTCTCGACGGCTCCCCGATGACCGTTTACGGGGACGGGTCACAAACCAGAAGTTTTTGTTACGTGGACGACCTCATTGACGGGCTTACAAGGCTACTTTTTTCAAACATTACCACGCCGGTGAACATCGGCAACCCGAATGAAATGACGATATTGGAAATGGCGAAACTGGTGAAGGAAACCATCGGGTCAAAAAGCGAGATAGCATTCAAACCGCTTCCGGGGGACGACCCGACTCAAAGACGGCCTGACATAACGCTTGCGAGAACCAAATTGGGATACGAGCCAAAATGGGCCCTAAACGACGGGTTGGTAAAGACCATCGAATTCTTCGCCGAAAAATAGCAAGGACATTATTTAGATTAGTCGTTGTACGCGAGGAAGGAAATCCACGAAATCAACCGGTTTGTTCATAAAATCAGCCGCGCCGTTCTGAAAGGCCCTCTCCCGCGTCTCCATTTGCGTGTCTCCGGTTAGAACAATGACCGGAATGTCCTTTGTGGACGGCATCTTTTTTAGCTCCTGCAACAACTCAATGCCGTCCATTTCCGCCATCATTACGTCGGTTATGATGACGTGGGGCAAGGAGGTTTTTAACATCTCCAACGCCTGTCTTCCGCCTTCCGCAACCAGCGTTTTTATCCGCGCCTGTTCAAGATAGTAGGAGAACTGGTAGCGGATGTACTGGTCGTCGTCCACCACGAGCGCGACGGGGGACACGAATGGAAGGGTTAGCGAGAATATCGTCCCTCTCGGCGAGTTATTCTTAAAGTCTATTTCCCCGTTGTGCGCCAGCATAATTTCCCTGCAAATGGGAAGGCCGAAGCCGGTACCTATTTCCCCGCGCGTTCCGCCTAGTGACGTAGTTTTTTCCTCGCTGAAAATATGCCGTGCAATTTCTTGGTTTACGCCGGTGCCGGTGTCCGCCACGCAAATTGTGCACGGCTCGTCCTGCGGCATATAAATTGTTATTTTGTCGCGGCTGTCGCAAAACTTTATGGCGTTGGAAAGAAGGTTTTGGATGACATGCTCCAAAAGCACGGGATCGCCGTAAATTCTACTTTTGGGCGGTATCATGTCCTCTATCGCCACGTTTTTGTCGTCCGCAAGCGGCCTCAACATCCTAACGTTTTTTTCGACTATCCAACCCGGGTCAAAAAATCTGCTCTTTGGCGTCATCCTTCCCGACCTTATCCTGCTTATGCCCAGAATGTCTTGGATAATGAGATTCATGCTCTCGCCCGACTCTAGGGCGATTTTGGCAAAACCCTCAAGCTCTTTTTCCCCTTTTTTCTTCAGACCGGAGTACAACAACTTTACAAATCCAAGCATGAGCGAAAGAGGGTTCTTTAGGTCGTGCGAGACGAGGGAAACAAACTTGTCCTTTAGCTTCGTGGCCTCCTCCGCATCCTCCTTGCTTTTTTGCAGGGCAACCATGTCCCTTTTGCGGTCCGTTATATCCCTTACCGTGCCAACGGACTGCCAAGAATCGTCCAGGAAAATGGCCGCGAGTGAAAGTTCAACAATAATTTCACATCCGTCCTTTCTAACGGCCACGACCTCCGTGGTGGCCCCTATGAGTGGCCCCTTCCCTGTTTCTGAAAAATTAACCATTGCTCGATTCATTTGCGCCTTGTTTGACTCCGGAAGTATAAGGTCGGTGACAGGAACGCCAATGGCCTCTTTCTCCGAATAGCCGAAGGTTCTCTCGGCCGAGTTGTTCCAATAGGAAACAATCCCGCGTCCGTTTATCATAATCACCGCGTCGTGCACCGACTGGGTTATGACCCTTAGTTTGTCCTCGGCCTGTTTTCTTTTTGAGACGTCGCGTACCACCATCACATAATTTTCGCAACCCTCCACTATGCACTCGGAAATGCTTAGTTCCACCGGGAAACTCCGTCCGTCCCGACCCATGGACTGAACCTCCAGCGAGTCGGACAGATCGAATCCGCCCCACGAATCAAGGGTGGAAATAAACCCGCTAACGAGTAGTTTTTGGGCCTCGACTGAAAAAAGTACGTTTATATTTTTGCCGATTAAATCCGACTCGTCGTATCCAAATTTGGCCTTGACCGCGTGGCTGGCGTAAAGAATGTTTCCATCCACGTCAATCCGCAAAATCACGTCGGAAGTGGATTTTAAAATGACGAGTTTTTCATTTTCTGAGGCGTGGAGCTTTTCGGTGCGAGCCTTTACTTTTTTTTCCAAATCGGCGTTAAGCCCCCTTAACTCGGCCTCGTACTTCCTAAGCTTGGAATTGCTTGTCGTCATCGGACGATAAATAAACCGGTACATGACCGGAAAAATGATGGCGATGAGCAACACCGCGTCTACCAACCCCTCGCCCACATCCCCCAAATGAAACGGCGGAAGAATGATCATCAGGGACAACTCTATGACGAAGATTGAGACGACCAGAAGCAGTAGCATTTTTAGGGGGATGTTTCCTTGGTCGTCGGGTTGATTACTTTCCTCCGATTTATTGGATTCCATTGGCGCGCCTTTCATTGTCGAGTTCGGCCAGGGCATTTTTTGCCTCCACAAATCCCTGGTTAAGACCGACCGCCTTTTCAAACTCTCCCTTGGCCGACTGCAAATCGTCGTTTAGCAAATACGCCCGGGCCAAGTTGTAGTGAATATGCTCGTCCGTAGGATCCATGCTTATCGCCTTCTTATAGCTGGCTATAGCCTCGACCGCCCTTTTCATGTGCCTGTGGCAGATGCCAAGCAGGTTGTATATCCTGGCGTCAGACGGATTGATTTCGGCCGCTTTGGAAAATTCCTTCACCGCGTCGTCGAACATTCCGTGTTGCATATATTTTTCGCCGGCCACCCACAAAATTATCTGGTTCTCGGGGTCGAATTTAAGGGCTTTTTCAAGACAGAACCTCCCTTTTTCCATCTCTTCCTCCTCGAAGAAAATTTCGAAAAGGCAGAGCCACCCCTCGGCGTCGTGCGGCTGAAGCCCGCGAACCACCCCCATGAGTTGTTCTATCTCGGAATATCTGGACTGCTTTTTGTAAACCACCAAAAGGTTGTAATAGGCGGTCATCAACGCCGGGTCGAGAGCCTTGGCGATGTTTGTCTCCTTCTCGGCGGACTCGTATTTTTCGGCGTTCCCGGTAAACTCGCCGTCCATTATGTAGGCCCTGCCAAGTCCGGCGTGGCACCTTGCCTTTACTCGCACGCCGTCTCGTTTGGTCAGCAGACGTATCGCCTCCTTGAACTCCGCCTCGGCGTCGCGATAATCCCCGTCCCTCAAATAGGCGTCGCCAAGGTTTAGATGCGCCACGGGCGATTTTGGGTTTCGACCGACAAGCTCCCTTATTTCATCCGCCTCCTCAAACGACCGACCTGTCTTTTTGTAGGCGAGAACAAGCGCCTTGTGGGCTTCTATGGACTCAGGATTTAACGAAATGGCCTTTTTCAGCCACGGAATGGCGTCCTGATATCTTCCAAGCACGTTGTAGGTTCTTCCCAAACCAAGGCAAGGATGGCGCGACCACGGGACGAGACGGCACCATTCCAACATCCTGCCCGCGGAGGCCAGATACACGGTCTCTGCGTGCGAATATACGTCGCTCGTGCCGTATTCAGACATGGCCTTGCCGACTGATATTTTTACGTTCTCTTCCTCCGAGTTCACCAATTTCTCGACTACATTCGAGAGAACCGTCCTTAACTCTTCCTGGGTAATTGGAAGACTGAAACGGGCATTTACCAACCCCTCCTGCACGTCTCCGTAATCCCCCGCCTCGTTGTGAAAAAGAATCGTTGGAATTCCGGCTGTCTCAGGTGTTTTTCGCAACTTGCCGACAATCTCCAATCCGGAAACGAAACTCATGTCCTCCGAAAGGAATATAAAACCGGGAGGATTTTTATTTTGGGCCTGTTCCAATATCTGGGCGTAGGCGCGAGGGCCGTTGGAAAACACCTTTACCTCCGGCACACCCGCGTTACCTCCGGGGTTTGGATAGAGGGAGCGCAACAGCCCCACCACTTCGTGAGCGGCCTCGCCATGCTCGCAAACCAACAATATATGCGCCATCACTCCTCCAGTACTGTTTCGATGCTAAATCCAAACTGCATATTTTACAATCCTATTATTGCAATACATGAGAATATTGCCAGCAAAAAAGGTTGGATTACATGGTAAAATGGGCTCCGGGAGTGAGAAATCCGTTGTTTCGCGTTGGATCCGGGTCTTTGGGCGCCTTAAAAGGTGGTTTTTGTGAAAAGAGATTCTAGGAAAACAGGTCTTTTTTTCAGTCTTCGTTCGCGGATGGTCGCGCTTTTCGGACTGCTTTTTTTTGCCTTGTTCATAGCCTCCTTTGTAATCGAGGAATACGGCCTGCCCATAGCCGGTTTTATGGGAGACATCCATGAGAGACGAACCGAAACATTCAATAAGCTAAATCTTCTCGCCGATTTGAAAAAGAACCGCCTTGAGGCTTGGTTGCAGGAGAGGACAGGAGACGCCAAGATGACCGCCGATGACGAGCAAATAGCGCTATTCTCCCAAAGAATCGGGCGGGCCATTCAACACGTCGGCCCCGACAAGTTGGACGAAAAAAAAATTACCGCGCTCGTAAACGCCGACAAGGATTACGCGGAAGTGAGGCGACGGCTACGGTCAATCATAACCATATACGAGCATCCGGGGTTTTATAAAAGCGGCAAAATAATTGACGGCAAAACCGGCCGGATAATTGTCAGCACGAAGGACGACAATTTAGGGACGGACGATTCCGACCAAGAATACTTCCAATCACCTTTAAAGAGCGGACAAATGTTCGCGGGGATAACCAAAAATGACAAACTAAAAGAACCCGAACTTTACGTTTCACTGCCTATAAAAACCGGGGTATTAGAGCTTCAAATGAACTTGGACTCTCTCCTACAGGCCGTTTCTTACGTTGGAAGCGCGCTGGGAAAAACCGGGGAGGTCGTTATCCTTAACAACAAAGGAACCATTATTCAGCGATCAAAATCCAAGCCTGGAAGCGGCACGGCGGAGACGCGGGAATATCGCATCGGCGGAATTCCCGGTCTGTTGGCCGCTAGCGGCAAAGAGGGGGCTGTCGAAGCAACAGACTACCGCGGCGTAAAGGTAATGGCGACTTACCGATATATTCCAATCACCGGGAACAGCGGATGGGGCTTGGTGGTAAAGCAGGATTTTTCCGAGATATCGGCGCAAGTGTACAAAGACGTTTTTATTAAATCGGCTATCAATTTTACCGCCCTTTTAATCATTTTAACGGCCTCATGGCGGGTCGCAAAAGGCCTTTCCGAGCCGATAGAAAACCTCTCAAACGTCGCCAAAAATGTAGGAGTAGGAAACTACGGTTTCGTGGCGCAACCGGCCTCTGGCGAAGTTGGCGTTTTGGCGGACAACATAAACCTGATGACAAGCCAAATTCGCGACAGACAGAACCGCTTGGAGACGGAAATGGCGGAGCGCCAAAAGACGGTAATAGAACTGGTTGAAAAAGAGACTGCGCTATCCGAAGCCCAGCGTCTTGCCCATCTGGGCGGCTGGGATTGGGACCTTGCAAAAAATCGCCTTGCATTGTCCAAGGAGGGTTTCCAAATATTGGGCGTTTCGGAGAGCGAATTCGGCGCCACGTACGAGGCGTTTTTGGGGTTTGTGCATCCCGGCGACATAACGGACGTTCGAAACGGAATTAGCAAAGCGGTCTATGAAAACGTAAGGTTCAGCCAGGACCATCGGATATTGCGCCCGGACGGCGGCGAGCGAACGGTGCACAACCAGGCGGAGGCGGTTTTAAAGGCCGACGGAAAGGTTGAAAAATTGACCGGGGTGCTCCAAGACATTACGGAAAGAAAATTGCTTGAGCAAAAAATTGCCGACGCGTCGGAACTGAACATGAAGGTCATCACGGATTCGCCAATTGGAATAATTATTTACGACTCGGACGGGCGTTGCGTGATGGCCAACGATGCAACTGGCCGGGTTACTGGCTTGGCAATCACGCAAATACTCACGCAAAACTTCAACGTCCTAAAACAGTTTGTCGACGCCGACGTCGTGCGGGACGGGTTGGAAGCATTGAGGTCCGGCAAGGAGAAAAGGCGGGAGGTATTGTTGTACACTCCGCAACAGAGGGAAATATGGGTGGAGATGCTTTTTGCCCGAATCATGCCGGGGGAAAAACCGCATTTGATACTTATGATGGACGACATAACCGAAAAGCGCGAGGCGCAGGAAAAACTTTTAAATTTAAACATGGAGTTGGAGGAGCGCGTGACTCGAAGAACCGCCGCACTTAACGCCGCCAACAAGGAACTGGAGGCGTTCGCCTACTCCATCTCGCACGATCTTCGCGCCCCGCTTAGGGCGATAAACGGCTTCAGCGTGGCCGTGATGGAGGACTATGCGGACAAGTTGGACGAAAAAGGGGTGGACTATCTTAAAAGAATCCGGGCCAGCGCGTTAAGGATGTCCGACCTCATAGACGACTTGTTGGTGCTTTCGCGCATCACCCGAGATGAAATGCATTTGGGTCACGTTAATATAAGCGACGTGGTCGAGAGCGCGGCCGAGGAGCTTAGGGATAGGGAGCCGAACCGGAAGGTCGAGATTAAAATACAACATGGTCTGGGCGTGAAAGGGGATGCCAAGTTATTGCGTCTTGCCATGGATAATCTGCTTGGAAACGCATGGAAGTTTACGTCCAAAACTCCGGAGGCAAAGATTGAGTTTGGTGCGGAAAAAGTTGGCGACGAAATGGCTTTTTTTCTAAGGGACAACGGGGCGGGGTTCGACGCCGGGTACAAGGACATACTCTTCCTACCCTTTCACCGTCTGCACACAAACACTGAATTTGAGGGGTCTGGAATCGGCCTGGCCACTGTAAAACGCATCATAACCCGCCACGGAGGAAGGATATGGGGAGAAGGAGAAGTTGGTAAAGGGGCCGTATTTTACTTTACAATATAGACAGGTAGGAGGGAGGGATTATGGAAACAAAAACTATTTTACTTGTAGAGGACAACGAGGACGACATAGAGCTGACGCTTCGCGCGATGAAAAAACACAACATCGCCAACAAGGTGGACGTGGTTAAGGACGGAAGCGAGGCCTTGGAATACCTCTTCTGCACCGGAAAATACTCGCACAAGAATCCGAATGAACACCCTCAACTGGTGCTTTTGGACTTAAAACTACCAAAGATAGGCGGGCTTGAGGTGTTGAAAAAAATCAGGGAGGATGCGAGGACAAAATATCTTCCCGTGGTGATACTCACCTCGTCCAAAGAAGAGTCCGACGTGATGAACGGATACAAAATGCACGTGAACAGCTATATTCGCAAACCGGTGGACTTCAACCAGTTTGCCGAGGCCATAAGACAACTTGGAATGTATTGGCTCCTGCTCAACGAGCCGCCCCCGTCGATTGGAAACGGCGTGAAATGAACCAAAAAATAAGCGTGCTCATAATAGAGGACAACGAGGACGACGAGGAGTTGATTCTCCGCGAGCTTGCCCGGGGCGGCTTGCTGGTGGAGCACACTCGCGTCACCACGTCCGTCGGCCTTCATCACGCCATTGATAGAAGGAAGTGGGATGTTATTTTATGCGACTACCTCCTGCCGGGGTTCAGGGCTCCTGAGGCGCTTAAAATCGTTAAGCAAACCGATGCTGAGGAAACCCCGTTCATCATCGTGTCAGGCGCCATTGACGAAGAAACCGCCATTGAGATCATGCAATCCGGGGCCGACGACTTTGTGTTGAAGGGGAAGCTTAGCAGGCTGGTCCCCGTGGTGAAGCGCGAGTTGGAGGACTCCAAAACCCGAGCGGAAAAAAACCGGGTGGAACAGGAAAACCGCAGGTTGCGCGCCGCCATAGGTCAATCCGGCGAGACCATCATAATAACCGACATTGATGGAAACATTCTTTACGTCAATTCGGCGTTCGAGATAAGCACCGGGTATTTGGCGGATTATGCCATGGGAAAGAACCCGCGTATTTTAAAAAGCGGCAAACAAAGCCAGCAATTTTATAAAAATTTATGGGAGACGATTTTGGCCGGCCAGACCTGGAAGGGTCGCCTTATAAACAAAAACAAGGTGGGGACGCTATACGAGGAGGCGGCCACCATCTCGCCGGTTTTCGGCGATGACGGCAAAATATCAAATTTCGTCGCCATTATAAGCGACGTTACAAAGGAGGCAATGCTTACCAGAGCCAAGGATTATTTCACGAGCGTGACCTCCCACGAAATGTTCACCCCCCTTTCCAAGCTTTTGCTCGTTAAAAATTTGGTGCAGGAGATGGGAAACGGCGGGGGCGAACGTCTTGATATGGCGCGAACCATTTTGGAGGACGCCTACTCCAATTTTGAAAGAATAAGTTCGGCAACCTCCCTGCTGTCCAACATCGCGTTTACGGCCGTTTCCGACTTAAAACCGACGCTGGTGAGACCGATAATCGCCATTTCTTTCGACACCGCCAAAGAACGCATTTACAAAGCAAACCGGAATGTAACCATTAAGACCTCTATTGACTCGCTTCCGATGGAAACCACCATCGCCGGGGATCAAAAGATGGTTTCACAAATGTTGCAAGAAATTCTCTCAAACGCCGTCAAATACACGCCCGACAACAAAGAGGTTGCAATTTTTGCCCGGGAAGAAGGAGCCTGGCTGGTTATAGAAATACAAGACCAAGGGCCGGGAATACCGGAGGAACAAAGGAACGCCGTGTTTCAGCCGTTTTTCTCGCTTGAGAACCCGATGCACCACCAAACGGGGGAATTCAACTTCAAGGGGGGCGGCATAGGCCTTGGCCTCACATTGGCGAAAATGATCGCCGATTTCCACCATGGTTTTATCGACATTTCAAGCAACGAGAGAGGCGCAAGGGTCACAATTCGCCTCCCGCTATCGCCGAAATAAAGAGCCCCGACAGCCCTAAAATAAAAAAGCCCGCCTTGCTCGAAGCAAGACGGGCAATAGTGCCTTTTGATAAAAACGCGGATTAGTACATTCCGCCCATGCCGCCCATGCCGCCCATGTCGCCGCCTGGGGCCGGAGTCGAGGATTTTTCCTCTTGGATTTCGGTGATAAGCACCTCGGTGGTGAGCATCAATCCGGCTACGCTTGCCGCGTTTTGCAACGCCGAGCGGGTTACCTTCGTCGGGTCTACGATTCCCTGCCTGACCATGTCCACGTATTTTTCAGACGCGGCGTCGAAGCCTATCTCGTTTTTCTCGCTCTTGACCTTGTCAACGACCACGGAGCCTTCCAGCCCGGCGTTTTCGACAATCTGGCGAAGCGGCTCCTCGAGCGCGCGCCTGACGATGTTTACGCCGACCTCTTGGTCCTTGTTTTCGGTCTCGATGTTTTTAAGCGAGTCAATGCACCTGATAAGGGCAACGCCGCCGCCGGGGACTATGCCCTCTTCGACCGCCGCGCGTGTCGCGTGCAGTGCGTCCTCCACGCGGGCTTTTTTCTCCTTCATCTCAACCTCGGTGGCCGCGCCGACGTTGATTACGGCCACGCCGCCGACGAGTTTTGCGAGCCTTTCCTGGAGTTTTTCCCTGTCGTAGTCCGAGGTCGTCTCCTCAATCTGGTTGCGAATCTGCTTAACGCGGGCCTCGATGTCCTTGGAGGAGCCTTTGCCCTCGACTATCGTGGTGTTTTCTTTGTCAATCACAATCCTCTTGGCGGACCCCATGTCGGAAACTTCCACCGTCTCCAGCTTCACGCCGATGTCCTCGGATATCACGTTTCCGCCGGTCAGGATGGATATGTCCTTGAGCATCTCTTTTCTGCGGTCGCCGAAACCGGGCGCTTTGACGGCGCAGGCCTGCAACGTGCCGCGAATTTTATTGACGACCAAGGTGGCCAGCGCCTCTCCCTCGACCTCTTCGGCGATAATGAGGATTGGCCTTCCAAGGCGCGCGATTTTTTCGAGAACCGGGAGGAGATCCTTCATGTTGGAAATCTTCTTTTCGTTTATAAGGATTAGCGGGTTGTCCAACACGCACGTCATCCTGTCCGAATCCGTAACGAAATACGGGGAAAGGTAGCCGCGGTCAAACTGCATTCCCTCTACGACTTCGAGGGACGTGTCCATGCTCTTGGCCTCTTCGACGGTGATTACGCCGTCTTTGCCGACCTTTTCCATCGCCTCGGCTATTAGGTTGCCGATGGTCGTGTCGGAGTTTGCGGAGATGGTGCCGACCTGCGCTATTTCTTTTTTGTCCTTTGTGGGCTTGGAAAGCTTTTTGAGCTTCGCCACGACGGCCTCAACGGCCTTGTCTATGCCGCGCTTTACGTCCATCGGGTTGGCGCCGGCGGCGACCATTTTTATGCCTTCCCTAAAGATTGACTGGGCAAGAACGGTTGCCGTGGTCGTGCCGTCGCCCGCGACGTCGGAGGTTTTGCTCGCCACTTCGTTAAGCATCTGCGCGCCCATGTTTTCGTAGGGATCCTTAAGCTCTATCTCCTTGGCAACGGTCACGCCGTCCTTTGTGATTAGCGGGGCGCCGAATTTTTTGTCCAAAATTACGTTTCTACCCTTGGGTCCCAAGGTGGCCTTTACGGCGTTTGCCATAACGTCCACGCCCTTTAGCATCTTGGCCCTTGCGGCCTCGTGAAACAGAAGTTGTTTAGCTGCCATTTACCATTTTCTCCTATTAAATTTTTTTAATTGCTGTTTCTTATTTTTCGAGCAGGCCGAGAACGTCGTCTTCCCTCATCAAAAGGAACTCTTCGCCGTCCAGCTTTATCTCCGTTCCGGCGTATTTGCCGTAAAGAACCCTGTCCCCTTTTTTAACGGTAAGCGGGATTAGCTTGCCGTCGTCGCCGGTCTTGCCCGGGCCGGCGGCCACGATCTCGCCTTCCATCGGCCTTTCTTTCGCCGAATCAGGAATAATTATCCCCCCTCTTTTCATCTCTTTTTCCTCTAGCGGGCGCACCAACACCCGGTCTGCCAAGGGCTTCACTTTGACTGCCATTAAAATTCCTCCATTTTAAAAAAGTTCGATAAACTAGAAGGCCAACGACCTTCCCAATTGTTGCCCACAAATCATTCGGGCAAGGGTAACGCACTTAACGAAAACCCCCTAACTCCAAATTTATCAGGCAAATAACCGCATCCGCCAACTTTTTATCGTCAACGGCGACACCCTATGAATAACACCAGTATTTCAAAAGGCAAGGTCGGCAACAAAAAAACTACGAACCCACCGGAATGGCGACGACACTAATGGGGGAATTTGATGTCCTCTTGGTTCGCCGTAAACCAGTCCGCATAATCGGAAAAAAGCACTGAACTTCTCTGGGCCGTTTGGTAATCCGGAGTGTCCAGATTGTTCAATGCAAGGTCCAATGCGACCTCAAACTGATTTCTAAAATGATCCTTAAACTGCGGGTGGATCTTGTCCAAAAACTTGTCTGGCACCAGGCGGGACTCGGCAAGAGCCTTTACCGTCAGGGCGCGAATGGCGCTCAACTGTTCCTTCGAAAATTGGTTGCCGGCCTGTCGGGCTATTCTGGAGGCCTCTTTGTTGTCCCTCTGCGAGGCGTAATAATGGTTGGTAAATTCGTAATCCTCCTTTGTCCAATTTTTTTCCTCGCCAGATTTTGTGCATGCGGAGGCGGACAAAACCATCAAGGCAACGAAAATAGGAAGAAAACCTCTCCGCTTATACATTCTCCACCCTCCCGTTCATTGTAAACTAATTACTCGACAATGCCCTTCAACCTAATGCGAACCTGCGGGTGAACCGGATCGTTGGAGCTTATCACCACGTTATCAACCACGCTCCCTTTTTCATCCGCGCGGTAGAAGAATTTCAACTCAACCTTTTTTCCCTTGGATATGGGATGCCTGGAAAGGGGCTTGCCACCGTTGTCGCCACTGGTCAAGTTGAAAACAAACAGGTCGCCATCACCCCTATTTTCCACTATGACGTTGTACAATTTCATTTCGCCGGCTTTCAGGCGACCCAGATTTACGGTTTTTGGCCTTACGCGTATTGACGGTGACGGCAGGCGCACGTTCTTCGGCAAACCGCCGGCTCCGATAATTTCCGCCCTAACACTTAGAGTTTCACTTTGGCCTTCCTCGGTAGACACCAACACGGACGACTCCAGCACCCCAGAATTACCAGACGGGTCGAAAACGACGTTGACGGCCCCTTTTTCGCCCGGTTCCAATTCCTTTTTTCCGACAACGGCGGCGGTGCAACCGCAGGACGGCGTAACGGCGGATATTGTAAGTTTGGCGTCGCCGGTGTTTTTGAACTCGAATTTGTGCTCTTTTTTCCCAATCGAATTAATTTTCCCAAAATCATGGCTTTTCCCCGCGAACTCCATCCTGCCCGTCACATAGGAATCGTTGACGGCCAGACATACGGGGAGGGACAGGATAATTGCCGCCGCCAACAGGCGCCGCTTAATTTCCACTCGAAGTCACCACCGTAATGGAGTCGGCCACAAAACCCCCTTTTGCGCCGGCGTGGTATTCTATGGCGACTTTTTGCCCTATTCTAAGCAGAGACGGTGAAATCCCAACACCGGCGGCGCTAATAACCATCGTAGAGTTCGAGACGAAAAATTTTCGCTCGTTGGCAAAAATATATCCGTCCCCGACAAAGTTGACCGTCATGACGGCCGTTGGAAGCTGTTTCGGCGAGCCGACGTCCGCCGGGTCGGCGGCCAAGGTAGGCAGTGCCGACATCAGGCATATAAAAGTTGCGAGGAACGCGCCCAGTAAGGTTTTTTTCATAACTCCCTCCAGGAGACCACTCCGCTCTTGGTCGAGATGGCCGGGGTCGCCCCTATCGTGGCCGTCTGGCCTGTGCTCATTTGAATAAACGCTGTCACCCCGGCCTCGCGACCGGAGTGTATGGTTATTGCCGAAGCCATGCCAACTACGGACGACTGGGATTTGTTGTAAACCAGGCCGGTGCCGGAGTCGAATCCGAACGCCCCCGGGTTGAGATGCGCCGTGCCGGTTAGATAATACAAGGCGTAGATATTGCTGTTTCCTCCCATTCCACAAACGTTGGTGCTTGGCATAAACGTGGTGAACAGGACGAGGCCCCCGAACACGGTCGGTTTGTTTAGCGACCGTTCTGACGGCGCGGGGGCCGCGGTAGAGGTAAGGTCGAAGTACCAACCTCCCTTTGAGGCTATATAATTTTGTAGATTTGTAAAAGTTGTCTGACCGGATAAATTGCCGGTCAAACTCCCGCTGGTAAAAACATTGGTTCCGGTTGTGTTCACCAAATTAGTCAGCGCCAGCGGAGACCCGCTGAGACATGCGGATGTCCACGTCTGGGAGACGGTGTTCCAGCAAGGGTCTTTGACCCCGTAAACCGTTTGCACGCTCGTGTCCGTTTTATCCGCGTTGCTGAAAAGTTTTCCGGTGCCAAAAAACACCCACACATTGCCGTTGTTGTCGTTTGAGACTGCCGGGGCCGAGGTTACCGCCTGCCCCGCCCTTCCAGACGCAAGGAGCGTCCCAAACGTCCACGCCGTGGGGTCCACCTTGTTGTTCATGGCTAGGCGCATCATATTGCTGTACCACACCCCGCCAGTTACGTAGGTCTCGGCCACGTAAACGGCGTCTGTGTTATACGACGTGCCGGTGCCCGTTAGCACCGGATTAGAGGTGCTCATGTCTATATCCACCGCAACCGGGCTGGAAAAATATGCCGTGGCCTCGGGTCGCACAAAGCTGGTTGCCAGCGCCCCTGTTTTGATGTTTATTACAAACAACGTCGCGGGAGTAGTGACGTTGCCGGCGTAATCCGGCACGTAGGAATCCTTGGTGCCGCTACCAACAACGGCGAAAAAGTTGTCCCCGACTTTTACGATGCACGGATACGTCATCGCGAACCCCATCGCGTTGGCGCCAACGCCCATTGTGGCCCCGTTTAGCTCCCACAGGACACTCGGGATTCCCGGATCCGTAATATCTATCGCAAAAAATGAGGAACGGAACGGCCCGACGTTTCCCGGGCAGTTTCCGGCGGTGCAGGTTTCCCCGCCGCCGAACCTCATGCCGCCTATCAATATCGTGTGCCAGTTCCCGTCCGCCAATTTGACGTCGGTCACTTTTACTTTCATGTCAACGTAATCCACGTGGCCGTACGAGGTGGACGTAAGCCATTTAAGATGGGGAAGAAGATTAAAAGGAATATACGCCCAGAGTTCGTTGCCCGTATTTCCGTCGAATGCGTGCAACATACCGTCGTTGGCGCCGACGTAAACAACCTCCTTAATGGTCTTCGCCGCCCACCAAGAAACTCTGCTTGCGTAAAAGTCGGCGTAGGAGGTGTCCTTATACAGCAGGTTATAGGCCTCAAGCGGCAGACCAGCCGGCGTGGGCGAGGAATACACGATGTCGCCCAGCTTCCACTGTTGGCTACCGCTTCCGGAACTCAATGTTCGATCTCGGTATCCGTTCACCGAATTCCCCCTAATCCAACTTACAATGTTCTGAGCCTCCGCCAGCGTGCCCGCCCTTAGATTATTTTGTAACACCGAGGCGTTCAGTTGTGTGAACGGAATCTGCTCCCCCGCTCCCACAAGGCCGCCGTGGTTCGAGGATAAAGTAAAAATGTACCTCCCCGAAACGCCGGGCGGTTGCGTAGGGGCCGGAGGGGGTGCGGGGGGCCAGACGGCCACTAGTAATTCATTTGGCGGAGACGTCTGATACAGTTGGTTTCCGGCCTCCCAATTGTACCGCGCCGGATTCAACCCGGTGAACAACGTAAGCGGCACGGAACCGGTAACATTGGACGTACAGGTGTTCACACCCAGGGCCAGTGTGTTTACCAATGTTTGGTTTGTGCCCACGTCGAAGGTAAAGCTTATGCAGTTGTTCATGTTGTCCCTTAACGCACCGGTGGAATCCACGTTGAGCGACATCATGTAGCCAAGCCAGGAAAGATTCCTAGTCCCAAGTGAGTCGGAGATGGTTTTAGAGGGAAGGTAAAACGCCTGATACATGTTGCCGGCACCGTTCGAGGAGGTTGCAAGCACGGACACGGAAGTGCCCGAGGACGCGCGCTTTAGAATGTCCGTCACCGCCGACTGAAGCTCCCCTTGGAGCGCGGCGCCGTCGGACGCCTCAAAATAAGTGTCCGGCACCAGCGTTGGCACTCCGTTGTACGAGTATGTCCTGTTAAGGGTGCTCCACTCGGACTGCAAATCCGGCTTTCCGTTTCCGTTTGAATCAACAAACCCGCCGTTTTTGGCGGTGTTTTGCAATAAAATGCGCGCGACGTCTCCGGCCGTATACGGGGCCGTGTTTAAATACACGGTGTAAACCGTCATCGTCTGGTTTCCGTCCAAATCCGGCCGCAAGTCCGTTGTGTGCGCCCAAAGGGCCACGTCGTCCAAGTAGTCTGTTCCGTGGGGGCCGTCCGTATAACGGGCGTCGGTTGACGGGTCGCTACCGCTACCGTCGAAATCCCTTATTGAGGCCGGAATGTTGGCGTCCATCGTCGGCATTCCGTCCGTAATTACAATGACGAAATTTTTTGCGCAGGGAACCATGGTTCCAAGCTCGCTGAAATAAAGCGGGTCTTTTAGCGAGCCGATTCCTATTCCGTAATCCCCGCTGTTATATCTCATCGTGCCGTTTGGAAGATAGTACGCCGACAGCTGGCTTTGAGAAAAATAGCCGGCCGCGGTATAAAGCGCCTCCGCCAGCGGAGTCCAAGTGGTGGCCGCTTGGTTTTCGATTGTCGTTATAAAATTCGTCCCGTACCCCGGCCCGGTTATTGCCTGGGCGATGTTGCCGCCGTCCTGTCCGGCGCCGCAACCTTCGGTGGATCCGCACCCGGAGTTGAAATATTCTATACCGAACCTTGCCTGCGTGCCGATTTGTTGCATCAGGCCTGCGACGTTGCCGTTTAGGAAACCGGCGGCGTCGCAGGCGTTGGTGACGTCTTTTTGCACCTTTATGGTGTACCTGGCCAATGTGGTGCCCGTTACGAAATTTGGGTCGGAGGCAAGAGAGTACTGCACGACGTAAAGGTATCCGCCGGAAAGCTCATAGGTGATTTTTGTCGCAGGGGTATAGGGGTTGCCGGCCCAGGGGGTGTTGTTCACGCCAACTTGGGCGGCGGTCGGCCCGTATTTCCAAACCCACCATCCGTTTCCGCCGTCCCCGACAAGTATGTTGTTGCCGCCTCCGGTTCTGGAGGTTGCCTTCCCGCCAACAAGCACCCTTCTGGTCACGTCAATTTTCCGCATGGAAGCCCAGTTGAGAAAATTGCCGCTAAACGTGCCCACCGTTCCCGGAGGTCCCGCAAGCGTGAAGACGTTTGACGCGTAGTTGTAGTTACAACCGGCGCCGGAAGCAAAGTAACCGTAATAAGTTTTTGTGGCGTCGAAAGTGTCGCCGGCGGTGTTTGGCGGATAGTTTTGGTCGGGAGGCAAATACGCCTGGTCGTTCATACTTCCCGAATTATCCATGAGTATAAGGATGTTCGGAGTAACGGATGTGGCGATTCCGACCGGTACGTCGTTGTAGTCCGTCATTGCCTCCACCGAATGGGCGGGCTTGGACGAGATAAGAACCATCGCTGTACAAGCCAATGCCACAAGAGATTTTTTCATAAACATCTTCCGCCTCCTTCGATGCATTTATATTCCGTCCTCACCGTTGATTGCTCGCCGATTGGGTTGGAGTTGTATCCGTCTACTCTAAAATATATGCCGACTCCGCCGGCCGAGCCGCTACCGATTCCCTCGTACCGAGCCGCAAATTCGCTTGAGGAGCCAGCCTGGATTTTGGTCTTAACATATTCGACCACTATTTTTGCGACGTCTCCGGTTGCGTATGAAAGCATCAGGTTGGGCGTGTTGGCGGCCGTGTCGCCGCTGTTTATCAACGTGCCGTTTAATTTATTTTGGAACCTCGAAATCGCCGTCGGATCCGACGGGCTGGCGGCCGATTTTGGCGTGCAGGGCCCTCCCGGAATACAAAAAACAAAATACTGGCTGTTGGAATCCGAGTTTTGAACGGTTAGGCCGTTTGAGAAGGTGCGCATGATGAGACCGGTGGTGAAATCAGTCCCTCCGTCGGACACATACAAGGAATTTTGGTAAGACCGGTATTCGGCCCCCATGTTCAGGTTCTGGGAGGAGGTAAGTATGGCCCCCAAGGCAAAAATGGCCAGTAGCGTGACAACCAAAAGCGCAAGCACAAGCACGGCCCCGTTTTGGCTTGAAACGATTTTTAACGCCCTGTTTTTCATATTTCGCCTAATAATAATATTTGCTTCTAAGCATTAGCGTTGAGTTTATGGTTTCGTAAATGTATTGCCCCGTCAGCTGGTGCGGTTTTTCCGAACGCATGGTAAGCGAAATGGACACGGCGGCAATTTGCCCGAAGGTGTGGTCGGAAACCGTCGGATCCGGCATTCCGGCGGCCGAGGCCCAGGTGCCGTCGAAATATTGGTAGTCAACCACGAAATTTGTAACGTTCGGGTATTTATCCTGCCAGGCAGAAATTCCCCCTGTAGCCGGATTAATTGAGGCCACTTGAAGGGTGTTCGTGGTGCTTTTCCAGTTAAAACCGACCGTATCCCCGGAAGTAGGGTCTAGAATTCCGTTCTCGTTAAAATCCCTTGTAAAAAATAGCGCCCCGTTATTACCGGCTGCGATTGGTTTGGTGCTAAAAAAGAGCGAGCCCACCGTGCCGTCGCATTGTTGGACGCCAAAAACTCCCCCGGGGGTCTCCATAGGGTTATAGTTTGCCATCCTCACCGACTTCGTAAGCTCCTCCATCACAAGCATTGCGTTTGTAAACGTCCTTCCCGCCGATTTCTCCCCCGCGTAAAGATACTTGTTTGCGGTAAACATCTTCATCATTGCCATGCCCAAAACCGAGGCCACGGCAATCGCAACGACCATCTCCACGACAGTAAGACCGGCTTGCGAGCCGATAATCAAACCGAAAGACCGTCGCTTCTTATTTGTATACATTTTTATTGCCCCTGTATGGCGGTTGACGCGACAGAATAAAAATTAGTCGAGCCTTCCCTCCACCCAACCACAACGGTCACGCTTTTTATGCCGAGGCTCGGTATGTCGCGTACTATCCATGTACGCCTCATGACGGCAGTGGGGGTGGTAAGGCCCGGGGAATCGAGTATCGGGGTTGTCTCCGCCCCGTTCGTCAGGGTATACGCGTGGTCTGCTTGGGTAAACATTTTTGCCGGATCCGTAAGCGTGGAGTTCGACGGGTTGACGCTGGTAAGATTTGGTGGAATAACGTCATCCGATGTGCCAAGCACGCCGTCCGCACCAAGCCCAAACCCGGTGTTTCGCAAAATCTCCAAATGGCTCTGGGCCAAAACGCTGGCGTCAAAATTGTGCCTCGTGAGCTTGTTGGTGTTCACCAAGCTCAATGAGACGGTGGAAAGGCCCATAATGGCTACTGAAAACACCACCATGGCCACCAAAGTTTCCAGCAGGGTAAAGCCGGCGCCCCCGGCTGTTATTTTATTAACAACCAAGGGCGCATCAGTACAGAACACTAACTTTTTCATGGGCCTTTTCCCTACCTCGAACCATTCGTTTAGAACCCAAAATCCAGAGAACAGGCTTCTAGCCGAATTTGTCGTCTAACCCGTTAGTTACGCCTCAACGGCTTCAGGGACAGCGACCGATCGTCGGACTTTCCGCTTTTGCCATCGGTGTCCTTGTTCTGGCATTTCCACTGGTCGTTTCCGGTGTTATGCTGGTTGTTCCCCACCCCGTTGTCGGTTTTGCAACCGTCGTCCGTGCTCTTGCTCTTGCTATCGCTGTCTTTGCTCTTACCGTCGTCTTTGCTCTTGTTGTCGCTGTCGTCCTTGACGTCCTTGTCAG
>JACQEX010000067.1 GCA_016200345.1 Nitrospinota bacterium
GGAGAACGAGCCGAGGGTTACGCTCCTAAACCGCCACGTCTTAAGCGGCGAATGGGTGGCGGAGGCCGACCACAAGGGCGTCGTAATAGGCAAAAAACTGGCCCACTCGCTCGGCGCGAAACCGGGAGACGAGATTGTGCTCGTTAGCCAGTCGGCGGACGGCTCCACGGCAAACGGCCTTTACATCGTGCGCGGCGTTTTGAAGTCCGTCGGCGAGGCGATTGACCGGGGCGGACTGTTCATGGTCGGGTCAGAATTTCGAAAACTTCTCGCTGTGCCGGAGGGAGCGCACGAAATCGCCGTCGCAAGAAAGGACAAAACCGCCGGCCTGTCATCAGCCACGGAAACCGCGGTAAGGGCCGCGCCGGGTTACGAGGTGAAAAACTGGCGGCAACTTCAGCCGCTGGTCGCGAAGATTTTGGACAACATGGTGGTGGAGCTTTACCTGATTTTGTTCATCGCCTACTCGACGGTTGGGATGATAGTGCTAAACGCGATGCTGATGAACGTCTTTGAGCGGATACACGAGTTCGGCGTAATGAAGGCCGTGGGGATGAGCCCGGCGCGCGTGTTCGCCGTCATCGCGGTGGAGGCGGTCGCGGAGGGTCTGCTGGCCGTTGTTTTGTCGCTCGCCGGGGGCGGGGCGCTGGTTCTGCATTATCAGACGCACGGGATAGACCTTTCAAAACTGATGTCGGGCGGGTCGGTTGCCTCCGTGGCGATGGATCCGATTTGGAACACCAGCCCGACGCCGGTTGTGTTCGGCGTGCCGGTATTTTTCATGTTCGTCACGGTCTGCCTTGCCGCGATTTATCCCGCGCTAAAGGCGGTGAACATGCGCCCGTTGGATGCCATCCACTACCAGTAGGAAATTTATTTGGCGTCCGCCACCCAAGGGTTGACGACTTCCAAGTCCGGAAAATCAAAATCCCTTACGTTGCGCGTAACCATTCGCAGTTCGTGGTGCAAGGCCGTGGCGGCCAGGAGGCTGTCAACCGTCGGAACCGACCTGCCAACTTTCGCAAGCAAACGGCCCCAACGATCCGCCACCTCGGCGCCGATTGGAAGAATGCGATTTCCAATCCACTCCACCATGTCGTATTCAAGCCACACCCGAAGTTTTTCCCGGCGATGAGCCGCGCTCTGACGCTCGATTCCCTTTCGAATTTCTCCAAGCGTCAGAACGCTGACGTAAAGAACTCCTTGCGGAATATTATTGAACCAAGCCAGCACCTCCTTGTCCGGCTCCGCGCGAAACATTTCGGAGACCACGTTCGTGTCCAACAAGTAACTCACAGGTCAATCTCGCGGGTAAGAGTTTGTTCGCGCGTAAAATCCAAATCCAGCCCGACCAACGGCGAGGCCCTCATGAACTCCACAAAATTTGGTTTCGGGTGAGACAGCCGGTCATATTCCTTGCGAGAAATTAGCACGGCCACGGATTCGCCGCGCAGGGTGATTTCTTGCGGGCCTTCTTTAACCGCCCGTTTCACAACCTCGCTAAGCTTTCCTTTGGCTTCCTGTAACTGCCAGGTGGTCATAACATCCTCCATATATAGTCTGTCTAGTCAGACTACATTATTTGCCCCGTAAAATCAATAAAGTTTTCCGCCTTATGCCCCTTCGACATCGCCAAAACCAAAAAACTTTAAATTATTTGGTATAATCCTACAAATGGCAAAGAGACCGCCCCCTTGGTGAAAATAAAATGATTTTAATTATGGCGTGGCGGAACCTTTGGCGGAGGAAGCGGCGGACGCTCATCACCTCCGGCACCGTGGCGTTCGGCCTCCTTTTTTCCATCATCGTCACGGGCGCGAAGGACTACGGCTACACGAAGATGATTAACACCAGCGCCTCCATGGGGTTGGGGCACGTTACCGTCCAGCCGGTCGGCTACCTTGAAAGCCCGACGCTCGACAAAAAGTTTGCAAACGCGACTGCGGTGCGCGACGCGGTTTTGGCCACGCCCGGCGTGACCTCCGCCGCCACGCGCATAATAGGCCAGGCGATGTATTCCAGCGCGTTGAAAAGCGTGGGGGGCTCCTTCATCGCCATAGACTCGTCGCGGGAGACGGCAAAGACAAACCTCTTTTGGGGGGCGCTGACGGAGGGGCGGGTTTGCGCAAAGGACGCCCCGGAGGTCGTCGTCGGGGTGCGGCTCGCCGAAAAGTTGAACCTAAAAATCGGCAAAAAGCTCGTCTACACCGCGACCGGCGCGCACGGGGAGCTTGTAAGCGACATGGCAAGGGTGACGGGGCTGTTCAAAACCGGCATCGAGGAGGTGGACGGCTCCATGGCGATTATGCCGCTCGACCGGGTTCGCGCCACCCTGCACTACGGGAAGGACGAGGCTGGAATCATGGCGGTTTTCATCTCCGACAGGCGGAACGCCGGAACCGTGCGGGACGCGGTCGCGGAGAGAATCGGCGGCGGGGACAAGGAGACCCTTTCCTGGGAGAAAACGCAGTCCGAGGTGGCCGGGATGATTCGGGTCAACCGCGTGGTCAACACCATATTCCAGGTTTTCGTCGGGTTGATAGTCGCCGCCGGAATATTGGACACAATCCTGATGTCCGTTTTTGAGAGGAAGCGCGAGTTCGGCGTTATGCTGTCCGTGGGCTGTTCGCCGCGCAGACTGTTCGGGCTTCTAATCGCGGAATCAATGATGATAGGATTGACGGGGTTGGTTCTCGGCCTTCTTTTAAGCGCCCCGGTTTACAGGTATCTGCACACGACGGGGCTGGACTTCAACTCGTGGGCTCCGGAAGGAACCACCTACGAGGCCAGCGGCATCCCGCTGGACATGGTCATGAAGGTGGATTTGTACGGCGAGAGCCTTGCCGTGATAGTGGCGGTTCTCTTTTTGCTCACCGTGGCGGCGGGGCTTTACCCCGCGCTGAAGGCGAGTGGTGTGCCGCCGGTCGAGAGCATGAAGAATGTTTAATTTTGTTTGCCTAATTTTTGAAGGAAATGGATCCCCGCTTGCGCGAGGATGACAAAGAAGATGAACGACGAAACAATCATAAAAATGGAAAACGTCTCGAAGGTCTACCTTCAGGGGAAGATCGCCACAACCGCGTTGGATAATTTTTCCATCGAGGTGAAAAAAGGGGATTTTGCGGCCCTCTGCGGCCCCTCGGGAAGCGGGAAAACAACAACGCTGAACATAATCGGCGCGCTCGACGTCTCCACCTCCGGCAGGACGTATCTGGAGGGGCGCGACCTTTCCTCGCTTAGTAAATCCGAGCTTTCCACACTTCGGCGCGACAGAATAAGCTTTGTGTTCCAATCCTACAATCTCATACCGGTTCTCTCGGCGTACGAAAATGCGGAGTTTGTGCTGGCCCTGCAGGGAAAGCCGGGCGCGTCCCGAAAAAAAGAGGTCATGTCCGTTCTGGAGGAGGTCGGGCTGAAGGGGCTGGAGGAGAGGAGGCCGGACGAGCTTTCCGGAGGACAGCAACAACGGGTGGCGGTGGCGAGGGCCATCGTCACGCGCCCCGCCGTGGTGCTTGCGGACGAGCCGACGGCGAACCTGGACTCTACGGCGGCTAACGCGCTTTTAGACATAATGGAAAACCTGAACGCCAAATTTGGGACGACCTTCCTCTTTTCGACCCACGACCAGCGAGTGATAGAAAGGGCGCGGAGAATTATTCATTTGCGGGACGGACGGATGGTTTCGGATGAAACTTCGAAAAAGGGGGCGTAGCCTTTTTCTTGCGCTCCTCCTAGCGCTCCTACAGCCGCCCCAGGCCGGGGCGTTTTACGAAAGCAACGACGGCGAACAGTCCCTGGAGGCGCGCGGCTTTTTGGATTTTTCGGGCGGATACTCCCTCAACCCAAATTTCCCAAAGTTGTACCCGCACGCATCCGACCAAACCTACGGGGCCGCGGCGCGGCTTTTGGCGGACGGGAAACTGCGCGAATGGGCGGGGTTCGAGTTCAACGGCGTCGCCTACGGTTACGGGAGTAGCGCCCCGTTTGCGACGGCGGCGGACGTGGAGAGAAGCCCGGCCCCGGAATGGATGCTCGGCCAAGACGGTTACTTCACCTCGCGGCTCGCCGTGGACCACCTCAACCTGCGGCTCTCCTCCGACAACGCGGACTTAATCGCGGGACGGCAGGCGATAAACATGGCGACCTGCTTTTATTTCACCCCCAACGATTTTTTCGCCCCCTTCTCGGCGCAGACTTTTTTCAGGGTTTACAAACCGGGGGTGGACGCCGCGAGGTTTGAGTACAAACTCGGCGAGCTTTCCCAGCTCACGCTCGTGGCGTCGGAGGGGTACGCGCCGGACTCCACCACGTCGAACGGATGGGGGACGCCGGACAACTCGCGCGCGACCTACCTTGCAAGGGCCTCCGCGACATTCGCCGATTTCCATTGGGCCGCGCTCGGCGGGAAATCAAACGGCGCCGGAATCGTCGGCGGCTCCCTGCAGGGGGAGGTCTTCGGCAAGATTGGGATAAGGGGGGAGGGGCACTACTCGTCCGGCGTGGGGAACGACTACGGACGGCTCGCCTTGGGCGTGGAGCGAAGATTTTCAAACGGGCTTTCGGCGAGGTACGAGGAGTTCTACAACGGCGCCGGTGCGGGCGCGTCCTCGCAATACGTTTATTCAACTTGGGGCAACGTCCAGTACCACGCCATGAATTACGGCGCCGTCGGGCTCGACTACCAGTTTTCGCCGCTACTGACGGGAGACGCGCTCGTGATTGGAAACTACACCGACGGCTCGCAGTTGGCGGCGTTTTACGCGGTCTATTCGCTTTCGGACAACTCCGAGCTTTCGGCGGGGCTCAACGTTCCGTTCGGCCCCTCCGGCAGAATCGTCGCCGGCCTTCCCCCGTCCGTCGCGATTGACAGCGAGTACGGCCTCCTCCCCTACTCCGCCTCGGTAGACCTAAGAATTTATTTCTAGGCGGACTTGGTCATCACCCAGCCGTGGAAGTTAAGCACCTTGTAAAAAAGTTTGGCGTCCGAAAAGCCGGACTCCAAAAACAATTTTTCCGCCTCCTCCGCAGAAAGGGGGAAAACGGAGTTCGCCCTTCTTTTGTTCCTATCGGCCACCTCCTCCTCGGCCTGCCCCTTGGAAATTTGAAAACGGGTCCACGCGGACTCCATCGCCGAGGAATGCTCCTCCTTTTCGGCGCAAAGCTCGGCGTGCACGTAAACGGCGCCTTTTTTAAGCCTGCCCGCTATGTCGCGCAGGAACGCAAACTTCCCGTCGGTTCCCCTCACGAAGTGCATGACCAAAATTGCCGTCGCGGCGTCGAATTTCTCCTCCGACGGGAGCACCCCCGTTTTGCCCGCGAACAGCTCCGCGTCGAACCCCTCGGCGGACAACCTTTTACGGGCGACGGACAGCATCTCCGCCGACGGGTCTACCCCGGTGAGCCGCCACGTTGGGCGCGCCCTTTTTAGGGACAACAACTCGTGCCCGTCGCCCGCCCCCACCACAAGCACGCTCCCCTCCTCCGGCACGCGGAGGTAAAGAAGGGAGAGGGCCATATGGTGCAGGTCCTCGTACCCCGGAATGGTGGTCCTAATCATCGCGGAATATTTCTCAGCCATCTCCGCGTTAAACTCTATTTTGATTTCGGAGTCCTTTTGTTCGTTCATCACTCGAATGCTATTTCCTTCCGCGCCGATAGTCAATTATGAAGGCTTTATTCCACGGCTAAAACCGGATAGATTAGGGGCGTGAAGAAAACAAAACCGGCCCCCAAGAAACGCGGGCCGGTAAAATCCGCAAAAAGATTGAAGGTGGCGTTTGCGGCATCCGAGGCGGTTCCGTTCATTAAAACGGGCGGGCTGGCCGACGTGGCCGGGGCGCTCCCGAAGGGGCTTTCCGCGCAGGGGTGCGACGTCGTGACCGTAATCCCCCTGTACGGCGCGATTAACAGGGAGGGTTTGGTAAAAACCGACCTAGAGTTTTACGTCAACGTCGGAAACCGCGCCTACCTTACCGAGGTCTACAAGGGAAAGTTCGACGACGCCACCCCGGTTTACCTTATCCACAACAGGGAGCTTTTCGCGCGGCCCAACCCGTACGGGGACGAAAACGGCGACTACCCGGACAACGACCGGCGGTTTATTTTCTTCAACCTGGCCGTGTTGGAGCTGTTGCGGTTGCTGAAATTCAGGCCGGACATAATGCACGTGAACGACTGGCATCTGGGGCTTGTCCCGGTTCTGCTCAAAAATCTTTCCAAGGGGGATTTTTTACGCGGGGTGCGCTCGGTTCTTTCCATCCACAGCCTCGCGTACCAAGGGCTGTTCCCCAAGGAATCCTTCGAACTTACCGGCCTTCCCCCCGAACTTTATTCTACGGACGGGGTTGAGATGCACGGACAACTCGCCCTTTTAAAATCGGCAATTCTTTTTTCGGACGGAATAGCGGCGGTCAGCCCGACCTACGCAAAGGAAATTCTTTCCCCAACGCTTGGGTTCGGCCTAGAAAAGGTTTTGAAAAAGCGGAAGGAAGTTTTGACGGGTTTTCTTAACGGCGTGGACATGGAGGAATGGAACCCGGAGGTAGACCCCCTGTTGCCGTTTAACTACTCGGCCAAAGACCTTTCCGGCAAGGCGATGTGCAGGGCCAAGCTTCTAAAAGTGGCCGGCCTTAAAAACATAAAGGAGCGGCCCGTGGTCGGGATTGTCTCCCGCCTCGTGGGCCAAAAGGGGTTCGACATGGTGGTGGAGTGCGCCGACGAGCTAATGCAACTCGACCTTACTTTGGTCGTTGTCGGAACGGGGCAGAAAAAGTTCGAGGATTTTTTCAGCGAGCTTAAGATTAGGCGTCCCGACAGAGTTTTTTGTCACATCGGGTACGACGACAGACTGGCGCATCTCATTGAGGCGGGAAGCGACGTATTCCTGATGCCGTCCGTTTTCGAGCCGTGCGGGTTGAACCAGATGTACAGCATGATTTACGGAACGCCCCCCGTCGTTCGCGCCACGGGCGGGCTTAAGGACTCGGTCCAAAACTGGAGCCCGGCAAAAAAAACCGGAACCGGCTTCGTTTTTCAGGACGCGCAATCCCCCGCGCTACTCGCCGCCGTCAAGCGGGCTATAAAAACCTTCGGCAAAAAGAAGGAGTGGGCGAGGCTGGTAATAAACTGCATGGCTAGGGATTTTAGCTGGAGAAAGAGCGCGGCCGACTATAAGGGCTTTTACAAGAAAATCATCGCCTCGTAATCCCACCCGCGAATTGCCCCCTTTTTTTAATAAATAATCGGCGTTACAATGGGGCAAATAACACGTGGGGAATTGTCCATGAAAAAAAAGGCAGTCCGTCCGCCCGCAGTGGCCGGAGTTTTTTATCCGGCAGACAAAGACGAGCTTTTAAACGACGTTCATCACTACATCGAGGCCGCGGAGGGGGAGGAGACCCCGGCCGCGGGGGCCGTTTCGCCCCACGCCGGATATTACTACTCCGGGCACGTTGCCGGGGCCCTGTTTGGCTCCATTAAGGTGCCGGACAGAGTAATCATAATCGGCCCCAACCACCGTGGAATCGGGGCGACCGTCGCGCTAGACAATTCAGGCGGGTGGCTTTTCCCCTTCGGCGTCGTACCAAAGGACGAGGAGACCTTCTCAATAATCTTGGACAACTCCTACGCGGCGGAGCCGGACATGGAGGCGCACGCGTTCGAGCACTCGCTGGAGGTAATCGTCCCGTTTCTGTTCGTTCGCAACCACAAGGTCTCCATAACCGCGATATGCATGGGCACCAGCGAGGACGAAAAAATAGCCGACGTCGCCAGGGCCGTCGCGATTGCGGCAAAAAAAACGGGAGCCCTTGTGGTGGCGAGCACGGACATGACGCACTACCTGCCGGACGACGTGGTTAGGAAGCGGGACGCCCGAACGATGAAATTCATATCGCGGATGGACGTTTCGGGAATGATGGAGACGGCGGAGCGCGACGGGGCGCTCTGCGGAGGCTCCTCCGTCGCGGTGGCCCTCGCCGCGTGCGAGGAAAACGGCGCCAAGCGCGCAAGCCTCGTCCGATACGCCACGTCTGGGGACATAGAGGGGAATAGGGGCTCCGTCGTCGGATACTGCGGATTTAAAATTTTTTAGAACAGAATTCAGGAGACAGAATTCAGAATGGTAGAGGCGATGTCATCCCTGCCCTTCTTGAGGGCCGAAGGGACACTCCTGTCGCCCTCATTATTCTGATTTCTGACTTCTGTCTTAGACGAATCCCTCGCCGGGGTTGGAGGTCTGCAAAGTTTTTTCGATGAATTCCAGCCAGCCGGAGTTTTCCGTGAAAGTTTTTTGGAAAAACGACTTCGGTTTTTTTAGAATGTAGAACGTGCTGAAATTCGGCGAGGAGATGACCTCGTTCACCAGCTTTTCCTTTAGGACGTTCGGCTTTTGGCCGTCCACAAAAAGACCGAACCCGTCCTTTTTCTCGCCGATCGCGGTCATAACCGTCCTGTCGTACAACGCCTTAAAATCAATCTTGTCGAAAAAGTCCGGGATGTTTGAGACGTTAATGTACGACGGGAACGCGGCCAAAAAGGCCTCGTACCCTTTTATGTCAAACACAATCATGCCGCCAAACTCGGCTATGGTGAGGTCCTTTTCCTTCGGCACAAAAGTTCGGGCGACCTCCTTGTTAAGTTGCGTCGCCAGCCCCATGCGCACAATTTCTGGCCAGAGGAACTCCCTGACCAGATCGAGCGGCGCCAGCTTCATAATCCTCAGCGTCTCCCTGTCCTCCACGTCCGGCCCGGAGTCGTCCTTGTTCCGCTCCGCCATGTATTCCGCGAATTTCTTGTTGATTTCCGGCTCTATGATGGCGCACACCGAGTGAAAAAATTTGGGCCGGAAATCCATCGCCGGGGTTATCCCCTTGCCGTCAATAATGTGCATCACGTCTGCCGTGATTATGATCGAGCGTTTTTTTGCCGTCATGTAAAGGTGCATCGCGTTTTTGAAGCGGGTCTCTATGTCGTTCGCGACGGTCTTGTCCTTGTCCGAGTTAATCTGGCTTAAAACGTTGTGTGTCCAGCGGACGATCGTGTTTTTAATCTGCCGCTTGTCCGCGCCGACGACCCTGACAATTTCCGAACCGCGCGGAAGATACGTGTGAAAAAAATAATCGGCCACAAACGGCCCGAGCGTGAGGTAAAACCCCTGCTCGTGGTCAAACCCGTCGAACCGTGTTTTTATTATCCCCATGCTCGGATGTTTAGCCGAGAGTTCCCCAGACGCGTCGGACCCCTTGTTTTTGAAATATCTGTTTGCCAATATTGACTCGAAGGACGCCCGTTCGGCCTCGTTGGCGAAAAGCCTCCCCTCCACGCAGATTTTATGAAGGGCGGCCGGAAGCGCGTCATCGGGGCTCTCTTCCTCCGCGCGGCCCGGCCCGGACAACTCGACTCCGACCATGAAGGCGACGTCCTTGCCGGTGGTCTCCAAAAACCTTTTGCAAAGGTCTGCAAGCTTCATGTACTCGCCGACGCCCTCCACCTTGTCCTTGACCGTCGGAGCCAGGACGGGCAGTTCGTCCGCAAGGGCCGAGATGAAAAGCGGCCCAAACATCGGGCCGGCCACAAACTCCTTCACGTCGTCGGGCAAAAATTCGCGGCTTGGAAATTGGTGCGGCTCGAAGGGAGCCTCTTCCGCCCCCTTTTTGGCGGCTTCCTGAAACACCTCGTTGAACACCGCCCTCCCCCTTTCGGCAAGGGGGGCAAGCTTTTCGTTTGAGCTAATGCGTATTCCAAAAGTTTTGGAGTCGACCATGTTCATTAGGTTGACGGGAATTCTCACCCCGTTCAGCGCAAGTTGAACCGTTATGTGGTTGCCACGCTTGGAGGCCGCCGTGAGGGCCAGAAGGTTTGCCTCCGCCTCGGACTTCAGTTGCCCGGCAAATGTTATGGAGGCGCCGGAAGGCGAGATGTTGTTCACCTCATATTTAAGTCCGTCCGGGATTTGGGAAAGCTTGACTTCACCCACCGGCTTTTGGCCGGAGATTATGCGGCGCGGTTCCTTTCTATCCTGATTCTTCATTGCTACCGGATGTTCCCTTTTTTGCTTATTTTTGCGAACGAGAAGAACGCCGACCATCCGACGCCCCCAAAAAACACTCTTTAAACCTCAACGCCCCCTGTCCGATGATTCTATCCCGTTTTGAAGCTGTAGTAAAGAAAACCGCCTGGGTAGGCGGCAAGGGGGCTATTTGGCCTTGCCGGGCTTGGCAGGCTTCGCCGGTTTGGTTGGTTTTCTCGGCTCGTCCGACCAGCCGATCTTCTCCAAGAAGTCGTCGTAGTCGCCGAGGAAAAGCTTCGCGCCCCCCTCGTTGAAGACAATCAGCTTCGTTGCGAGGTCGCGCAGTATCATTTCGCTGTGAGTTACGATTATCACGGCGCCCTGGTATTCGTACATCTGCTCGGTAAGGGCCTCTATGGACTCCATGTCGAGGTGGTTTGTCGGCTCGTCCAAAAGAAGCAGGTTTGTACGGTTCGCCAAAATTTTGCCGAGCAAAACCCTGCTCCGCTCGCCGCCGGAAAGAACGCCGATTTTTTTCTCCGCGTTGTCCCCGTCGAACATCATCGCCCCCGCGATGTTTCGTAGCGACTGGTTGTTAAGCGAGCTGTTGGCCTTTGCAAACTCCTCCAGCACGTTCGCCCTCTCGTCCAGCCTTTGGATGTTAGTCTGCCCGAAATGGCCGATTTTCATGGAGGGGTGGTTGCCGACCTCTCCGGCGGTGGCCTTTAGTTCGCCGCCGAGGACGTTCAAAAGAGTGCTCTTACCCTTTCCATTTTTGCCGATGATGGCTATTCTGTCGCGCGAGCCTACGGCGAAATTCAGGTCCTTAAAAAGCGCGTTGTCCGGGTCGCCGTCCCACGAAAAAGAAAGCCCCTTGGCCTCCATTATAACCTTGCCGGGGCACGGCTCGTGGTTGAACCGAAAGCCCAGGACCTTCTCGTGGTCCAGCTTCTCTATGCGCTCTATCCCCTCCAGCAGTTTCATGCGCGACTGCGCGCGCGAGGCGGTGCTGGCGCGGGCCTTGTTGCGGGCCACGAAGTCCTCAATCTGCTTTATGCGCTTTTCCTGGTTGAGGCGCGTCTTCTCGTGTATCTCGTCCTCGTGCAAAAGCGTCTCGAAAAACGTGGCGGTGTCCCCCTTCAGCTTCCGCAACTGCTTGCGAACCAGCCCCATGGTGTGGGTGGTGACCTCGTCCATAAACCCCCTGTCGTGCGTGATGATGATTATCTCGCCGGGGAAGTTCCGCAAAAACTGTTGCAACCAGCGAAGGCTGACGATGTCGAGATAGTTCGTCGGCTCGTCCAGAAGGAGCATGTTGGGGTTTTGCACCAGCAGTTTTGCGAGGTTCATTCGGATTTGATAGCCGCCGGAAAAACTGAGCGGCGATTTTTCCAAGTCCGGCTCGGAAAACCCGAGGCCGAAAAGCACCTTCTCGACCTTGTAGTGGTCCCACTGCTCGTCCTCGGAAAGGGCCTGGCAACACTCCTCCAGAACCGTCGGCTTGGTGAACTTTAGGTGCTGTTCCAAGGTGCCGATGCGGTACCCCTTGGGGATCGCTATCTGCCCCTCGTCCTGGTGCTCCTCGCCGAGTATCGTCTTAAAGAGGGTGGATTTGCCGGAGCCGTTGCGCCCCACGAAGCCGATGCGCTCGCGCTGGCCCACGGTAAGGGCGAGGCTCTCGTAGAGAATCTGCTTTCCGTAACTTTTGCTCAGGTCGCTTATTTGTATCATAAATTTTGAACGGGTAATGATAGCAGAACGCGCGCGATTCCCACAGCGTTATTTTTCCGGTGGGTACGGACTTCAGTCTGTACCTTGGCGCGAAGCGCCAACCTCTCCCTGTCTATTTTTTCCCTCAAAAATTTGACTCTCCAAGCGGGGCGAT
The DNA here is from genome assembly GCA_016200345.1 of Nitrospinota bacterium. Classification (GTDB taxonomy): domain Bacteria; phylum Nitrospinota_A; class UBA7883; order JACRGQ01; family JACRGQ01; genus JACQEX01. The sequence goes on from JACQEX010000067.1 coordinate 11,895, forward strand.
ATAATGTTTCGTCAGATGCTTGAAAATTACCGGACGAGCCTAAAAAAGACCAAATGGCGTTTGCTCTGCCTTCTGCTGACGGCGGGGATTTCGGCCTCGTGCGCCACCGCGTACCGCTCCGGCGAACTGCCGCCCGAGACCAGCCGAAAGGATTGCGCCGAGAAATCGGTCAATGAAATCTTTTGGGGCAATCTGGGGCTTGTCGTGCTCTTTCCGGTCGGCATGGCGGTGGATTATGCCGACGACTATATGTGGGACTACTCCGGTTGCGGCACGATTCGTAAAATCGTCCTAATTGAAAAGGGGATGGACAAAAACCAGGTGGTTAAAATCCTCGGTGAGCCGGAAATAGCGCGGGAGACCGGCCGAGGGGAGAGGATGACGTACTCGGTCACCGATTGGAACAAGTACTCGCACAGGGAGACCGAAATCAAATATCACGTCGTCTTGAGCGACGAAAAGGTGGATTACCTAATAAGGGAGCTGGTGCAGGTTCCGCCGACCGAGGAGGAGAGGAAAATCGCCGCGCGAAACGACAGCCGCCAAAACCTTACCCTGCTTTACGGCGCCGGAACCGGGTACGTAAACAACACGCGCTCGTCCGACAACGGCGCCACGGCAAACATTGCGGGCCTGGACTACGACTACAAGAAAAAAAGCTGGCCCGTCTATATTCACGCTGGGGTCTCCAATATGTACGGGCTAGCCACCTCCACGCCGACCTCGACGGTAAACGCCTCCATAACGGAGGCCGACGTCGGCCTACGCCATTATTTTAGGGACGACAGAATATTCAGGCCGTTTCTATCGGCCGGAATTGACACGATGACGGTCTCCGCCTCGTGCACCAACTCATCGGCGTGCAACAACGTAACCGGCACGTCCGTCGGCTTTTTTGCGGACGGCGGATTTTTGTGGAGCTTCCCAAGCGGGTTTGACATGGGCTTTACTTTCGCCAAAATCGCCCAAAGCGGCAATTCCGCGATTGTGGCAAACACCATCTTCCTCGGCTTGAGCTGGTAGACTTTGAAAAACACAATACCGAACACCGGGGTCAGAACACCGGGGTCAGGTCTTGCATTATCACATTTTCAAATATCGCCCGGGATTAGGCGGACATTAGGGAGCGGTTTTTCAGCCCTAGCACAGGGTTGCCATATCCATTATTGGAATGCGGCCGTTAAACTCCGGCCAGTTTCAATCTGCGCTTTGTGGCCGGGGGAAGCGTGACGTCGGCGAAAAAGTTTTCCGGATACAAATAATCTTCCCCTGAATCGTCCACAACTCTCAACTGATTATGTTGGGCGGCCGTCTTGTCGGCCAAAACCTCGTATACTTTTCTGGTTTCAAGGGACGTTTTATAGCCCCGGTTGTCAACGCAAATCATGAAAGTCTTCGCCATGGTTATTCCTTTCCCAAATACCTTTTTATTTTACATTCTTTTTTACCGACGCCATGACCTTCGTACCAATGTATTTCCGCCCCTAAAATCACGCCGTCTTCCAGTTCCACCCGGCACAATCCTTTTAATTTTCTCCAGTTTGCCTTACCGTAGGTTTTGTTCAGGCGGTTTAGGTTCTTAATCCCCCGCCCCGCGGCAATTGTTTCAATATTGCGTATTTCCCCGACAATCTTAAAATACATCGCCCCACCATTTAACCATGTATCTATGGTAATGACGCGATTTTTTTGGGTGAAAAGGAAAAGGGGGCAGGCTTGCCTATTTGACTTATTTTCAAATATCGCCCGGGATTAGGCGGACATTTGGCCACTACCTATTGGTTCGGCACAACGAGTAGGCCAAATCGAATGTACAGGCTAAAGCCCGTACCTACCAAGGCGGGGAGGGGCAAAAAAAATCGCCCCCCTCGTGAGAAGGGGGCGATCCGTGTATTCTGTGACTAAAGACTAGTAGCGTCCGCCACCACCGCCGCCGAAGCCGCCACCGCCGCCGCCACGACCACCGCCGTAACCGCCGCGTCCGCCACCACCGCCGCCGCCAGTCCTGGGGGCCATCGGTTTTGCCTCGGAAACCTTCATCGCGCGACCTTCAAAGTCCGCGTTGTTCAGCTTGTTAATGGCGTCGTTCGCCTCGTCCTCTGTGGACATTTCGACGAAGCCAAAGCCTTTGCATCGGCCGGTCTCGCGATCCATGATCACCTTTGCGGATTCAACCGTTCCGGCCTGATCGAAGATGCCTTTGAGGCTGTCGTCGTTTGCCGAATACGGCAGGTTACCTACGTAAAGTTTCTTACCCATAAAATCAAGTACTCCTTAACAAATCGGCGCCGCAATAGGCGACGAACCCATGTTCGCTTGGCCCGTGATGCCAGCACCAGCTTCAAATGGTAACACACAAAACACCCTTTTCCACATTTATTGTCAAAAAGAATTTTTGGCCCCCTCCCCCCCGTTTTCCCCTCCTTCGCGGTTATTTTAAGAAACGGGGATTTTGGAGAGAAACTCCGCCAGCAGAGAGGGGCGTTTTTCCGCAGGAGTCCTTGAAATGTCCAGCGTTATCCTGTTCCCGGACGCGGCGCCCACAACACGCGCCTTGAAAAAAGCGGAGCAATCTCCGATTAATTTCAGCGCCGATTCGTGCGTCGGCGGAAAGGTGAGCGACAAGTCGCCGCCCGAAAGCTCCACTTTTTCCAGCCCCGCCCGAACAGCCGAGAGCCGAATCACCACGCCGTCCACCACCTTCCGCGCCTTTTCCGGAAGCGGCCCGAACCTGTCGGCCATCTCATCGGCTATCTGCGCGACGTCGGCAGTCTCCTCGGCGCGGTTGAGGCGATAGTAAAAATCCATCCTCTGCTCCAGCGACGGGATGTAGGCCTGCTCCAGCCGCCCCGCGAAATCGAGCGAGAGCACCGGCTCGGCCCGTCGCACGGCCACGCCGCCGGTTTTAATCTCATCCACCGCCTCCTCCAGCATCCTGCAATAGGTTTCGAACCCGACGGCGGTTATGTTGCCCGACTGTTGCGGGCCGAGCAGGTTCCCCGCGCCGCGTATCTCCATGTCTCGCGCGGCCAGCTTGAAGCCGGAGCCGAGGTCGCTAAGCTCCTCAATGGCCTTGATTCTTTTTTTGGCGACCGGCCCCATTGACGGCGGGACGAGCATGAACGCGTATGCCCTGTGCTTACCGCGCCCCACGCGCCCGCGCAATTGGTAAAGTTGCGCCAGCCCGAATTTGTCCGCCCGGTTGACGACGATGGTGTTGGCGTTTGGGATGTCGAGGCCCGACTCTATGATTGTGGTGCAGACCAGCATGTCGGTTTTTCTGCGGATGAAGTTTTCCATGACCTCCTCCAACTCCCTGCCGGACATCTGCCCGTGCGCCGCCGACGCGCGGACGGCGGGGACGAGTTTTTTAAGCCAGCCGAGCATCTTGTGTATGCTTGCCACGCTGTTGTGCAGAAAAAATATCTGACCGCCCCGCGCAAGCTCCCGGGTTATCGCCTCGGATATGATTCCAGCGTTGAACTTTCGGATGAAGGTGGTGATGGAATGGCGCTCCGGCGGGGGCGTGTTTATGACGCTGATGTCGCGTATGCCGGAGATGGACATATGGAGTGTGCGCGGTATCGGCGTGGCGGTGAGCGTCAGCACGTCCACCGTCTCGCGCATTTTTTTAAGCCTTTCCTTGTGGGCCACGCCGAACCGGTGCTCCTCGTCAATGATAACGAGGCCGAGGTTTGCGAACACGACGTCCTTCTGCAAAAGCTTGTGGGTGCCGATTATCACGTCGGCTCCGCCGTGCGCGATTCGGGCCAAAATTTCCTTGTGGTGTTTGGCCTCCACGAACCGGCTTAGCATCTCCACCTTTATCCCGAACGGCTCCATGCGCTTCTTAAAGTTCATAAAATGCTGGTTCGCCAAAAGCGTTGTAGGCGCGAGCACGGCGGTCTGTTTTCCGTCCACCGACGCCTTGAACGCGGCGCGCATCGCCACCTCCGTTTTACCGTAGCCCACGTCGCCGCAGACGAAGCGGTCCATCGGCTTGTCCGCCTCCATGTCGGCCGCCACGTCTATAATCGCCTGCGCCTGGTCCGGGGTCTCCACGAAGCCGAATGTGTCGGCGAACTCCCTTTGGAAGTTTCCGTCCTGTGAGAAGGCGTGGGCCTTGCCGAGGCTACGGAGGGCGTAGATTTCCAAAAGCTCCTTCGCCATCAACATGATTCCTTTTTTGACCTTCTCCTTGGTCTTGGCCCAGGTCTGCCCCCCCATTCTATCGAGCTTCGGCCTGGGGCCGTCGGCGGAGGAAAATTTTTCGAGAAGGTGTATCGCGGATATCGGAAGGAATAGGCGCTGGTCCTCCGCGTATTCTATCTCCAGATACTCGTCAATCCTGTCGGCGGCGGGAACCGATTTCATGCCGTGGTAAAGCCCCACGCCGTGGTCGCGGTGCACAACGTAGTCGCCCGGCCTGACGTTCGAGAAATCGGTGGTGAAGGCGGTGGTGCGCCTGCGCTTTTCGCGGCGCGGGGCGGCGTGGCGCCCGAAGACCTCCTCCTCCGTTATCACCGCCAGGTTCGCGTCGTCCAACACAAACCCCTCGGGAAGGTCGCCCACCACGCAATAAAGCCCCGGCGCTGAGCGTTCGGAGAGCAAAAATTCCGGCATTCGCGCCGACTCCAACGGGATGAACCCGAGTCCCTCCTCCCCCATCAATTTTCCGGCGCGCTCCGCCGTCTCCTCGTTTCTCACGACGAAAATCACGCTGACGCCCTTTTCGAGCCGTTCCCGGCAGTCGTATATAAACCGGCTGAAAACTCCGTGAAGCCGCTCGGCGTCCCTGCTTCTTATCGTGGCGCATTGGGCGGATTCCGGGCTGTCCGCGAGCTCGCAAAGGAGCGTGCCGGCGTTTTTCCGGCTCGCAGACAACCACCGGGATGTTTCCGGGGAGGTAGTCCGTCGGCGCCACGGCGTCGGGATGGAAAATCGGAAAGTACCACTCCATGCCGGGAAAGAAAATCCTGCTTTGGACGGCGAGCAACGCCCTTTGCGGAACCTCCAAGCCGGAGTTTTGGAATCTGGAATGAAGCGCGTCCAAATCGGAGCCGAGGTAGTGCGTCTCCCTCGCCGGCGGGAGGGTCAGGCCGGGGAGTTTTTCCAGCGACCTCTGCGTGTCCGGGTTGAATCTGCGGACGGACTCCACCTCGTCGCCGAAGAACTCTATTCTCAGGGGGCCGGACTCGTTCGGGGGCCAGCAGTCCATAACGCCGCCGCGAAAAGTGAACGCGCCCGGCTCGTTCACCGGGTCGGCCCTGTTGTATCCTGTCAGGGCCAAAAAATCCTCCAACTGTGCGCGGTCGGCCTCCTTGCCGGTTACAAGTGAAAAAGAGACGGCGGAAGATTTTTTCGGGCATTTTTGTAAAAGCCCCGCGGCGGCTGATACGAGCACGAAAGGCCTTTTTTGGTTTTCGTCGGCCAGTTTAAAAAGCGCGGACTGCCTTGCCGAGGCTATTTCCGGCGATGGGGCCGACGGCTCGTACGGCATCGCCTCCGTCTGCGGGAGATAAATGATGTTCTCGGAGCCGCCGAGGAAAAAGGCGAGGTCGCCCGCGGTTCTCTCGGCGGAGGCGTTGTCCGGCGTTATCAGGACAAGGCTCTCCCGTTCGTTTAGGAACGCGGACGCCATTAAAAACGCCTGCGCCGGAGGGGTAAGCCCCTGTATCCGGCCCGGGAAGCCCCTAAGGGACCGCCCGGTTTTTTCGTACCAAGCCATTGCTTTTTGCCGACTCCTGGTTGAAAGTCTTTGTCCGGCCCTTATAATACATCAGTGAGTAGAATATGCGTCATCGGTTCCCACGTGCGGCCTTTTGTCGAACTGGCGAGCGTCCACGGCCACGGCGTGTCGGCGGCGGACGGGTTTAACGACTGGGACTTGTCCCATTTTTTGCGCGGTGAAAAAATCGGCGCAGAGACCCCCGCGTTGAGGGGGGCGGCCCTTTTAAGCGAGTGGGAGAAACTGCCGGACGACCCGATTATTTTCTGCTCGCCAATCGAGTCGTTCCCCGAGATATTGGAGTCGGCTGTCGAAAAAAGAACCGTGCTCAACTCCCCCGCAACAGCCGTCAGGCTCTGCCGCGACCAGCGTTTTCTTAGGACCGTCCACGCCGAGGGAATTTTATTCCCGGAAATATCCTTCGAGGAGGGGAGCACCGGGCCGGGATGGATAATCAAGGGGCAGAACTCGTGCGGCGGCGCGGGGATACGGCACGACGACGGCAAACTCTCGCCCGGGGAATACCGCCAAAAATTTATCGAGGGGAAATCGGTTGGCGCGATTTATTTCACCTCCGGCGGGGAAACACAGCTTTGCGGCGTGGCGGAGCACATCAACCTAGGGTTCAAATTCGCCGGGTGCGTTTTTACCGCCGGCGCGAAGGACGGGGCGAACGAGGCAATTGGCGAGTTCGGAAAAAAACTAGCCTCCGCAACGGGACTGCTCGGCTGGTGGGGGGCCGACTTCGTTCTGGCGGACGGCTCGGCCTATCTACTTGAAGTAAACCCACGATTCACAGCGGGAATGGAACTGATGGCGAAGTCCTTCGGTACGGATATTTTTGACACGCAAAGACGGGCTTTTTCCGGTGATTTATGTCATATTAAAGCGAAAGGGAGCGTCGGATACTTGGGTAGGACGGTCGTTTACTCGCGCAACACAACCGTTTTCCGAGAGCCGGAAAAATGGTTTTTGAAAGGGCTGAGGGATTTGCCCTTCGACGGGCGCACAATCGCCAAAGACGAGCCGCTGGTCTCGATTTATTCCACCGGCTCGAGCCGAGAGGACTGCATGGCGAACATGGCCCGGCGCAGGGCGGAATTTGAGGAAATAGTTTATGGAAAAGGAATCTATTAGGCCGATTTTCCCGAAGGAGCACGGGCTTTGGGTCTGGATTTTCCTGCCGGTCATAGTAGGCGGCCTTTGCGCCGGCGGCGGAAGGGGCGCGCTTTACCTGCTGATTTGGACGATCTTCTTCGGCTTTCTTGCGCTAACTCCGGCGCGTATTTTTTATAAAAACGCCAAGAGAAATTTGAACACGCCGAAAAACATAAAGTTTTGGTGCGCCGCCTATCTGATTTTGGCGTCGGCGTTTGGCCTTGTCTTGTGCCTTATGACCCCGAGGTTCGTCTGGGTTCTGCCGTTCATGGCCGCCGGTTTTTTGGCCGGGGTGCGGGCTTTCCACGGCGGGTACCATCAGGACGTGCGATTCGAGTACGGCGGCGTGGCGCTTTTTTCGCTCGGCTCGCTAATCGGCGCCTTTGCCGTCGCGGGCGGGCTGGTTTTGCAAAACTACGGAATATGGCTGTTGACGCTTCTTTTCGTTTTGGACAGGACCACGGAGTCGCGCCGGGTCGTGCGCCTGGGCGAGTTTCGGCTTGCGCTCGCGGGACAGCAACCGGAGATAGCGGAAAGGCTTAGGCCGGTTTTTTTGAAAAACATATTCGGGTCGTTTATGACGCTCCTCTTCGCGCTCGCCATCGAGGAGAAGTTCCGTTTGAAATACTCGCTTTTCTGGCCGTTTTTTCCGGGCTTTGTCGCCACGATTTTGTTTTACCTCCGCCCCCCCCAGACGCTGAGGGCGCTGGGATACTCGGAGCTTGCGCTGGCGATTTTGTTCGGCGCCTCCTTCGTCCTCATATTCCATTTTTATTAGGATGAAACGTTCCAAGGGATTGGTGAAGCTCTCGCACGAGCACCACCTCGCGCTTGTGCTGGCACGGCGCGTCAAGCTTGGCGCGGCGGGGGGCGAGGCGTTCGACAAGCTTATGGAGGCCTTCCCGCGCCAATGGGAAAAGGAGATAGCCCCGCACTTCGCGGAGGAGGAGCGCACAATCCTGCCGAGGCTGGTCGCGGCCGGCGCGGTCGCGCTTTACGGGCGATTTCAAAAAGAGCACGCGGAACTGCGAAAACTTTCCGCGCTGGCGGTCGGGGGCGACAACGTCGCGCTAAAGAGATTTGGGAAACTTATCCACGACCACATCCGGTTCGAGGAGCGCGAGATGTTCCCCTTTTACGAGGAGCTAATCGGCGTCTAGCCCGTCATGCGGACTCATTCGCCTTGACTAATGACGATCGAATGCATACCATCACTCATCATGGCGGAGAAAAAAGTCATCAAAAGCAAAAAGAGGCGCGATTTCTACGTCACCTACCTGGGGGCCGACAAGGCGAAGGCGGAATGGATGGCCCTAACGCTGGAGGAGGCCGGATATTCCGTCCTAATTCAGGCGCGAGAGTTCAACGCCGGCGAGGGTTTTTTGTCCAAAATGAACGACGGCGACCAAAAGTGCAAAAAGAACCTTCTGATTCTCTCGCGCAAATACTTTATGTCCCCCTTGTGGAAAGAGGAATGGGCCGGCGAGTTTGAGGACGACCCGGAGGGGGAGAAGGGAAAACTTCTTCCCGTAAGAATGCACGATTTCGACGTGAAAGGCGCGCTTGGCGCCGTGCCCTACGTTGACCTTGTCGGTTTGGACAGGCACGGCGCGAAGGCGGTTCTGCTGGAGGCCGCGAGAAAGCGAAGGGCCAGGTTCCCCTCCGAATTGTAGCCGCGCCCTATCCCGCTTTGTTCAATGAATAATGCGGGCTATTTCCGATTCCCCATGATTCTTAGTAGCATCAGGAACAGGTTTATAAAATCCAGATAAAGGGCCAGCGCGCCCATAATCGCCTCTTTGGTCTCCTCTTCCGCGCCGACGCCGGTCACGTTCATCGCCAGGATTTTTTGCGTGTCATAGGCGGTGAGGCCGGTAAAAATCAGCACCCCGGCGTAGGTCGAGATCCAATAAACGGCGGAGCTTTGCAGGAAAATGTTGACCACCGACGCGATGATTATGCCGACAAGGCCCATGAAGAAGAAGGAGCCCCACGATTCGAGGCTTTTCTTTGTCGTGGCCCCGTAAAACGACATCGCCCCGAACATTCCGCCGGTGACGACGAACGCGGTGGTTATGGAGGACTGGGTGTAGGCCGCGAAGATTGCGGAGAAAGTAAGCCCGTTGAGAATCGCGTATCCCACGAAAAGGCCCGACGCGGTTTTAGCGTTTATCTTGGCTATCCTTGCGGAGAGATAAAGAACGGCGCCAAGCTCGGCGATTATCAGCCCGAAGAAAATTATTTGGTTGCCCAAAATGGCTTGCATAAGCGCGGGGCTTTCCGCAACGAACCAGGCGATAAGCCCGGTTAGCGCAAGCCCAAAGCCCATCCAGTTGTAAACGCGCACTAGGAATTTGCGTTTTTCAGCCGCAGACTGCTCGCCCGTCATCGTGGTGGAGGAAACATTCGGCCTGTAAATTCTGTCGTCCATAGTTTAACTCCTATAAAATGGATGTTATTATTCGCACTCCTCCCATTATACTCCGTTGCGCCGTGAAGGGAAAGGTGCATGTCAGTTCCCGTTTGAGGGGTTTTTCTTCGGGGCGCCCCCCAAGGTGTATGTAAACCCGACGTCAACTGCGGCCCCCTTATATGTCGTGGCGGAAAGTTCGTTTGTCGGATCGGCCCCGTTCCACAACTCAAACGCTCGAAGGTCGAACGTGGCTGTCAGCGCATTCGTTGCCAAGTTTGATTTTTATCCACCTTCTCGATGAGGTAAAAAATGAAAGGGAGCCAATCTGGCGACTGACTCCCTTTCTAAGGGGAGGTTAGAGGGTGATCTAACGAAACTAGCTTCTCTGGCGAGAAGCATCATCTCTGCCCACTATTAGAGCAAGGAGTGTGCCATTGCTTGTTTTTTCTGATTTTTCAATATGTTATATGATTTAGGACCATTTTTCGATATCATAAAATAAGATGAAAAGTGCGATATTTTTACCGCAGACAATCTGAGCAATCCAATAATGCACAATTAAACAATATATTATACTAAAATTAATAGTGCATCGTTTAGGTGTCATCTTATAAAATTGTGGAATGAATGCCTCATTTCGGGCGACAATCAAGGAGTTAGTAACCGGAAAGATGTATTCTATTTACTGCCCAAAATTCTTTGTCAGCATAACCGACGCGCCGCCGTCGAAATATTCTATGGAGTCGAAATATGCGGCGGCGATGTAAATCCCCCGCCCGTTTGGAAGGCTCAGCCTGTCCATTAGGGTCTGCTCGGACATTCTAAGATATTTTTCGAAATCGAAGCCGTCCCCCTCGTCGGAGATTTTTATGGAAATTCTGTTTTTCAAAACCGCGAGATCCACGGAAATTTTAGAGTCGCACGTCTGCTCCCTTTTTTTAAGCTCCTGCTCGTACCGCCCGTTGTTTAGGAGCGTTGATTTTCCGTCCTCGCCGATTTTAAGGCTTCCGTGCTCGAAGGAATTAATCAGAAACTCGTGCGCGTAGTTGATGAATTTGTCGCTCTCCCTGGCCGATAGCAACCCCTCGGTCAGCCTACGAACCCAGTCAATCGCCAAAAGTATCTGGTTCCTTTTTGCGCCGACTTTAATGTTCGAGACGTTGCCGTACGACTGCTCCACCTCCTCCTGCATCAGCATTTTTCTGATGTTTCGCATGGCGGCGACGTTGACGATGCTTACGAACAATTTTTCGTTGTCTATGGGTTTTACGACGTAGTCCTGCACGTTGTACCTAAGGAGGTTTATCGCAACGTGCGTGTCGTACAGAGCGGTGCAGACCACGAAGGGGAGGTTGTTGTTGTCGTAATTATATTTGGCGAGTTCCAGCCCGTTCATGACCGGCATCATCAGGTCGCTGACGATGACGTCTATGTTGTTGCCCGGTTTTTTTAGTATTTCCGAGGCGTCCTTTCCGTTTTCGGCGCCGACGACGGCGTATCCCGCGTCCTGCAGAGTGAGGGAAAGGAACTCCCTCACCGCCTCCTCGTCGTCCACGACCAATACGGTCTGCTTTTCAGTTTTTGCCATATTTGCTTCTTCTGTCGTGATTGTCCCCCATATTGCTCAAGGCTGTCAACAACTCGTTCGCCCCGAACGGTTTTTGTAGCAGGGGGTAGGAATACTCCTTGCAGAAATTCGCCGCGTCGTTGTCTATGACCCCGGTGATGATCAAGAACTTGTCCTTCATCGCCGGTCTCTTTTCAAAAATCCATTTCCCTATGTCGTACCCGCTCTTTCGGGGCATTTTTATGTCGGAGATTACAAAGTCGTAAACGTTATTTACAAGCAGTTCTAGGGCCTCCTCCCCGTCGTTTGCGCATTGAACCAAGGCGCCACTCTCCTCCAAAAGCTCGCAAAGCCATTTTTTTATAAATTCCTCGTCCTCGGCCACGAGCACTTTTTTATTGTTCAAATCGGCCTTGGGAGCCTCCAACTCCTTTGGGCGTTCCGGCGGGACGGCTCTTTTTTCCGACGCCTCCAGCGGGAGGGTTATGATGAACCTGGCCCCCGACGCCTTGTGGTTGGACTCGGCCCAAATTTTTCCGTTGTGGTCGGCGACAATTCCGAAGGCGATGTACAAGCCGAGCCCGGTTCCCTCGCCCGGGGACTTCGTGGTGTAAAAGGGGTCGAAAAGCCTTTCCATGATGTCCGGCGGAATGGGCGGGCCGGTGTTTTCTATTATTATTCGCGCCTCGCCGTCGTTTTTTTTCGTCGTGATTGAGATGACGCCGCCGGTTTTTTTCATCTCGTGCTGTGCGTTGAGCATAATGTTCGTGAACACCTGCTGAAGCTGTCCCACGTCCCCCTTCACCCTCACCGTCGGCTCGTAGTCCTTCCTCACCTTTATGTTGTCGGAGCGAAACCCGTACTCGAGGAAGGAAAGCGTGCTGTCCAACACCTCGTTTACGTTGCAAAAAATCGTGGTCGGGGGGGCCTTGCGCGAAAACTGAAGGAGGTTTTGCACAATTTTTACGGCCCGCTTTGTCTGCTCCCCTATGATGCCGAGTTGGTGGGAGACGTCCGGCGGAAAATCGGTCCCCTTTGAAAGAAGCCTTTGAGAGAAGCCGAGTATGGCGGTCAGCGGGTTGTTTAGCTCGTGCGCCACGCCGGACACGAACGCGCCGACCGTGAACATCTTCTCGGCCTGTATCAGCTGGGTGCGCAACATTTTTTTCTCCGTCACGTCCCTCCTGACGGCTATGAAATGCGTTATGGCGTCGTTCGCGTCATGCACCGGGGAAATGGTGATTTCCTCGTCGTAAATCTCGCCGGATTTTCTTTTGTTGGTGATGACGCCAGTCCAGACCCCGCCCGATTTTATCGTGTCCCACATCTGCCCGAAAAACTCCTTGGTATGCTTGCCGGAGGCCAGCAGTCTCGGGTTTTTGCCCACGACCTCGTCTTTTTTGTAGCCGGAGGACCGCTCGAACGCGGGGTTTACGTACTCTATGGTTCCGTCCGACCTCGTCGTCATAATCCCGTCGGTCGTCTGCTCCATGGCGTTGCCAAGTTTCTTCAGCGACGCCTCGGCCTCTTTGCGCTCCATAACGCGACCAATCTGGAGGGCGAGGTTGGACAACACCTCAGTGTGGAGCTGGTTTGTCTCCTCCGCCCTTTCGGAGAAAAATTCCAGCACCGCCGAGGTTTTCTTTCCGGTCAAAACAGGGAAAATATAGACGCCTTTGAGGCCGGCGCGCCCCCCCTCCTCCTTAAATTTTTCAGACCCCGCCGCAGGCTCGGCCGCAGTGGAGTCCGCAATGCACATGGGCGATTGTGAAACGTAAACCTTTCCGGGCCATCCCTCGCCGGGGAGAAACGAGGCCTCGGAGCCGCATTTCCTGACCGCCTCGAACCTCTCCGAGTCCGAAAGAAACCAAATCCCGGTACTGGCAAGCGACACCTCGCCCGAAGACCCGTACACCGGCCTGTACGCGTGGCCGACGCTCCACGCAAACTGCTTGCATATTGACGAAAGGACCGTGCGCAGGCAGGCCTCGACGGTCTCCGCCTCGTTTGCGACGAGGGTCACGTCGTTTATCAGGCCTATCAAATCGGCCTTTTCCACGGCCAATTTTTGTTCCACGGACACCTGCGCCAGAAGCTGGTCGCGTTTTGTTACGTGCCATTCGAGCGGCTTGTAGACGAGGAAGTAAAGAAGCGGTATTATAATCACCACAAGACCCACCGCGTCGAACAGGTCGGCCCCGAACGGGGAGCCGAATTTGAAATGTTCCTCCACAATCATAAGGGAAAATTCGACCACAAAAATCGCGACGGTGATGATTACGATGGACGCGAACGGGGAAGGCGGCTCTTGAAGGAATTCAAGCCCCCCTTTTCCCCCCTTTTTATCGTCACGACCCTCGTTGTTTTTTATTTCTCCACCTCCATGGGGATTCTACCCCAATTACCCTGCGGCGGGATGGATAATATTTACGCGGGCGCGCCCCTATTTGGCGTATATCAAAAAATGCTCCGTGCGCCGCACAAGGGAAAAATTCCCTTCCACGCATTTTTCGATGATTTGCATGGGACGGGCGCCGGACGCGCCCATTGGAGATTTTTCGGGGGCCGAGAGAACCGCGATTTTGGCGTTTTTTTCCAGAATGGACGAGCAGACGGAATTTTCCTTCCATAACGCGGGACGGACCTCGATGTCCATCATCGAGTCGTAGTACGTCGGGTTTTTTCTGTTTGTCATGGCGTACAAAGGGGGAAGACTCCATGGCGCGACAAAAATATAGTCCCCTTCCTTTGACTTGGCCTCGATGGCCGAAATAATCTCGTTGACCTCCCCGGCAAGGGCGAGGTCGGTGAACTCCAGCCGGCCGCGCGGCGTCTGTACGATTTGCCTTTGTCTAAAAACGTTGTTGATTGAATGCTCGAAAAACTTTTCCACGTCGAAAACCAACAAAATCGCGACCCCGGCCATTAGTATCCTCGGGAAGTATTTGTAGGCGCCGACGGCCTTTTGGTCGGCGAGGCTAAAATGCGCCATATAGGCCGCAAAAAAGAAATACATCGGGGTGACGGACTGCGCCACGTGGTTTAGGTCCGACCTTCCGAGCGCCTTCGGAAACGCCGCCAAAACCCAGACGAAAAAAAACACAAGCACCGCCGACGGGCCGGACGGCAATTTTCCGCGCAGACCGCGAAAAAAGCACGCGACCAGCAGAACCGGCGCGTAGCTGATTATCATGCTTTCCAACGAGAACAGGGACTCCTTAAGGTAGGGGAGGTTCAATGAGGTGCCGTGGGAGGGAGCGTCAATGACGATCGTGTACAACGCGCGGAATGCGATTTGGCGCATCGCCGCCAGCTCCGCCGACACGACCACGACTGCGCTGAAAAAAAACATGGCCAGCGGAACTAAGGCCGGCGAGAAGCGCCCCTCCTTTGCCCTTGAATGGTAAAGAATCGCCGACACCACGGCAAAACAATAGGAGCCCACAAGGAAGAATTCGAAGAAAAAGGCCGACCCCGCAAACAGGCCTGCGGCAAGAATATCGGAGGATGAGGCAGACTTGAAATAACGAACCGCAAATATGGCCGATAAAAAAACCAGCAGAACCCATGTGTGGGGATACGCCAGCCCGTAGGAGAGCGATATGCTCCCGTTAAAAAACACCAGCAGGGCCGAGACGAAAGAGGCCCTTTTCGACGACGTCGCCTCCAGGCAGAGAAAATACGACGTTATACCGACCGCCACGTTTATTACCAGGGCCGAAATCATAACCGCGTTGACGGAATGTCCAAAGACAAGAAGCACCATCGCCGGCAAAAACGCCTTGCCCGGCGGCAACAAAAGCCAAAAATCCCTGTAGGGCATCTCCCCCCCGACAGCCCTAAATGCGTCGTTGAGGTATTCGGCTATGTCGCCGTGCGCGTCGGTTACGTTGTAAACGGCGAGTGCCGGAAGAAAAAAAATCGCCGCCAAAATCAGACTGGCGTTCAAGGCGGTCAGCGAGTTAATTTTGTCCGAAAGCGCGGAATAAAAATTGGAAAGCGTCCCTTTAATTGTCGTTTTCAATCTCCGATTCCAGATACAAGCGTTAAAAAAATGGTGCCGAGGAGAAGAGTCGAACTTCCACACCCTTTCGAGCACAAGATTCTGAGTCTTGCGTGTCTACCAATTCCACCACCTCGGCGTCCAAAGCCGTGATTTTGCGCCGATTTACGCGCCGTCTTGCATTTTTCTCCATCAACGTACCATATCGGTACGTCTCCGTCGAAAAATGCCTCGCCGTCGCGTCCTCGACGCAAACTTACGACTTTGTCAAACTTACGAAACCGCTGACGGACGGCAAAGCCGTCAAGGGCGTTAGCGTATCACGCGCCAGCATCGCCTTTCAACAACCGATTGGGGAACGGTTGAGGGGGTTTATTCCGGCCTTTTTGACGGCGGGTAGCTTCTTCGAATAAGGAGCAGTTGCAACGGCGTGGTAAGAACCGTTTTCAGCGAGACCTTGGAGCCGGCCTTGTCCTCCCAAATTTTTAGCGGGATTTCATAAATCGCCCCCACGGCGGCCGATTTCCCCAAAACCTCCACCGTGCGGGCGAAAAGCTCCACGTCGAAAAACCATTTGGAAACAAAAGGCTCGCCGAAAATGCGGCTTGCAAGCTGAGATCTGACGAGCTTCGCCCCGCACTGCGTGTCGTACACCGGCATGTCCAAAATTACGCTGGCGCACGTGGCGAACACCCTGCCGAAATAATGGCGGTACCAATGCCTGTCTATTATCGCCCCCATTCGCCGGATTCTAGAGCCTGCCAGCAACTGCCTTTTGGGGTCGGCGTTTGCCTTCAAAATAAATCGCGGGATTTCCGCAAGCGGGGTTGAAAGGTCCGCGTCCCAAAATCCAACGTAACCAAAACGGTTTTGGCGCAGGGCGTGTATCGTCCCCTTTCTGACCGCCTCGGCCTTTCCGCAGTTTTGCTTAAAATCCAAAAATTGGAGCGTTACCGGATTTTTAACGGCCATGGAATTAAAAAGCTCGGAGGTGCCGTCCGTGCTTCCGTCGTTTACGAAGCAAAAATGAATCTCCGGGTGCAGGCCAGCAAACCCAAGGAACTCATCGACGGGGAGCCGGCCCGCCTCGTTGTAGCACGGGACGACGATGCAGACGCTGGTTTTGTCCGTCATGCGGCGCGCCATAAAAATTGTTTTTTTCGAAGCGAGGCGACGACGCCCCTCCAGGCCCAGACGTAGGCCACCACGGCGCCAAAGGTCTTAAAGTGCCACTCCCACGCAAATTTTCGGAAAGGACGCGGCGAGAGGTCGCTGTATATCCACGAGATGAGCGCGTACGTCGCGACAAGAAAAAAAATGTTCGCCTTAAATTCGCGTTGGTCACCGCTTTTTATGGCGAGAAGCGCGGCGTACAGCATGAACCCGTAGACCGGGGCGAGCGTGATGAAAGTCTGCGATTCAGCGCGTTTGTTGAACAGGATTATGAAGCAAAGGACGGCCGGCACCATAAGCGGCACGAATAGTTTTTTGTCCGTCCTAAAAATGAGCGCTGATGCGAGGGCCAAAAGCCCGGCGTTTAAAAGCGTAAAAACGGAAAACAGGGCCGGGGGCGCCGCCGCGCCGTAGCGAAGGAGGGTCGGCTCCAAGCCCAAATAGACCTTGTGCATCGGCTCGTGGGAGAGCATGTCCAGCCAGTTATGCAACATCGCGCCGTTGGCGCCGGCGCCCATGATTAGCGCGGGGAACAGGAAGAGGGCCGAGGTGAAACCGGCCAGCGCAAAAATAAACGGCAGGTTAAAACTTAGGCAAAGTAGCAATGCCAGCGCCACCGGGTAGAGTTTGAAGTTTATCGCCACCGAAAGCAAACCCGCCGCCCACATCCAACGTCCCCGGAAAAACAATCCCGTGGCCGTAAGCGAAAGGCCGGTTATCAACCCGTTGCTTTGCAAATTTGTGAGCGACCCCTGCATCTCGTTGAACATAAGGAGCAAAAAAATCACGAGCCACCTGTTTTTTAAAAGGCCGGTCTCCTCGTCCAAAAGCGACATGACCGACCAGAGGCCGTAGATGAAGACCGCAAAATTTAGCATCACCCAAAAATAGGTGCCCACGTGCACCCCCAACGCGTAAGTGGAAAAAGGGACGAAGAAATATCCGAACGTCGGGCTGTAAAGGTAGCGCGGCTGGAAGGGATATTCGGCGGTTTTCCAATCAACGGGGTACGGGTTGGCCCCGTTTAGAATCGCGTGCGTCCCCTGGTCGAAGGCGACATAATTGTTGTGGCGCCCCGCCGCAGGGGAGAGGCTTATAAGGGCGAATAGAAGAAAATATAAAATCGCCGTTCGCCGTTCAAATCCAAGCCCCCGCCACCACTTCATGTTGGTGCTGATTATATTCTTAATAATCGCCCCAAAGCAATTTGGGCGGCTGGGCCCGGACGGAGTTGTCAGACGGGGCGTTTGCCGAAGCCCCAGATGATTCGCTCTATCTTCTCCCTGATTCTCCAGTACGCGTATCTGACGAGGTAGGCGAGTGAGCCTAAAAAATCCTTTTTGAACGCCAGCTTAAATTCGGCCCTCGCCTCGCGGCGAAGTCTAAAGTGCGGGTGCTGATAGGTCATCGCCATTTTTATGTTGGCCTCGAACGACTCGGCAAATTCCAAACGCCTTGCGGTGACTCCGGCGGCGCAAATTTTTAGAAGCTCCCTGGCCCTGTGTTTGTAGGTGTGCCCCTCGCGCACCATTTTTTGCCCCGCCAAAGCGACGCGGGCTAATTTTTCCGGGTCGGAGAGGTATCCCTTGATAATATTCGCGGCGTCGTCGAAATCGTGCGCGTCGCAGTTCACGCCCGGCGTGAAAATCTTGTAAAACCCCTCGTCAATCACCCGCTGGCCGACCATCAGCGCGCCGGCGAGGCAGGCCTCGAACGTGCGGGGGTTCATGTCGAACCTTGCGCTGATGTTGTAGACGATTTTGCACCTGCTGTTGAACATCCCTATCTCGTCGAAGTTAAGGAAGGTCTTGTTAAACTCCACCCTCACGCCGTTTTTTTCAAGCTGGTCGAAAAAACGCCGCTTCTCGGGTATCACGCTACCGACGTACCCCACGTCTATGTCGCGCCCTACGTCGAAGGCGCGGTGAACCTCCTCGTCCGCCGCGTATGGGAGCCAGTGAGTGTGCTCGTACCCGTGGATTTTATTGGCGAGGTTCATCCTCCCCAACTGGCAGAAGAATGCGTAATCGAACATGGCGCAATATTCCTTGTGCCACCTAAAATTCAGAAAATTGTCGGCCAGGTACCCGGCGGTCGGAATCTCCAATTCCAAAATTCCCCTCGGAAAAAAGCGGTTGTTTGCCGAGGTCTCGACGAATAAAAATAGGTCGGGCTTATGGGTCATTCCGTTTATGAGGTTTGGGATATGAACGTCCGTCCCGACCTTTATCAGGTTTTCCGCCGGGCCGTCGAGTGGCGAGACAACCGTTACACGGTGCCCGAGCGACCTTAACGCCCTGTAATAGAACCAGCCGAGGTGGTACTCCCTGAAATTTGTCGCCAGCAGGACATGGACCCCGCCATCGGGCGACGGCGTATTCGTTTGCATCACGGTTGATACTACCAAACATGCGGCAAACCTCAAACCCCCGGGGGGCAAAATATGGTAACATTTCGAATGTGAAAAACAGCAAAGCGGCCGCCTGGATTAAATATGCGCTCAAGCGGTTACAGCCTGTTCGCCCGCCGAACGCCGTGGAAATCGAGACCGACTCCCACTGCAACCGAAAATGCGTCTACTGCCCCAACTTCACGGTCGGGAGGCCGGAGGAAAAAATGCCGGACGCGCTTTATTACAAAATCATAGACTCGCTCGCCAAATGGGGGTTTGCCGGCAGGCTCTCGCCGCACTTCTACGGCGAGCCGCTTGCGGACGACAGACTCGCGGGGTTCATGAAGTACGCGCGCGAAAAACTGCCGCGCGCCCAAATCATCGTCTACACGAACGGGGATTTTCTCACGGTCGAAAAATATTACGCGCTTTTGGACGCCGGGGTGGACTCTTTCCGCATATCCCAGCACTCGCCGACCCTACCGAAGGTTCCGTCCGAGACTTTGGAGCACGTCAAAAAACACACGCCCGAACTCTTCAATGTGGCGATGGTGGATTTCTACGCCCTTTATCAAAAAAAGGACGAGGGGATGCTAAACAACCGCGGGGGGCTTATAGACATCAAGCGAAAGCGCTCCCCCTCCTGCTACTACGTGGCGAACATGACGATAGACTGCAAGGGGGACGTGCTTTTGTGTTGCAACGACTACGCGGGCGAAGTCTCGTTCGGGAACGCCGGGGAGCGGGAGGTGCGCGACATTTGGCGGTCGTCCAAATACGTCAACGCCCGCGCAAAGGCCGCCAGCGGCATTTGGGACTACGACCTCTGCAAGAGATGCAACCTTTGACCAATAATCCGCTTGTAAGCGTAATCGTGCCGACATACAACCAGGCCTGGGTGCTGACCCACGCGCTGAGATCCATCAAGGAGCAAAATTACTCCCCATTGGAAGTTTTGGTCTGCGACGACGGATCCACCGACAACACGGCGGACGTCGTAAAAAACCTGGGGCTCGACTTCGTGCGTTACATGAGGATCCCCCACAATGGAAAGCATTCCGCGACCCTAAACGCCGGCATAAGGGAGGCGCGGGGGGAGATAATAATGTTTTTGGACGGGGACGACCAATGGTTGCCGGGAAAGATTTCAAAACAGGTGGCGTATCTCCGCGCTCACCCGGAATGCGACATGATGTTTTCCGACGGCTGGAGGATAGAGACGGAAAGCGACCAATACCTGACGCCAAACCCGGACAAGGACGTGCGGTACTGCCCGGGCTGGAACGCCGACAAGGTGGTGGAAGCCGGAGACCTTTTTCCGGAAAACCAAATTCCCGTGCCGACGATAGCGTTCCGCAGGGGGTTTCTAAAGGTCGTGGGAATGCCGGACGAGAGCCTTGTAATGTGGGATTGGGAGTGGCCCCTGCGGGCCATCGCAAAAGGCGGAAATGTACGCTATCAAAACGAACAGTTTTTTATCTATCGCAAATGGCCGAAAAGCATCACAAGCTCCAGGGGCTACATCTACTCCGCCGTTCCGGAAAAAATTCGGATATCGCAAATCATGAGGGGGAGGCTAGACCCCTCGGTTTTAGACCGCCAGTTGCAACGATGGAAATACGACTACGTTAAGGAGGCGATAAAATTCGAGAAAATCCCGTCGCTAAAGGATTTAACTTCGTCGGACTATTTCCCCGACGGTTTTTTTTACCGCTTAAAGGCGCTTTATTACCTGGCCCTGACGAAGTTCAGGCGCAAATTCCTATCGTGGAACCCGCAGTAGGCCGAGGGCTTTCTTTAAATAATATTTTCTTAAAACCCGCGCGGAGAGCCGAATCTTTTCGCCAAGCGGGACTTTCATCCCGGCAAGCGCGTTTAATTTTGACCATCGCGACGAGGCGTCCGGGCAGTGGGCGGCGGACTTAAAATACGTTTCCTTCGCGTGTTCAAGCACCACTTTGCGCGACTCCCCCTGGGAGCCTTTGACGAGCGCGGAAAATGCGGCGTCCACCACGTCCATGTTTTGGGCCCCTTCGGCCTTGAATAGTTCGTCGAACCATTCGGCCTTCAACCCCATTAAGTCCGACACAAAATCCCAGCGCCTTCTCCGGACAAGCATGGCGCCTTTCTTCATATGCACGTTCCTCGCGGCGCTTATCTGTCCGGGGTGCTGGCGGTACATAAGAAGCACCTCCTGCACGTTGGTCATTTTCCACCCGGCCCTCGCCCCGCGCTCCCACAAATCGTAATCCTCGCACGCCGCGACCTCCTCCGTCCCGGCCCTTTTGTAGCCCCCCAGTTCGCGCACCAACGACGCCCTCATCATCACGGTGGGATGCCCGAAAGGCACGTCGAACAACAACTGCGTCTTAACGGCCTCGTCCGTCTCGGGATGTTTTGCAACGTGGTCGGAGCCGGCGCCGAAAACCTTGAACCAACTTCCGGCCATGTCGGCCCCGGTGGTTTTCAGCCAATCCAACTGCCTTGCAAAACGATTCGGCAGGGATATGTCGTCCGCGTCCATTCTGGCAATCCATTCGCCGACGGCGTGGCGCAGGCCGTCGTTAAGGCTTTCTACGATGCCGATTTTGTCGGTGGTTATTATTTTTACGCGCGAATCTTTTGCGGCGTACCCGCGCAAAATTTCCTGCGTCCCGTCCGTGGAGCCGCCCTCCACCACTATCAGCTCGAAGTCGCCGGCCGTTTGGG
>JACQEX010000065.1 GCA_016200345.1 Nitrospinota bacterium
ACACTGCGGAAGGTGAACGGTTATCAGCATCTCAAGGAACTGCGGGATGCCATGAAAAGTAGGCTGGTGAAGGAAAACGTGCAGGTGAAGGCGGCGTGATGGTCATACCGAAAATTTCAACTAAGAAAGGGCTTGCTTCTTGGTGCCCCAAGCGAAAGTTTTACATAACTTAACTTTTTTGGGAGATTCGAAATGAAACGATTAGTAATTCTCAGCATTTTCGCTCTTTCCACGGTTTTTGCGTCCAGCGCATTTGCGGGCGGCTACGGCGCGGCGGGTTGCGGGCTTGGCAACCAGCTGTTCAAGGGTAAAAACGACAAATTAAGCCAAATCTTGGGCGCGACCACCAACCACGCCACTCTTAACCAGTCCTTCGGCATCACCACCGGCACGCTGGATTGCGACGCGACCGGCTTGGTCGTCGCCTCGCGCGAGACGGAAATTTACGCGCAAAAGAATTTCGACAGCATAGTTAAGGAAATGGCGGCGGGCAACGGGGAGCACCTCTCCACCCTCGCAAGCCTGATGGGCTACGAGCCGGCCAGGCTTGCGTCCTTCGGCAAAGACCATTTCTCCAAAATCATAACCTCCGAGAACACGTCCGCAACCGACATGCTGTTGGCCATCAGGCTCGGCCTCGGCAACACATAACTAATTTCACGCTTGGCGCCGTAGTCATCCGCACTATGGCGCCATTTTTATTTGAACCGAATGGCCAGTTTAAAATTTAGGTTCCTCCTGTTGTTTGCCGCGTTTTTACCCTGCGTCGCCATGTCGGCTTTCGCCGAACCCGGCGCCCAAAACGATTATGCGGAGTCGCTCGCGGCGAAGGCCAAAGATGAAAAACTATGGGACGACAAATACTGGCACATCCTAATGCACTATCGAAAAAACCTGTTGTGGGGCGTCAACAGCGAGGTGGCGGACAAAAAATTTTACAACTCTCCCGACGGGCAACACAACCCAAAGGAGGAGTTGGAGGCCACCCTGCGGGCGTTTTTTCTCCCGGTCGCCGAGACGCCAAATGGGGAGGAGCATCCGCAGTGCAATTTCCCGGCAAGGTTAAAATGGCTTTCCAAACGGCTGAACATCGACGCGTCCCAACTTCCAAACCCAAAGTGCGAGCGGCTGGAACATTGGCTCGCGTCTTTGAATGTGAACCGGGTGACGCTGGTGTTCGCCTCGTACTACATTGCGAGCCCGGCCTCCATGTTCGGCCACACGTTCCTGAGGCTGGACAGGGAGACTTCGGGGGCGGATCTTGAGCTTATGGACTACGGCGTTGGCTACGCCGCGAACATGGACACGGAAAACCCGGTGTTGATGGCCTACAAGGGTATGTTCGGCCTCTTTGACGGGGTGTTTTCCACCTTCCCCTACTACATGAAAGTCCAGCAGTACGGCAACATGGAGTCGCGCGACATGTGGGAGTACCAGCTTTCGCTGACCGACGAGCAGATAAACGGCCTCCTGCTACATTTGTGGGAGGTGGGCTCCGTGAGGTTCAGGTATTTTTATTTCAGGGAGAACTGCGCGTTCGAACTTCTGGCCCTGCTGGAGTCGGGAAACCCGGATTTGCGCCTTACCGACCAATTCCAGACCGCCACGGTGCCGACGCAGACAGTAAAGGCCCTTTACACCGAAAAAAATCTCGTCGCCAGGCGGATTTACCGTCCGTCCCTGACAACGCGGCTGGAGCTTGCGAGAAAAAATATGGACGAATCCCAGACCCGCGTTTTCAAGGGGCTCGTCTCGGGGAAAAATCTCTCGGACATCCCGGAGTACGCCCCCCTTTCGGACGAGAAGAAGGCGGCGACGCTCGACGCGTTTTTGGACTACCAACAATACAGCGTCACCCGAAGCAGGAAGGACGAGAATGAGGGGCTGGTCAAACATTCCCGCAACGTCCTCATTGAGCGGAGCGGACTGCCGGGAAAAACGGAGGAGCCCGTTCCGAACAACGCCAAGGGGCCGGAGGAGGGACACGACAGCAACAAGGCGGCGCTCGGGTTCGGCGCAAACAACGCGGGGGGTTTCGAGCGGGTCTCCCTGCGTCCGGCGTACAACGACCTGCTTTCGTACTGGGCGGGATACTCGGAAAACTCGCAGATAATTTATTTCGACGGCTCCGCGCGCATTTACAACCAGACGGGCAAGGCGGTGCTGGAACAGTTCTCGCTCGTGGATTTGGTCTCCATAACCCCCTACGACCCGCTTTACGGCGGCACATCCTGGCGCGTCGGGTTCGGCTTTAGAAACCTGCGCGACCTCGGATGCGAGGCGTGCGACTCGTTCTACGTGAATTTTGGCGACGGCTACGCCGTGCGCGCCCCGTTTTACCACGGGGCCGTGATGTACGCCCTGCTGGTGGCGAACGGCGAGACGGCGCAAAAATTTGACCTCGGCTACAGGTTTGGCGCCGGGGCCGACGCGGGAATTCTAATAGAGGAGTCGGACGCGTGGAAAACGCAGGTTTTCGGAAAGGGCCTTCGCCATTTTTACGGAAACGTTTCCAACGAATATGAATATGGTGTAAAACAAAGGTACGCCATGAATAAAAATACGGAGTTCGTCCTTTCGCTCTCGCGCATTAACGACGACAACGAGGCGGCCTTGTCTTTCGGGGCTTATTTCTAGGAAGGCGAATGACGCGAAATAGAAGCCTCGCCGGTCTGCTTTTCTTTCTATTCGCCGCGTCGCTTTTCAGCTCCTGCACCCACCTCTTTTACCAGCCGGGCAAGGAGCAATACTTCGACCCCGGAAAAATGGGAATGGTTTACCAAGACGCATGGATCGAGAGCGCGGGGGGAAGGAAACTGCACGCGTGGCTCTTCCCGTCCGTCGGCGAAACCCCGGAGCGCGGCACGATAATACAGTTCCACGGAAACGCCGAGAACATCTCCTCTCATTTCGCGTCGCTCGCGTGGGTGACAAAACGCGGCTACAATTTTATAGCCTTCGACTATTCGGGGTACTGGAACTCCGACGGGGAGCCGGGACAAAAGGCGCTGAACGAGGATTCGCTTTCGGCGCTGACCTATGCGTATAAATTTAACCAAACACGCTCGCAGGAAACCGGCAATAAATTAAGTCTATCGGCGTACGGCCAGTCGCTGGGCGGCGCGGTTCTTCTAAGGGCGTTGGCCGATTACCCGCTGAGGGGGGAGTTGAACGCCGTGGTCATCGAGTCCTCGTTCTACTCGTACCAAACAATCGCGCGGGAAAAGCTCGGCCTTTCCTGGATAACGTGGCTTTTTCAACCGCTGGCCTACGTTCTGGTTTCGGACGAATACGCCCCGGAAAAAGTCATCGGCTCGCTTTCCGGCACTAGGCTTTTGGTCATCCACGGCACGGACGACAAGGTGGTGCCTATCCGACACGGCAGGCGCATTTTCGAGCTTGCGAAAGAGCCGAAAACTTTCTGGGAGGTTCAGGGGGGGAGGCACATTGACTCCATGACAAGACACGGCAAGGAATACCGCGACAAACTAATCGCATATCTGGACGAGGCGGGCGCAAAATGAGAAAGACGACAATTCTACTTTTGGCGTTCCTCTTTTCCTTTCAAACCCCGTCCCACGCCGGGAACGAACTGCTGGCCTCCCACGGAATCGAGACGGAGGGGCTATCCGCTCCCGAGGTGGCTCTGCTTGTGGAGACGCTCGACGAAATCGGGAAGCTGGAGGCCAAGAATGTGGTCATCAACCCGGACGTGTATTATCGTCTGTCCGGGTTCAAGCGGCTTTTTGGATTTTCGTTCGACGGGAAAAAGCTGGAGGAATGGATACTGCGAAGAATAAAAAGCGTTTCGCGCGAGAACACCTGGACAATTGCGGTTAACCGCAACGCGGGACATTTTTTAATCGGCGACCGATTTTTTGATAAATCCGATTTTCTGGAGCGCGCATACCTTCTTGTGCACGAGGCGCGACATTCGGACGGCGACGGATACCGCCACGTCCGCTGTCCAGAGGGGCACAAATTCGTCTCCGCGGGCCAGCCGGAGATGGATCTGACCAAGGTGAAGGCGTGCGACGACACGCCCGACGGGGCCTACGGATTCCACGCGGCGTTTCTTTTCGAGCTTTACGCGCGCGGCTTGGTGGACCCCGAGAGGGCGGGCCTTTTGTACAACAACGCCGCGGCCCGAATCATCCCCTCCCCCAAAAAATAGCCTTTAATGCGCCTTCCTCCGCTCCCAAAAGGCACAGGCTAAAGCCCGCGCCTACCGAAAAAGCGGGCCGAACTTTCCACCGAAACTAGCTTGTAAAAAAGGGGGGCGGGGCGGGGGGAACCGGGTTAAAATTTAACCTGGCATATGAAAAACAAAACCTCCGAAAACCACGGCTATAAATCCACAGCCATTAGCGCGCTGTCCGACCTCGGGCTGGCCGTGGGGAAATTCGCGGCGGGAACGCTCGGCAACTCCTCCGCTCTCATCGCGGACGCGCTCCACTCCCTCTCGGATCTCGCGACCGATTTTATTACCTACGTCTCCATCAAGGTCTCCCACAAGGAGCCGGACGCGGAACACCCCTACGGCCACGGCCTGGCCGAGACGATTGGCACCGTCATCATCGGCGTGGTTGTCGCCGTCGTGGGAATAGGCATAATGTGGGAGGAGCAAAAACATTTCTCCAACCCCGGCGCGACGCCGCACGAGCCGACGATGATTGCGCTTTCGGCGGCGCTGGCCTCCATCGCGGTTAAGGAGTTCCTTTTTCAATACACGCTTAAAATCGGCATGGCGACAAACAGCGATTCGGTCGTCGCAAACGCGTGGCACCACCGCTCGGACTCGCTCGCGTCGCTTGCGGCGGCGGTGGGCATAGGCGGCTCGATGATGGGCTACAAGGCGATGGATCCGCTTGCGGCCATGATCGTGGGGCTTTTAATCCTGCACATGGGCTGGAAAATCACATGGGAGGCGGGGCAGGACTTGATGGAGCGCGGACTTTCCGAGGACAAGCTTAGGGCCTTGGAGACGATAATCCAGGCGACGCCCGGAGTCCTTCACCACCACGACATCCGAACCCGCAAGGCGGGCCGCGACACTTTTGTGGACGTGCACATACAGGTGCATCCGCGCATCAGCGTTTCGGAGGCGCACAACATAGCCGAGTCCGTCCGGCGCGACCTTAGGAAAAAGGCCGAGAACATAACCGACGTGATGATACACATAGACGCGGAGGACGACCGCGAGGGGAGGCTTTACAGGGACAGGCGGGAGCAGGTTGAAAAAATAGTGGACGACGCGCTGGCGCCGCTCCCGGGGCTAAAAAGGTCCGACCCGGTGGTGATTCATTACTCGATGCACCAGATAGCCGCCGAGGTTTCGTTGGAATCCTCGTCGCGCACCGCGCCGGGGGACATGGAGCGCCTTGCCGCGCAAATTTTATCCCGACTTGTGCTGGCGGTCCCTTTTGCCGAGGTTGTGATTAGGGAAAAACTGGGCGAATGGAAATCGGCGGCGCACAAGCTCGATTTGGCCCCCCACAAGGAGGAACACCATGAACAACCGTAAAACTCGGGTTGAGAACGACTCCATGGGGCCGATGACGGTTCCCTTCGACGCCTACCACGGGGCTAGCACCGCCCGGTCTTTGGCAAACTTTCAAATAAGCCCGTTGAGGCTTTTCCCGGAACAGATTCACGCGATGGTTGCGCTTAAACTCGCGTGCGCGAAGGCCAACATGGAGCTTGGGCTACTTCCGAAACGAAAAGGGGACGCGATTATTAGGGCGTGCCGCGAGGTGCGCGCCGGGCGGTTCGACGCGGAGTTTGGGCTGGATGTTTTTCAAAGCGGCTCAGGCACCTCCACAAACATGAACGTGAACGAGGTGGTGGCGAACCGCGCCTCCGAATTGCTGGGCGGCAGGCGCGGGAGCAAGAGGGTGCACCCCAACGACGACGTAAACATGGGGCAGTCCACCAACAACATATTCCCCTCCTCCATCCGCGTGGCGGCGACGCCGCTTTTGCTGACGCTGATAAAGGCGGCGGAAAACTTTTCTAAAACGCTGGCGCAAAAGGGGAAAGAATTCGACCGCGTGATAAAATCCGGAAGAACCCATTTGCAGGACGCCGTGCCAATAAGGATGGGGCAGGTTTTCAACGCGTTCTCGCGCTCGATACGAAAGGACGCGGAAAGGCTTCGGCTCAAAATCCGCCACGTTTCGGAACTCGGGGCCGGTGGTAACGCCGTCGGCACCGGCATAAACACCCATCCGTCCTTTAGAAAACGGATAATCAAAAATCTCAACGCGGAGCTCGGTTCCAAAATGTTCCGCGTGGCCCCGGACGGGGTGGAGGCGACGCACAGCACAAACGATCTGGCAGACCTTTCGGGGGCGGTGCAAACGCTTGCCGTGGACGTTGCGAGAATATGCAACGACATTAGGCTGATGGCCTCCGGGCCGCTGACCGGCCTGAACGAACTGCGCCTGCCGCCGGTGGAGCCAGGCTCCTCCATCATGCCGGGAAAAATCAACCCCTCCATCTGCGAGGCGGTCAACATGGCCTGCCTTCGGGTGTTTGGAAACCACCACACCGTCACGCTTTCGGCGATGTCGGCGCAGTTGGAGCTTAACGTAACGATGCCGGTTACGGCCTACGCGCTATTGGAGTCGCTAAAAATTATGGCGTCCGCCGTGGCGACGCTGGACGAAAAATGCGTGGCGGGCCTAGAGGCGAACAAGGAACAGTGCATGGCGTACGCGATGGCAAGCCCCAGCCTTGCGACCTTTCTCAACCCCGTCATCGGCTACGAGAAGTCGGCATCCATCGTAAAAAAGGCGCTTGCCGAGAAAAAGACGATTCCGCAGGTGGTTCTGGAGCAGGGGATTTTGACGAAAGAGGAGTTAAGAATAATTTTTGACCCGGCGCGGCTCACCTCGCCCGAAATTTACAAAAAAGGTAAAATAGACCGATGATGTTTACGAAAGAGCAGTTGACCGAGATGATTCGGCACGCCTGCGAGGAATACCCGAGGGAATGCGTCGGGGCGATTATCGGCCTTGGCGACACGCCGGACAAAAACGAGATTATCCGGCTTCGCAACATTCAGGACGAACTGCTCAAAAAAGACCCCGCGCACTTTAACCGCGATTCGCGCACCGGTTATTTCGTGGATCCCAAGGAGGTAATGGCCCTTTCAAACCGTGCGAGAAACGGCGGAAAAATGGTGAAGGCGTTCTACCACTCGCACCCCGACCACGACAGCTACTTCTCCAAGGAGGACATGGCCGGGGCGGTCATGTTCGACGAGCCGACCTACCCCGGCGCCGTGTACGTGGTGATATCCGTGTTCGGCGGCAGGGCCAAATCCGCGCAGGTTTTCGCCTGGGACGGAAAAACATATTCGCCTTCGGAAAGCCTCCAAATTGACAATTAAAAACAAGGTCAGGCGCGTAGCGGAATGGGTCGTCCTTTTGGGCGCCATCGTGGTGGCCGGGGCCGTCAGCGGAGTCATCGTCATGCAAATCGCCCTTAGCGGCGAAAGAACCGAAATATCCGTCCCGTCCGTGGAGGGTGACGAGCTTGTGAATGCCTTGGAAAAAATCGCCAAGGCGGGATTAAACCTAAAAGTCGCCTCGGTGGAATACGACGACGAAAAACCGAGAAACACCGTTTTGCGCCAGGCCCCGGGCGCCGGAACCAAAATGCGCTCCGGCAGGGACGTGCACGTGGTGGTAAGCAAGGGGCCGCGTGAATTTGACATGCCGGATTTGCGCGGGCTCTCCGCCAGGCAGGCGTCGAACCTGCTTCAGGAAAAGGGGATTTCCATAGCCGCCGTCGCAAAAACCCACTCGGACGACGACGAGGATAAAGTCATTTCGCAATTTCCACCGGCGGGGATGCACGTTTCCGACATGGGGCAGGTGGAGCTTCTTTTGAGCCTCGGCGCCGAAAAAAACGTCCAGCTTATGCCGGATTTTACCGGTCTTACCCAGTCACAGGCGAAAAAGGAGATTCAAAAGGCCGGGTTTTTACAGGGAAAATTTGATTTTGGCGACCGCCCGGGCGCACAGCCGAACACCATTTTCCTGCAAAGCCCTCTGGCCGGAATGCCGACTACGGAGGGAACCTCCGTTGACGTGACGGTTGCAAAGGCCGACGCGGTGGTCGGCAGACCGGCGACTTTCACCCTTTACCGGTTTACCCTTCCGGCAAACGCCGGCCAATCCGCCGTGAGGGTCGTGCGCGAGGGGAGGGACGGACTTAAACAGGAAATTTACAACCACCAGCACAAAGGGGGAGAAACCGCGTCCATAATGGTGGAGGTGGACGGCCCGACCGTGGTGCGCGTATACCTCAACGACAAGTTGACCGAACAAAAACAGTATTGAAACGGGTTAGGCTACGGGAACTTTCGCGCTTTTTTTGGGCGTAAAATCGGGTTATGATGTCGCCTAGCGTTAATGTTACTTGCGTTTTTACCCTTTGGAGGTTTTATATGAGAAGGACTTTTTTACCGTTTTTGGCGCTTGCGTTATCGCTGGCCGCGCCGTCCCAAGCCAGGGCGCTTGAAATTGACGTGCAGGTTGGCTCGTCAATTCCGACCGTTTCCGGCTCCGTCACCTACACGGCCAACGGTTTGGCTGGATCCTCGATAGATTTGGGGACGTTGGGTTTTGGCTCCGGGAACGACACCCACGCGAAAATAGACATCAATCACCCAATCCCCGTGGTTCCCAACATATACGTGCATTACCTTCCGATTGACCTGGTCGGCAACTCAACCTTGACAAAAGCGATTAACTTCGGCGGCACGACGTACGCCGCCAACGCCAATCTTCGCTCGGAAATATTAATTCAGCAGACCGACGTGGGGCTTTATTACAACGTGCCGATGCTTAAAACGGCCACGGCGGGGATGTTAAACGTAAAACTCGGCCTCAACGCCAGAATAATGAACTTTAACGCCTCCATCACCGGCACGTCGGGGGCGGTAAGCAAAACCACCACCGCGTCATTTGCCCCGACGATTCCAATGGCGTACCTGGCACTGGACGTCAGGCCGATACACCTGTTTTCCGTCAACGCGGAATATAAAACCCTCCCGATGGGTTCGAGCAGTCTCGTTGATTGGGACGTGGATCTGCGTATTTACCCGATTCCCATCCTTTACTTCGGCGCCGGAATCGGCTCCTACGCCATTACGTTGGATCCGAGCCTTGCCGCTGGAGTCCCGGCCGCAAACATCACGTTTGCCAGCACGCATTTCTTCCTCGGCGCGGACTTTTAATTTGATTGTCATTCCCGCCCCGTGTCGTTGCACGGGGCAAACTCCAGCGGGAATCCAGTCCACTTAAATACCTAATATTAAGGAGATGGACCCCGGGTCAAGCCCGGGGTGACAGTAAAAGAACGTATTTATAAAAGGTAAAAACACTACGGTCGCCGCGGTTTCCCCGCGGTTAATCCGTCCTATTTTTCGCAGGTTGAGGTTCCAAAAATAGAGTAGACCGGGCATCTTTTTGAAAAGCCGGTCAGCAGAGGAACAAGCCCAACAAGACCCCAATAGGAGCCGTAATAATAACCGGCTGATAGTATTACCACGCCCGCCACGATTCGCACCGCCCTGTCCGCTTTTCCAACATTAATTTTCATTGTCGTTTACCTCCTAAATTAAACCAGATTTATCCACGGGCCGGCGTTAACCACGTTCTTAAAACCCTTTCCCTTTAAGATTGTCGCCGCCATGCCGCTACGATTGCCGGACGCGCAACAGAGCAAAATTGTCTTGTCCGCGTCCAACTCCTTCGCCCTGCCCTGAATCTGCTGAAGGGGGATGTTTACGCTTCCCCTCGGGTTGCCGTTTACGTACTCCGCCTCGGACCTCACGTCCACTATAACAGCGCCCTCCTCCATATACCTTGGTAAATTTTGTCTTACGGAACGAAACATAAGCCGTCTCCTTATATAAACAAATCCCAAAAATCCAATGATTGCGTAAGGGATATATTCCATCTTTTTTCTCCTCAGACGGCGGCGGGAAGCTCTCCGGCGTACTTCCACTCCTTGCGCGCCTCAAAGTCAAACACCCTGGCCTTAAATGCCTCTTTGTCCAAAATTTCCATAATTCCTCCTAAATAATTTCCTACGGCTATTATAATATAATTTCTTAATATGTCAACAGTCGGTGTAGAATTCTTATAGAATCAATGGCGGAGGCAAACATTAGGAGGGTGATTTATGCTGGCTAAAAATATTTCCATCTCTAAACTGCAGGGAAAGTGCGAGATGGTTTCGTCCCTATTGCGGGCGCTTTCGCATCCGCAGAGGCTGATGATAATGGGACACCTCATTCAGGGTGAGAAAACCGTGACGGAACTGAAGGATCTTTGCGGTTCCTCGCAGTCGCAACTTTCGCAGTTTCTCGGGCGCATGAGGCTGGAGGGCCTGCTGTCCCACCGGAAGGCGGGGCGTTACCAGTACTATTCCGTTTCCGACAAGGACGTGGTGAGGCTTATAAAAGCCCTAATGTCCATATACTGCAAATAGCAAAAAGCGCGGGTTATTTTTCCGATTTGACCAGCACGTAGAGCGAGGGCAAAAACAACAGCGTCATAAACGTGCCGCTTAGCAGGCCGCCTATCACCGCGCGAGCGAGAGGGGCGTTCGCGCCGGACATCGCCGATGGAAGGAGCGCCATGACGGTGGAAATCGCCGTCATCAAAATCGGGCGCAGTCTCACTATTCCGGCGTCCCTCATCGCCAGCGAGGGCGAAACGCCGGATTTCAAACGCTGGTTTGCGAAATCGGTCAAAATGACGCTGTTGGATACGATGATTCCGATGAGCATTATCACCCCCATCAGCGATTGAATGTTCAGCGTCGTGCCGGTTAAAAACAGAGTCCAGACGACTCCGATGAACGCGGCGGGAACCGTGGCAAGAACCACAAGCGGGTCCATGAACGACTTCAACTGGGCCACCATGAGCAAAAAGATGAGTATCAGGGCCAGCGCTATTCCGCCCCCCAGGTTGCCGAAGGAGGAGCGCATGTTCTCCACCGCGCCGCTCCAATTTATCGCGTACCGTTTCGGCAGGCTCGTTTTTGCCAATATTTTGTCTATGTCGGACGCGACGGAGCCGATGTCGCGCCCGGATACGTTTGCCATGACGTCGATGGTTCTTTGTAGCGCGACGTGGGATATCTGCACCGGGATTTTTTCCGGCGTGAGCGTGGCTATGTTTCTCAGCAGGGTCGGGCCGGCCTTGCCCCATTTTCCGCCCGCGCCGGGGTTTATCGGGATGTTGGAGATGCTCTCCATGCTAACGTCCTCCTCCGGGTAAATCGCGCCTATGTAGTAGTTGTTTCCGCTGACCGGGTCGTCCCAAAAATTTGGGGAGAACAAAACGCTGGAGTTCAGCGCGGTAATGACGTTTTTAATGACCGCGTCGGTGGTGAGGCCGACGTAGGCGGCCTTGGTTCTGTCCACCTCGATGTGTATGGAGGGATAGTCCAGCTCCTGCTCCACGAAGGAGTCGGTTATTCCCGGCACTTTTTTTATTTTCGCCAGAAGGTCGTCCGCAATGTCGTGGGCCTTTTGGAGGTCGGGGCCGGAGACCTTCAGGTTAACCGGCGAAAGCGCGCCGTAGTTCAGGGCCGAGGCCACGGGGTCAATCATGGAAAACGAAAAGCTGACGTCCGGATACTGGCGGGCGAGCTCGGCGCGGATGGTTCTAATGGCCCCCTCGGCTCCGACGCCCTTTTCCATGTTCATCTCCACCTCCATCAACGCCTCGTGGGTTGCCGAGTTCGGCGTGTAGGCCGCCGCCCAACTGCTAAGAACCCCCGCGTTGGAAAGAATCGTCCCCACGCTCCCCTTTGGAAGCGCGTTGTGGATGGTGTCGGACACCTGGCCGACGAGCTCGGACGTTTTCTCCATTTTTAGCCCGGTCTTCGCGCGCATCCTGATGTAGAACTGCCCGTGGTCGGTGACCGGGAAAAACTCCGAGCCGAGCAAGGGGATAAGCGCCATGCTGACGACGAAGAAAAGACCGACAAAAGTTACGACAAGCCTCGGCTTTTTTAGGGAGTTCGCCAACATCCGGTCGTACCCCCTTCGAAATCTTTCGTAACCTTTCGTGAAAATCCGAACGAGAAGCCCTTTTTTCTCATGCCTCTCGGCCTCTTTGCTTTTAAAAAACCTGCTCGCCGCCAGCGGCGCCACGGTCATCGCGGTGAAATACGAGATGATGACCGCGAACCCGACGGCCACGGCAAGCGGGGTGAACAGAAACTTTCCCAGTCCCTGAAAGAACACCACCGGAAAGAAAACTATTATGAGCGCGAGGGCCGAGACAAGCACGGGGAGGGCCACCTCGGACGCGCCGATTTCGGCGGCCTCGAACGGCAGTTGTCCCGTCTCCAAATGTCGCTCTATGTTTTCCAGCACGACCACCGCCATGTCTATGAGCGGCCCGGTTACAAGGGCGAGTCCGCCGAGCGTCATAAGGTTAAGCGACTGGTCCGAAAAATATAGCCCCGCCATGCAACCGACGATTGAGATTGGAATTGCGAGGCCCGCTATGAACGTCGGCCTAAAACTTCCCAGAAAAAAGTAAATTACCAGCGAGGCCAGGATAACGCCGAGTATTAACTCGCGGATTACGTCATAAACAGCCTCCCTCACCTTTATGGACTGGTCGAACAATAGTTTTATCTGGGTGCCGTCCGGCAGGGCTGTCAGCACCTTGGGGATTTTATTTTTTATGCCGTCCACGACGGCGAGCGTGTTGCTCCCCACCCTGCGGAAAATCGGGATGAACATCTGCTTGACACCGTTTATCTGCACCACGTTCGTCTGCACCGCCGATGCGTCCGCCGTCCGGCCTATGTCCTTGACGAAAACCGGGGCGTCGCCGGAGACCCTGATGGGAAGCTTGTCGAAATCCTCCAGGGTCGGCACCATTCCGTTGCTCGTCATGCCGAGGTCGAGATTCCCGATTCTCGCGTCCCCGGTCGGTATCATCGCGTTGCCGGTTTTAAGCGCGTCCACCACGTCCAACGGCGAGAGGCCGTGCCCGACAAGCGCGTTTTTATTCAGGTAGACCATTATCTGCCTAAGCTTGCCGCCGAAAACAACCGGGGCGACGGCGCCGGGAACTGCGTTCAACTGCGTCCTTACGATGTAGTTCGACTCGTCCCACATCTTCGCCTCGTCCATGTTGGGGGTGTAGACTGAGACCTGCGCGGCGGGGAGGTTGGCCGTGGGGTCGTACGCCATCACTATGGGCGGTAGCGTTCCGGGCGGAAGATAATGGAGGTCGGACGCCACGAAGTTGCCGATTTGGGCGAGAGCGTTGTTAGGGTCGAAACCGGGCTGAAAATAGCAGTTCAAAATGCTGACCGCGCCGAGCGAGCGCGACTCGATGTGATCCAGCCCCGAGGCCTGCGAAAGCCAGCGCTCGAGGCGGTTTGTAATGTCCATCTCTATCATCTTGGACGGCATGCCGGTGTAGGTGGTTACGACCATGACCGCCGGTAGGCGGAAGGTCGGCAGGATGTCCAGCGGGAGCCTCGTGATGGAGAAGAGCCCGACCACGATAAGCACCAACGCCGCGACAATGACCGTGTATGGCGTCCTAAGCGCCGCTTTTACCATTGTTATTCCTCTCCGCTCCGGCGTCCTTTTTGAGGGCAAGAACCTGCTCTCCGTCGCCAATCGCCAGCATGCCGCGCTGGATTACGTCGTCGCCGGCGGAAAGGCCGGAAATTATTTCAACCCTGTCGCCTTGCGCGATTCCGACGGTCACAAACGTTTTTTTCGCCCTTCCGTCGGCGAACAGGTAGACAAATTTTTTGGCCCCCTCGGTCTCGACCAAATCGGACGGCAGGGCGAGCGCGTTTTCTTTCACGTTGAAATGCAGGAGGACCGAGACGAACATCCCGGCCCTTAGCCTGTTGTCGGCGTTTTTCACGTCCACTAACACGCGCTGGGTTTTTGTGGACTGGTCCAGCAACGCGTCGAGCCGCGATATCTCCCCCTTGAATATTTGGTTGGGAAACGCGTCCACCGTGATGTCAACGAGGTTCCCGACCCTCACCCTTGAGACGTCGCTTTGGGGAACGTACACGGCGGCGCGAAGCAGTTTTTCATTCACCATCAAAAATATTGACGCGTTTTCCCCCCTTCCCGTCGGGGAGATGTAGTCCCCCTGGTACTTAAACCGGCGCGCGATGGAGCCGGTGAAGGGCGCCGTGATTTTGGTGTAGCCGACCCACGCCTTCGCGGTGTTGAACTTCGCCTTTGCCTCGGAGTAGGCAGAGTCTATGCCGTCGAACTCCTGCTGTGAGATGACGTTGCCGTTTAACAATTTTAGATATCGCTCCCGCGTCACGTTTTTCAAGCTCAAATCGGCCTTTGCCTTGCTGTATTCGTCCATGACGTCCGGCGCGTCAATCTCGGCCAAAATCTGGCCCGCCTTTACGTTGTCCCCCTCGTCAACATACAGCTTTTTAAGGTAGCCCGTGATATGGGCGTTTAGGCTGGCCTCCTCGACCGCCTCCAGCGTTCCGGGAAGCGAAAGGCTTGCCTCCATGTTCCGAACCTCCGGCCTTGTTATGTTCACGGATTTTACGACCCTGGGAACGGGGACGTTGGACTTCTCCGTCACGTGCATCCGCGCAGCGACGAGGCCGGCAAGAACGGCGAGCACAAGCAGAGTTTTTACGGAAAACAGGGCGCGAATAAAATCACCGGCCAAATTTTCCTTTTCCGCGCCTTTTTTAAGCCCGTCGTCCCCGGCCCTGTTTTCGCCCAAACTCATCATTTTCTCCTTTAATCTATCGGCCCGTTGACGGCGGTCGCCAGAAACGCCAAGGCCGATTCGTACTGATACCTTGTCTGCACGGAAAACGCCTGCGCCTCCAAAAGGGCTGTGTCGGCCGTCAGCAACTCCAAAAACGTCGCCACTCCCGCGTCGTACCTCAGCTTTGCAAGCCGTGCGTTTTCACCGGCGTTGTCGAGGTTTTCCCTCGCCACCTTCAGTGTGACGAACTGGCGTTTTAAATCCAGCGCGCCCCTTGCGACCTCCGACTCGATTGTCAGCCTTTGTTTGTCCAGCTCGGCCGAGCCGGCGTCCACCTTGGCGGAAAACTCGCCGATTCTCGCGGTGGTTTTACGCCCCTCGAAGATGTTCCAAGTCATGCTTAACCCAGCGCCCCACGCGTTGTCCAGCGCGTTTGGATAATATCCGTAATATTTTCCAATCCAGCCGCCGGCGGATATGACCGGGTACATCCCGTCCTTTTCCCGGAGCAGGGCGCTTCTCGCCGACTCCAGCTCGTACTCGCGTCTTTTAAGCTCGGGCCGGTTTTGCAAGGCCGTTTCGGTGAGTTTTCGCAGGTCGATTTCTCCCGGGTCTACCAACCTCGCGGAGGAGTTCCCCGCCAAATTAAACGACGTCTCGCTCGGCATGCCAAGAATTTTTAGGAGAAATATTCTTGCCAGCTCCCTGTCGTTTTCGGCCCTTATCAGGTTGAGTCTCGCCTTGGAGAGCTCCACGTCGGCCTGGCTTAAGTCAAAACTGGGCCGCGCCTTGGCCTCCACCATCGCCGATATTCTCCTGCGGGTCTCCTCAAATTTTGCCACCCCCTGCCGCGCCACCGCGACAAGCCCCTCGGCGCTGGAGGCGGAGTAAAACGCAAGCTCGGCGCTTAGGGAGACCGCCAGCCGAACCGCCTCCGCCTGTTGCTCCACTGCGTTGCCAAGCGCCCTGTTCACCGCGATGTCGTTGAGGGTCTTCCCGAAGTCGTAGACCAGCTGGCTCACCCCGGCCACGACGGAACTGTAGGAGAGCTCCTTTCCCAAATTTGCCGAGGATCCCGCACCTGGCGAGGGAAGGGTTGTCTCCTGCAATCCGGAGGTGATATCCACCTTGGGAAGCATTCCCCCCTCGGCCTCCATCACGGACTTGGAGGCCGCGTTGTAATTTGCGATTGCAGACTTGATGTCCGGGTTTTGTTCGACGGCGAGTTTTTTGACGTCCTGCAAAGTCCAGGTAAACTGGACGGGCTTTTCGTTCCCGCCGGGTGACGGCTGGGCGCGCGCCGATCCGGGCAGGAAACAAACCGCGACGATTACCGTTAAAATCTTCATAACGACTACATCCTAATACGTCATAACTTTCGAATGCATTATTTTAGCATTACATTTTTGTAATCATCGGGGCGGAAAAAAACACGAAAGGACACGAAATGGGGATTGTTTGGGTTTGGGCAAATGCAAAACAATTTTTATCCTTCCGTTCGTCCTTCCGCGCAGGCGGACAAATTTTTCCGTCACCCTTTCGTGCTTTTTCGTCCCTTCGGCCCGCAAGTTGGGCAGGGATGACATGTCTTTCGTGGTTAATCTCCCTTTTAAGGCTAAAGCGGGAACTTTAGGCTCACCTTCGTTCCGCGCCCCTCCTGGCTCTCTATCGCCACCTCGCCGTTGTAAAGCCCCATGACGCTTTTTACGATTGTCAGCCCGAGTCCGAACCCGCCCAGCTTCGTTGCGCTTCTCGAGGCGTCGCCGCGATAAAATCTGTCGAAAATATTCGGAATGTCCGACTTTGGTATCCCCGCGCCGTTGTCCTCCACGGACAAAACGACCGCCGTCTCTTCCGTCCGGGTGGAGACTTTTATGGCGCCCCCCCTCTTGGTGTAGTTTATTGCGTTCGACACCACGTTTGTGACGGCCCTTTGGAATAGGGTCTTCTCGCCCACAAGCTCCACCGAGGGGTGTAAATCCGCCGTTATTGATATCCCCTCCTCGGCGGCGGAGGCGCCGTAGTAGTCCAAAATATTGCTCACCTCCGCGGCGAGGTTGAATTTTTCCCTCCTCATGTTCGCGACGGGGCTTTCGGTGCGAGCCAAAAACAGCATGCTGTCTATCATCGCCGAGATGCGCGTAAACTCCTCCAACACGGACGAAAGAACCTCGCGGTATTCCTCCGCCCCCCTTTCCACGAGAAGGGCGACCTCGACCTCCCCGCGCACGTTGTTTATGGGAGTCCTAAGCTCGTGCGCGATGTCGGACGAAAACCGCGATAGACGCTCCAAGGAGTCGCCGAGACGCCCGGCCATATGGTTAATCGTCGTGGCGAGCGGCACGAGCTCCTGGGGGAGGTTTTCGGTCTCCACTTTTTCCTTTATCGTGGTGCCGGTTATTTTATTTGTGGCGTCTATCAACTCCCGCACCGGGACGAACGATAGCGACGCAAAGCGATGGCCGAACACGACCACGACCAGCAGGCTGACCCCCAATATGACGAAAAAGCTCATTCTATACCGCGCCAGGATGTCGTTTTCCGCAGAGAGATCCAACGCCGCATAAACCGTCACCCTCCGAATGGCCTTGTTTGCCGTCTCCACATTTTTAACCATCGCAAGGTAGGAACGCCCGCCCGTTAGTTCAAATCGGGTGCCGGAGCTTTGTGCAAGGCGCTCGTTCCGCGCGACAACTTTAGACAACACGCCCGACTCCACCTCCGGCGGGATTTGCGGCGAACTGGCCAAAACCGTGCCGTCCGCGTCCACCACCTTTATGTATGTCCGATCATGGAGGCGCACCGGCCATTCGGACTCCACCCTCCTGCGAAGCCTTTGCAGTGGCTGGTCGGCGCCGTTGAGAATGAACGTCACCGCCTCAATCCTGTCCCTTAAAAACGCGTTCCCCTCCGCGTCGAGAATTTTTGTGAGTGAAAAATATAGCGAGCCCGCCACCACCACCACGACGGCTAGGAGAGTGGCGGAATACCACGCAGTGAGACGCGAGACGATGGACTTAAACATCAAGTCTCTTCGCATTATTGGTAGGACACCCTTCAGGGTGTTGTTGGCGCGAACGCGCCAAGGCACACCTTGAAAGGCGTACCCACCGGAATTGGCTCAAATATGGCGCCTTACAATCGTTCATTGCTCTTCGCGCACGACATAGCCCATCCCCCGGACGGTGTGGATTAGTTTTTTCTCAAACGGGTCGTCCACCTTCGCGCGAAGCCTTCTAATATGGACGTCCACTATGTTCGAGTCGCTGTCGAAATCCAGCCCCCAGACCTGTTCGGCCAGAATGGTCCTCGAAATAACCTCCCCCGCCCTTCGCGACAATACGGATAAGAGGGAAAATTCCTTTGGCGTAAGGGCAAGAACTTGGTTGCCCCTTTTTGCGCGATGCTGAAGAACGTCAACCTCCAAATCCGCAATCCGCACCACGTCCGAGGCGCGCCCCGGCCCCCGGCGAAAAATGGAGCGCACCATCGCCGTAAGCTCGGAAAAGGAAAACGGCTTCACCATGTAAGCGTCCGCGCCCAAATCCAGCCCCTTAATTTTTTCATCCGTCCCGTCGCGCGCGCTGAGCATGAGGGTCATGGTCTGTTTGCCGGCTTTTCGTAGCTCGGAGATGACGGACCATCCGTCCCTTTTGGGGAGCATGACGTCAAGGATGATTAGGTCGTATTCCTCCGAGAGCGCGGAGTGAAGGCCGTCCTCGCCGTCCTCGGCGACGTCCACGGTGTACCCCTCCTCTGAAAGCCCCTTTTTAAGGTAGGAGGCGGTTTTTTTTTCGTCCTCGATTACCAAGATTCTCATAGGGACAATAATACAGCAAGTGGATTAAATCACGCTGAAGTAAACATGACATTTTCGTAATCTCCCGGAGGATTTTAAACACCGAGGCACAGAGACACGGAGAGAGATAGAAAAGAAGAAGGACCGGCTCTCCCCCTCCCTAACCCTCCCCCGTCAAGGGGGGGGCAAAAGAATCATTTTCCCGTCCTCTCTGTGTCTCCGTGTCGCTGTGTTTCCATTTTGGGCGAAAAAAAACCGCCCCGGATGGGGCGGTTATA
This sequence comes from Nitrospinota bacterium, assembly GCA_016200345.1. Lineage (GTDB taxonomy): Bacteria > Nitrospinota_A > UBA7883 > JACRGQ01 > JACRGQ01 > JACQEX01. The sequence continues at coordinate 18,840 of JACQEX010000065.1, forward strand.
AAAACGCTTGCGCTAGTGTAGTGTCCCAGCATCTCCTTTACAGGCGGTGCATGCACCAACACGAATTGGTAGCAACGGGATTCATCCTGTTTCTGCGCCCGCGGGGCGCAAGGCAGGCTAAAGCCCGCCGCTACCATAGCGTAAAGATATTACTGTGACATTGCGCTTTGTAAGCGGTTTAGAACTTGTGGCGAAGGCCTACGCCGTAGGTCGCGTCGTCCAAGTTGGTGTAGCCGGAACCACCGGAGGCGGAATTACCACCGTTGGTGTAAAGACCGCCGCTTAGGTTAACAAACATTATGCCCAAGTAAGCGTCGGTGTTCTTGGAGTAGTTGTGGTCCAACAACAGCGAGTAGTATGTTTGGAACCCCTCTGATGTGGCCGTCTGCTTCGCCGCCGTGGTGTCTGTCGCACCGTTGGTATAGCCAAAGAAGTCAATGGCGTAATACCCAACGGCCAAGTTGGTCTTCTCGCCCACGTTGTACGAGCCGCCGAGGAAGAACACGCCGATATTCTGGTCGTTTCCGCCGCCGGTTGACGCCGTGGAATAGGGCGTGATCAACGCTTGCCTGTTAAACAAGCTCGTAACCCAAGTTTTTGTCGGCCCCGTGCCAAAATAATCCGTCGGGGTGGACAGAGTGTAGTACTGGTAGCCCACGCTGACCTTCGCGTCGTCGTTGACCTTATACTTGACGGCCACCAGCCAATCCCTCGTGTTGTACGCGGTGCCGGTCAAAGACGCGCCGGACGCCACGGATGCGGTGGTGCCGTTGCCGGTCTTTATGGCGTCGTTATGCTGTTCGTACAACGCCTGCACGCCCAAATCGCCGGCCTCGTAGCCTAGGTTAAACTGCCAGCCCTGGTTGTAGGCGGTGCTACCGGCCATGTTGCCCACTTTGTAGGCCATGCCGAGGTTCATGTCGCCCAATTTGGTGACGTACTTGATGTTGTCGTCAACGCGTGTGTCTTCCGAGACTCCCGCGCCGCCGCCGAACGTGCCGGCGAAGCTGACGGTGGAGAACATCTGCGCGTATTGGACCGGGTCATATTTCGACAGAACGTCGAATATGAAGTTGTAGGAGCGTCCGAACGACAAGGTTCCGAACGAGTCGCTCGACATACCAATCCAAGCTTGGCGGTTGAAGAGCTGGCCCGCCAAAGAGCTGTTGGCGTTCGCGGAACCAATATTCTGGTTCGCACCGTTGTTGGGGTTGTTGTTGACCAACGACTGCTCGTTGTCGCTTATCTGGCCGTTTGGCAGGTTGAAGCCGGTCTCCAATTGGAACACGAACTTCCAGCCGCCCTCCAACGCTTCGGAGCCTTTAACGCCGAGGCGGGAACCCGATATGCCGCCGTTGAACATGGCCAGGATGTCGGTCGAGTTTGCGCTTTTAATTGCGCTATTGGCGTTGGGGTTTATGGTTCCCATGAGGTTTGGATCCGCGTTCAGCGAGCGGGTCTCGTAACCCACGCCTGCGTCCAACACGCCGTAGATTGTAAAGGGAGCGTCCTCGGCATGCGCCGCGACAGCCATAAAGCCGATAGAGAACATTATTGCCAGCAATTTCTTCATCTAGTTACCTCCAAAAGTTTATGTTTGAATTACCTTCTAACCCTTAACTTCAATCCGAAGACTGTGCAATCCTAATTCGATACTGTTACAACAAAATGTGGGGAATGTTACAATTCGGTTAAAACGACTGTTAGGAGCGCTCCCCGGCGCCTCCAGACAATAATTACCTTTGATTTTATCGGCCTATTGTATACGATTTATGCCATCATCGTAAATGTAAAAGCGTTTGTGACGCGCCCGTAGCTCAACTGGATAGAGCGACTGACTTCGGATCAGTAGGTTGGGGGTTCGAACCCCTCCGGGCGCACCATTTTGTGATTAGGTATTGGTACGCCCGGAGGGGTTCGAAAGACGCTTTCCGGGCGCGAGCTGGCGAGCGACAATGGACACGACGTCCATTGAGGAAAGCGGTCGGGGCCGAGCCCGGAGGGGTTCGAAAGACGCTTTCCGGGCGCGAGCTGGCGAGCGACAATGGACACGACGTCCATTGAGGAAAGCGGTCGGGGCCGATGGAGCCGAACACGATGTTCGGCGAGAGTGGCCGAACCCCCTCGAATCGTAAAAATTGTTGGTTTAAATAAATGGAGTTTGAACAATGAAATTATTCCATAGAATTTTAACGTTAACGATCCTTCTTTCGTCCGCCGGAGTTCTGCAGACGGCGCACGCCGGGACATGCACCCCCGCGCAGGTTGAAAAGCTGGTGGACAAAGGTTTTTCCAAGGAAGAGATAAAGGATTTGTGCGGAACGCAAAAACCCGCCGCCCCCGCCGAACCGGCCCGGTTTACCGACAACAAAGACGGCACCGTGACCGACAACACGACCGGACTAATGTGGCAAAAAAAGGACGACGGGCACAGCAAAAGCTGGGGCAAGGCGTCCGAATATTGCAAGGGGCTTACACTGGCAGGCCAAAAGGACTGGAGCCTGCCGTCAAAGGAGGAATTGGAGACGCTGTTGTCCGAGGAGGCGAAAAAGGAGGGGAGGTCTTTTTTTGCCATCGGAGAGACCTTCCCGTACTGGTCTTCCACGCCCGGCAAGGGAAACTCCCACTACGCCCTGCCATCCTCGCTTAACAACGGAATCGTAAGTTACTACGGGGCGGAGGGGGGCACCTACGCGCGTTGTGCTCGGCGCCATCAGTAAAGGGGGCGGCCTTCCGACCGCCCCCGGTAAAGTTACTCCCAATTCTTAGATTGCGCCGATTATCGCGTTAAAGGTCGCGCTGGGGCGCATCGCCCCGGAGACCTTTTTAAAGTCGGGGCGGTAGTAGCCGCCGATGTCCACCGGCTTTCCCTGCGTGAAGGGCCTTGGCCGTCTTCCCAAACTGCGAGGAAAGCTCTTTGTCGTCCGTCTGCTTTGCAAGCTCCTCGGCCCAGTACATCGCGAGGAAAAAATGGCTTCCGCGGTTGTCCAACTCCCCGGTCTTGCGCGACGGGTTTTTGTTGGCGACCAAGAATTTACCGTTCGCCAGCTTTAGAGTGTTGGCGAAAACTAACGCCTTGTTGTTTTTTGTGGTGGTGCCGAGGTGGTCCAACGACTCCGCGAGGGCCAAAAATTCGCCGAGCGAATCCCACCTAAGGTGCCCTTCCTCCACGAACTGCTGGACGTGCTTGGGCGCGGAACCGCCGGCACCGGTCTCGAACAGACCGCCGCCGTTCATCAGCGGGACGATTGAAAGCATCTTCGCGCTCGTGCCAAGCTCCAGTATCGGGAAGAGATCCGTGTTGTAGTCTCTCAGCACGTTTCCGGTTACGGAGATGGTGTCTTTCCCGTCCCTCATCCTCTCGAGCGACAGCCTGGCCGCCTCGGTCACGTTCATGATGCGGATGTCCAGCCCCTTGGTGTCGTGGTCTTTTAGATATTTGTTGACCTTTTCAATAACCTGCGCGTCATGCGCCCTGGTTTTATCCAGCCAAAAAATCGCGGGGGCGCCCGAAATTCTCGCCCTTTTCACGGCGAGCTTCACCCAATCTTGAATCACCGCGTCTTTTGCCTGGCAGGCGCGCCAGATGTCCCCCTCCTCCACGTTGTGCTCGATTAGCGTCTTGCCGGAGGAGTCAACCACGCGAATGACGCCGTCGCCGGGCGCCACGAAGGTCTTGTTGTGCGAGCCGTATTCCTCGGCCGCCTGCGCCATTAGGCCGACGTTCGGCACGGTGCCCATTGTGCGCGGGTCGAAGGCGCCGTGTTTTTTGCAGTTGTCAACGGCCTCTTGGTAGAGGCTTGCGTAGCTGTGGTCCGGTATCGTCGCCTTGGCGTCGTGCAGTTTGCCGTCCGGACCCCACATCTTGCCGCTTTCACGAATCATCGCCGGCATTGAGGCGTCCACGATAATGTCGCTCGGAACGTGGAGGTTGGTTATCCCCTTGTCGGAGTTGACCATGGCAAGCTCCGCCCTTTTCGACTGGCAGGCTTTTATGTCGGCCTCTATCTCGGCCTTTTTCGCCTCGGGGAGGCTTTTAATTTTTGCGTAGAGGTCGCCGAGGCCGTTGTTGGTGTTCACCCCAAGCTCGGCAAGCACCGCGGAATGTTTTGCGAACACGTCTTTGTAATATACGTTTACGGCGTGTCCGAACATTACCGGGTCCGAGACCTTCATCATGGTCGCCTTCAAGTGCAGGGAGAACAACACGCCCTGTTTTTTGGCGTCGTCAATCTGCTCGTCCAAAAATTTTACGAGGGCCTTTTTGCTCATAAAGGTGCCGTCTATTATCTCGCCCGCCTTTAGCGGAGTCTTTTCCTTCAGGACGGTCGTTTTCCCGTCCTTGCCGACGAACTCGATTTTTACGTCGGTCGCGGCGGGCACGGTCACGGACTTCTCGTTGGATGCAAAGTCCCCCGAGCTCATGGTGGAGACGTGGGTTTTGGAGTCCTTGCTCCACGCGCCCATCTTGTGCGGGTTTGTGCGGGCGTATTCTTTTACCGCGTCGGCGGCCCTTCGGTCGGAGTTGCCCTCCCTGATGACGGGGTTGACGGCGCTACCCAAGACTTTGGCGTACCTTTCCTTAACGGCCTTTTCGGCGTCGTTCGCCGGTTTTTCGGGGTAGTCGGGAATTTTGTAGCCCTTGTCCTGCAACTCCTTTATCGCCGCCTTCAACTGCGGGACGGAGGCGCTGATATTCGGCAGTTTTATTATGTTTGCCTCCGGTTGTTTCGCCAGCTCCCCCAAGGCGGCAAGCGCGTCGGGCAGTTTTTGGCCCTCCGTCAGGTTGTCCGGAAAATTGGCGATTATCCTGCCGGAAAGGGAGATGTCCATAATCTCCACGTCAATACCCGATTTGGCTACGAAAGCCTGCACTATCGGCTCCAGGGAGTAGGTCGCCAGCGCAGGCGCCTCGTCAATTCCGGTCCAAACAATTTTCGATTTTGTAGCCATTTTTACCTCACAATTATTATGTTATATGTTTAAATTCTTCCCAAAGCGGACGGCTAGAATACCATATTTTGGCGTAAAAATAGCCACGTTTGTGGCGGGGGCCTAACCGCCAGAACCACCCTATTTTTTTCGGCAACGGATTACGAGTGCTTAGGGTGCGTGACCCATGTCGGGACGGTCGGTGCCGCGTACTTGCCTGTGGACGGTTTCGCCGTCCAAAGTTTTGCGCCGAGGCTTGGAAATGTCGAAACAGAAAAATTGATTTTTGAGCTAAAAATTGTGTTTTTAGGCTGTTTTGAGCGAGTTTTGGATAAAAATGCTCATTTTTCGAAGATTTTCTGAAGTTTTGAACATTGATGAAAAGGCATTTCATGATAGAATTTCATGCGTTTGTTGAATGGTAGCCTTAGGAGGGCGTTTTATTTCTCTTAAATCGGGTTATAATGGCTTGGTCAAATTCAATTGGGAGTCACCATGGAAGAAAGCCAGCTCAATGCGGTATTGCTAAAGCGCGTAGAGGTCGCGCCCGGTTTGATAATTCTCTCCGTCAAGCCCGACGGGTGGAAACTGCCGGTTTTCGAGCCGGGACAGTACGCCGTCCTTGGTCTGTCCGGCTCCGCGTTGCGAACCGACCTTTCCGACCCGGAGACCGAGGCTCTCCCGGCGGATAAAATAATAAAACGGGCCTACTCCATCGCCTCATCCTCCAAGGAAAACGAATATGTGGAGCTTTACATAACGCTCATCCGTTCCGGCTCGCTGACGCCCAGGATTTTCGCGCTGAAGGAGGGGGATAAAATATTCCTCGCCGACAAGTTCAAGGGGACGCTTCGCCGTTTTGCACGGTGCGCGGCATTCGTGGGATTTGGGATACCGCGCCGAGCTTGCGACGCTGGCGTATTATTTTAAGAGCTTCGCCTACTTCCCGATTATCAGCAAGCCGGGCGACGAAAAGGAGGGCTGGGGCGGTCAGACGGGCCACGTGCAGGATTTGTGGCGAAACAAGACGCTTGAACAACGCTGGGGAACGGCCCCGAAGCCGGAGGACACGCACGTCTTCATCTGCGGCGCCCCGGCGATGGCGGAGGAGATGTCGAAATTCCTCGAGGGGGAGGGGTTTAGGGAGCACAAGAAAAAGGAGCCGGGCCAGATTCATTTGGAAAGATTCTGGTAGACGGGTTGCTGAGAGATGACGACGTTAAAGAATCTTAAAACGCAACGGGGGCTTTACGGTAGCCGCGCGGCATTATCTGCCGGGGCGGTTGTTTTTCTGCTCTCAATTTTTATTTTTGCGACGGCCGGGTTCGCCGAGTCCAAAAGGTTGATTCGCTATTCGGACTCCGCCGGGAAATATTTTTACGTCGCAAAGATTTCGGACGTCCCCGAACAATACCGCCCCTCGGCCACGTCCGTGCTGGTCAAGACCGCCGGCGAAGGAAACAACGGCGCGGACGAAAAATCCGAGGCGGAGGAGAAACCCTCCGGCGACGGCGTGCGCGTGACGATCCCGCTGAAATTTTCAAGAACCGACTCCGGCGGGACGAGATATTCCGGCGAGGTGAAAAACTTCCTAAGTTCCGACGTCAGCGAGGCAAGACTCACAATCAGCGTCGTCTCCAAAATCCCCGGCGAGGACGGAACCGCGGAGGTGGTTGTTCGCGGTAGCAAAGGTTCGGGGATTCTCGGCCCCGACGAGACGGCGAAGGTCTACGGCGTTTTGTCGGTGGATTACAAATCGGTAAAAACTTTTGGCTACAAGCTGACCTGGCAGTCCGCCGTAACGGACGGAGGAAATGCCGGCCATTCTGAAAAAAACGGGACGGCGGCGAAAAAAAACCGTTAGGACGCGAAACCAGCCCGGAGAAAAAATATTTGCATTTATAAGTTAAATGCTGTAGATTCCAAAGCTTAAGCTAAATTGCGGGCGCGGTTAAAGGCGCCGCAGTGCGGTTGACTTGTTGGCGACCGCAGGCCTTGCGGAAGGGACATTTTTACGAGTGTGCCTCCCGCCGTTGATAAGAGCGGTTATTATATGTGCCGGTTAAGTGATTGGCTCCGGCTTTTTTGGAGGATGCGTAAGCTTGTGGAACCCGCCAGGGTCTGAATGGGCGAACGTATGAACGTTTTTTTTTCGGCTCCTTTGATTGCCTTCAATCGCTTGAAACCCGCGCGAGAGGTGTGTTTTTGCCAAAAACTTGCATTTGACGGCCTAAACCGTTAAAATGGACGGGTTTGGTGGTTTAGATTAGGAATACAAGCCGTTAATTAAGGTAATGTCGTATAAGGTATACGGCGTGCGGCAGGTAGGTAGTAGTTTTTTTTTGGAGGATATTTATGAAGAAAGTTCTAACATTGGCATTGATGGCGGCGGTTGCTTTCACCTTGGCGGCGGCCCCGATCGTTCGCGCGGAAGATGCGGCGCCGGCCGACGCGAAACCGGCGAAGAAAGCCAACAAGAAGCACGCGAAGAAAGCCGCAAAAGAAGAGAAGAAAGAAGAAAAGAAAGAAGAGAAGAAAGAAGCGGCTCCTGCACCGGCAGGCAAGTAGTTTCCAATTCGGAAATCGGAGCCGGGGCTTTTGCCCCGGCTTTTTTTTTCCTTTTTTAGCATACTGAAGCCAGACGGAAAGGGCCGTGGTTCGCATTTTCCCTTCGGTGGGCACGCCATTTATGGCGTACTTTGCCGCGCAAGCGGCAACAATTCGTCGGCCTTGACGGGCCGCACCCTAAAGGGCGTACCTACCAAAGAAATAAGCGGAGATGCGCGCTCTGACGTAGAATGCACAAGAATATAACCATTTACTGCGGGCGCGGCAACAGGATGAATCCCGTCGCTACCAATTCGTGTCGGCGCAAAAAAAAACCCGCCTTAACTTTTCGTCAAGACGGGCTTGAAATTCTGAATTAGGCCGTGAAGGCTTTGTCGAGCAGTTTGCTCGCCTGGTCCTTTTCAATCCCCTTCGCCTCGGCGATTTCCATGACCATGAGCTGGCGCACATTGTCGTACATTCTCTGCTCCCCGAAGGAAAGCTCCTTCTTGATCTGGATAATCGTCAGATCCCTGAGGATTTCCGCCAGCTCGAAAACGGAGCCGGATTTTATCCTGTCTATGTAGCTCTTCTGCCTCTTGTGCCAGTTCATGCCGATGGCCGCCTTGTTTTTCGTCCTCAGCAACCTCAGCACCTTTCTGACGTCCCTGTCCTTGATCACCGAGCGGATGCCGATTTGCATCGCCCTCGACGCGGGAACGCGAATCGTCATGCCCGACTCGTCAATCCTGATTGTGTAAAACGGGGTGAGGGACAATTTCTCCCCGGTTTTAATCCGCTCAATTTTCTCGATGATGCCCACGCCATGGGCGGGATAAACAACCCTGGCGCCGCGCTTTAGATTAGATTTTTCTTTACCTTCCAAAACAACACCTCACAAAATAATTGTTGCGAAGCTGATGATAACACATCCGGGAAATATTGCCCAGTAAATAGTTTATTCCCGTGTCTAGTGAACGGCAGGTATCTATTTGAAAAATAAGGCTATTTAGTGTGAACGAGGCCGAAATGCAGTTTTTATAAAAAATCATAATTATTTGATTTATAAAATGTTATGCCTAAAATAGCCGCATTGTAATATTTATTTTAAGTTCGACGCATAATGAGCAAAAAATCACGCTTTTACAAAATATTCGTCATGTTTCGATTTATTCTATGAAACGGGCCGGTTAAGGGTTAAACTTCCAAAAATGGAGTTAATTTTTATTAGATTGTCGTCGGGCGCATAGATGAACAAACCGCGTTTTGGCCGGGTTGCAATCATCGGCGTGGGGCTTATCGGCGGCTCCATCGCGCGGGTGCTAAAGCACCGCCGACTTGCCGGAAGAATTGTCGGCGCGGGGCGCGGAAGCCAAAATTTGCAGACCGCCCTGGGGTTGGGGATTGTGGACGAGGTCGCCGCACCCGAGAAAGCCGTCGAGGGGGCCGACCTAATCGTAATCTGCACGCCGGTTCTTTCGATTATTCCGACGTTGGAGGCGATTGCGCCGCACGTTAAAAAAGGCGCCTTGGTGACCGACGCCGGCTCCACCAAAAAGGAGATTGTCGCGAGAGGTGAGGCGATTGCAAATGGACGGTTTTTCTTCGTCGGCTCGCACCCGATAGCCGGCACGGAAAAATCCGGGGCCGGGGCCTCGTTTGAAACCCTTTTCGACGGGAAGGTTTGCATCGTAACGCCGTCGGCGAACACGCCGCCGGACAAACTTGAGATTGTCAACTCCCTCTGGACGGACGCCGGGATGCGCGTCTCCATAATGGATCCCGAAAAACACGACAAGGTTTTGGGGGCGATAAGCCATCTGCCGCACATGACTGCCTTCGCGCTGGTGAACGCACTGGCAGGCACGGACGGGGGGGAGGAGATGCTCCAGTTCGCCGGGGGCGGTTTTAAGGACACGACGAGGATAGCCTCCAGCCCGCCGGAGATGTGGGCCGACATCGCCATGGCAAACTCCGACGCGCTGGCGGAAATGGTCGGAAAGAACATCGAGCAGTTAAAAAAAATCGAGTCCGCAATCAAGGCTGGCGACAGGGCGGCCCTTTTGGGAATGTTTGGGCGGGCAAACAAGTTTAGGGAAAAATTGAGGTGATTGTCACCCTGGACGGCCCCGCCGGTTCGGGCAAAAGCACGACCGCGAGGGCGCTTGCGAAAAAACTGGGCGCCTTGTACCTCGACACCGGGGCGATGTACCGCGCGGTGACGCTAAAGGCGATTCAGGGCGGGGTGGAGCCGACCGACCGCGAGAGACTGGAAAAGATATCCTCCGAAATATCCATTGATTTCCGCGAAACCAACGACGACCAGCTTGTGCTGGTGGACGGTGTTGACCGGACGCTCGACATACGCCGCCCGGAGGTTGAAAAGGCGGTCTCCGCCGTTTCCTCGCACGCCGGTGTTAGGGAACGGATGGTGGCCCTGCAACGAAAAATCGCCTCCTCCCATCCAAAAGTGGTGGTTGAGGGGCGGGACACGGGAAGCGTGGTGTTCCCAAACGCGGACTACAAATTTTATCTAAGCGCGTCGCCGGAGGTTCGCGCCGCCCGCAGGGGGAGGCAGAACGAGGAGCGGGGGACAAAATCCGGCGACGTGATTGGCGAGATAAACAAAAGGGACGCGATGGACTCCGGCAGGGCGGTCTCGCCGCTTGTTGTGCCGCCCGGGGGGGTGGAGTTGGACAACTCAAATTTAAGCCTTGACGAGACCATCCAAAAGATAATAGACTCCTTGGTTTAATGCGGTTAACTGCAAATTTAAGGAATCGGAGGAATAAAGTTTTATGGCATCTCAGCAAAATTCCCGCTCCGTCGGCATGGTGGAGTTCGAGGAGAAAGAGTACAGCACCGCCGAATTGGCGGCAATCTACGACGAAAGCATAAGAAATTTTAAGGAAGGCGAGGTAATAACGGGCGTAATCGTTGACATCAACAACGACTCTATCGTGGTGGACGTCGGCTTTAAGTCCGAGGGGATTATCCCGATGGACGAGTTTCCGCACGGCTCCGGCCAGCTGAAAATCGGCCAGGAGGTCGAGGTCTTCATCGAGGACACCGAGAACGACGACGGCGTCATGGTCTTCTCCATGGAAAAGGCGAGCAGAATGCGCCTTTGGGAGGAGCTACTTAAGAAATACGAGGCGAACCAGACCATACGCGGGGTCATTTTCGGCAAAATCAAGGGCGGACTCGCGGTGGACATCGGCCTGAAGGCCTTTTTGCCCGGCTCGCAGATTGACGTGCGCCCCCCGAAAAACCTGGACACCCTGCTCGGCAGGGAGTTTGAGTTCCGCATCATAAAGATGAACGCGAAACGCGGCAACATCGTTCTATCAAGAAGGGTGCTCGTCGAAGAGGAAAGAAAAGTCACGAAGGACTCCACGCTCTCCACATTGGAAGAGGGGAAAATCGTCGAGGGCGTCGTGAAGAACATCACGGATTACGGCGCGTTCATAGACCTCGGCGGCGTGGACGGCCTTTTGCACATCACGGACATGTCGTGGGGCAGAATCAACCACCCGTCCGAACTGCTAAAAGTGGGCGACACCATCAACGTGGTCGTCCTGAAATTCGACAAGGAGACCGAGCGCGTGTCGCTGGGCCTGAAACAACAGCATCCCGACCCGTGGGCAAACGTCCAGGAGAAATACCCCATTGGCAAGCGCGTGAAGGGGAAGGTCGTGTCCATCACCGATTACGGCGCGTTTTTGGAGTTGGAGAACGGCGTCGAGGGGCTCGTCCACATATCGGAGATGACCTGGAGCAAGCACGTTCGCCATCCAAGCAGGATTGTGAACATTGAAGACGCGGTCGAGGCCGAGGTGCTGAACATTGACACCGACAAGAAGCGGATTTCGCTCGGCATCAAGCAGATTACGCCTAACCCGTGGAACAAAATCGAGGAGCGCTACACCATCGGCGCCACCGTCGAGGGAACCGTCCGCAACCTCACCGATTTCGGCGCGTTTGTGGAGATAGAGGACGGCGTGGACGGCCTGATACACATCTCGGACATGAGCTGGACGCAAAAGATAAAACACCCCTCCGAGGTCCTTAAGAAGAAGGACGTCGTGAAGTGCAAGGTCCTGAAGATTGACGAGGAGAACGAGAGGATTTCTCTCGGCCTCAAGCAACTAGAGCCGGATCCTTGGGAGACGGTGGCCCAGAAATACAAAGTGGGCCGGGACGTAAAAGCCACCATCGTCAAGGTAACGAACTTCGGCGCCTTCGCCGAAATCGAGCCTGGCATAGAGGGGCTGATTCACGTCTCGCAAATTTCGGACAAGACCCGCGTCGCCAACGCCCGCAAGGAGATAAAGATCGGGCAGGCGGTGGACGTGAAAATTATCAAGGTGGACATGGAGGGCAAGAAAATCGGCCTGAGCATGAAAGCCTTTTTAAACGGCATGACCGGGGACGAAAACTACGAGATAGAGGACTTCCCCTCCGAAGAATAATTAAATGGAAACCCCGGCCACAAACGCCCATCAAAACAGAAAAGGCATTTTGGCCGGGGTTCTTATCCTTTTCGCGCTTGTCGCGGTGTTCGCGGTTTTTTCCGCGCTTTCCCCATCCGAGCAGTTCGGCGACCCGTCCGGCTTTGGCCGTGAGAAAATCGGCGTCGTAGAAATTTTCGGCCCCATCATGCAGTCCGACGACGTCGTGACGCAGATTCACAAATTTGCCGATGACGGCTCCATCAAGGCGATAATCATAAGAATTGACTCCCCCGGCGGCGCCGTGGCCCCGTCGCAGGAGATTTACAACGCCGTGGTAAAGGCGCGCAAATCCAAAAAGGTCGTCGCGTCCATGGCGACGGTAGCGGCCTCCGGCGGATACTACATTGCGGTCGGGGCGGAAAAAATCTTTGCCAATCCAGGCTCCATCACCGGCTCCATCGGCGTGATAATGGGCTTTGTGGATTTGCAGGAGTTGATGAAGAAAATCGGGCTTCAGGGCGTCGTGATAAAATCCGGCCCGTACAAGGACATCGGCGCCAACGACAGGCCGTTCACCGATGCGGATCGAAAGGTGCTACAGGACGTGATAGACGACGTGTACGCGCAGTTCGTATCCGCCGTCGCAAAGGGGCGCGGGCTGGACGAGGCCAAGGTGAGGGCGCTTGCGGACGGACGGGTCTATTCCGGGCGGATGGCGAAAGAGCGCGGGATGATAGACGAGCTTGGCGGAATGGACGAGGCGGCGGACTACACGGCGAAGATTGCCGGGATAAAGGGAAAGCCGAAACTTGTGCGCGAAAGGCCGAAGTTCGGGTTGCTCAAGGAAATTCTTGGCGAAAAAATTTCAACCAAATTCGACTGGCTGGTTAACGAGGCCTCCGTCCACAAACCCGGCGTCTACTATCTCTGGCAGATGAACTAACCGATAAAATTGCCCGTACGGCTCACGAGGCTCGGCGGGATTTTGTGCTTTCCTCCTCGCTGGCCCGCCGAATCAACCGCGCTCCGCGCTGGCCCGTTATGTATCCGTACATCCACTCGATGAGCACCCGCGCCCTGTTTTTGTAAAGCGTCAGGTACATGAGGTGAATCATTGACCAGGTACACCAGGCCAAAAACCCGTCGTATTTCATGCCAAAAACCTGCGCCACAGCCCTGCTTCTGCCGATTGTCGCCATCGTCCCGTTGTCGCGGTATTTAAAAGGGCGCGTTTGTTTTCCGACGAGGTTTTCCCCGATTATCTTTGCGACGTAGCGTCCCTGTTGGATCGCAACCGGGGCCACGCCCGGCAGGGGCGCGCCGTCCTTAGTCTTGCAGTGCGCGGCGTCGCCAATCACAAAAATTTCCGGGTGGTTTGCAATCGAAAGGTTCGGCTCCACCACAACCCTCCCCTGCCTGTCCATTTGCGCCCCCAGCGTCCGCAAAACGGGGGACGCCTGGTTTCCCGCCGCCCAGATGATGTTTGTGGAGCGGATAAGCCTCTCCCCCACCAGCACCCCCTCGGCGTTTATTTCCGTCACCATCTTTCCCGTAATCGCCTCCACCCCCAGCCTTTCCAAATCGGACTGCGCCCTTTTCCCCAGTTCCGGCGGCATGGTCGGAAGAAGCCTGTCGGCGCCCTCCACTATGTAGACCCTCGCATTGCGCGAGTCAATCCGCTTGAAATTTTTCAGCATGGCGTGGTTGGCAATTTCCGCAATCACACCGGCAAGCTCCACCCCGGTGGGGCCGCCGCCGATTACGACAAAGTTCATAAAAGTCTGCGCCTGCGAATGGCTGTCGCACAACTCGGCGTGCTCGAAGCTCACCAGTATGTTCTCGCGTATGGTGAGCGCGTCGTCGAGCGTTTTTAATCCGGGCGCGAATTTTTCCCACTCGTTCTTGCCGAAATATGAGTGCCGCGCCCCGGTCGCGACAACCAGCAGGTCGTACGCCAGCGGCGCGTGGTTGTGGAGGTGTATCTCGCGCGCCTCCACGTCAACGCGCAGAACCTCGCTCATCAGCACCAGCGTGTTTTCGTGCTCGCGGAGAATTTTGCGGACCGGGGAGGCGATGTCCTCCGGCGCAAGCGCGGCGGTGGCCACCTGGTATAACAGAGGCTGGAAAAGGTGGTGGTTTGTGCGATCCACCACCACAATGTCGTAATCGGCCCTCGCCAGACGCAGGGCCACGTTTAGCCCGCCGAACCCGGCGCCGATTATCACGAGCCGCTTGCGAAGTTTTTTTGCCATCGGCGCCTTACAAGGCCGAGGAGACGATGGCCCGCGCGTCTTCCTGAATTTTGCGCAGGTGGCTTTCGCCGAGGAAACTCTCGGCGTATATCTTATAAATGTCCTCGGTGCCGGAGGGCCTCGCCGCGAACCAGCCGTTTTTTGTGACCACCTTGAGTCCGCCGATGGACGCGCCGTTGCCGGGCGCCTTGGTCAGCTTGCTGATAATTTTTTCTCCCGCAAGTTCCTCGGACTTCACCTGCTCCGGCGAGAGGTTGGAAAGCGAGGTCTTTTGCGCCGGGGTGGCCGGTGCGTCAATCCGCTGGTAAACGGGCTTTCCGTACTTTTCCTCCAGCCCCTTATACAACTCGCCGGGATCCCTGCCAAATTTTGAGGTAATCTCAGCCGCGAGAAGGTTCATTATTATTCCGTCCTTGTCCGTGGTCCAGACCGTTCCGTCCTTGCGTAGAAAGGAGGCGCCGGAGCTCTCCTCGCCGCCGAAACCGTAGGAGCCGTCGGAAAGCCCCTCGACAAACCATTTAAACCCGACCGGAACCTCGGAAAGTTTTTTGCCCAACCCCTCGGCGACCCGGTCAATCATGGAGCTGGAGACGAGCGTTTTCCCTATGGCGGCGTCCTTGCGCCAGCCGGGGCGGTGCGAAAATAGGTACGATATCGAAACGGCTAGATAGTGGTTGGGGTTTAATATCCCCGCGCTTTTTGTAACGACGCCGTGGCGGTCAAAATCCGGGTCGTTGCCAAACGCTATGTCGAAATCGTCCTTTATCGCTATCAGGCCGGCCATCGCGTACTCGGAGGAGCAGTCCATACGAACCTTGCCGTCCCAGTCCACGCACATAAACGAAAAGGTCGGATCTACGTGCCGGTTTACGACCTCTATGTCCAGCTTGTATTTGTCCGCAATCGGCTCCCAGTATGCGACGCCGGAGCCTCCCATCGGGTCGGCGCCGATT
Source organism: Nitrospinota bacterium (assembly GCA_016200345.1). Lineage (GTDB taxonomy): Bacteria > Nitrospinota_A > UBA7883 > JACRGQ01 > JACRGQ01 > JACQEX01. The sequence goes on from JACQEX010000065.1 coordinate 33,978, forward strand.
TTAAGCCGCGCCTTGGCGATTAAGTCCGTCTCGATTATATTTTTCAGGTCGTCAACGTAAGGGGCGACGTAATCGTACTGGCGCGTTGTGTCGCACCTTAGCGCCTTGTCGAATGTGAATCTTCTGACGTCTTTGTGCGCGTTGGGGAGAATTTCGTTGGCCCTGTCTTGGATGACTTTTGTAACCGCCGTGTCCGCCGGGCCGCCGTGCGGGGGGTTGTATTTAATCCCGCCGTCCGAAGGGGGATTGTGCGACGGGGTGATGATTATCCCGTCGGCGAGGCCGGATGTTTTCCCTTTGTTATAGGTGATTATCGCGTGGGAAATCACCGGGGTCGGCGTGTAACCGCGCCCCCGCTGGATGTTGATGGTGGCGCCGTTGGCCGAAAGAACCTCGCACACGGTGATGAAGGACGGCTCGGAAAGCGCGTGCGTGTCCATGCCAATGAACAAAGGGCCGGATATGTTTTTAGATTTTCGGTACTCGCAGATCGCCTGAGATATCGCAAGAATGTGCGCCTCGTTAAAACTATGTTTTGTCGAGGTTCCCCTGTGGCCCGAGGTTTCAAACGACACGCGGTGGGCGGGGTCCGCGGCGTCGGGCAAGTTGGAGTAGTATGCGCTTACCAGCCTTGGTATGTTCTCCAACTGCTCCTTTGGAACGGGCTTTCCGGCAAATTCGCTTATGGTCATCGCCTATTATTTCCTCTTCACTTAAGCGTTATTCAAAAAAGGCCTTTTTCATCCTTTGAAAATACCCCTCTTTCGACGATATTACCAGCCTCTAATAGATGTTAAAATGGCGGCGCATAGGGAACCTTTTTAAAACGGGGAGTTTGATGAAGCCTACCGCCGCCCAGCAGGAGATTGCGAGGATAATAAACGCCGAGCACTACGACCCGTTTTCCGTACTCGGCATACATGAAACGGCGGACGGCTCCGTCATCCGTGTTTTCGCGCCGGAGGCTAAGGAAGTATCGGCGATAAACGTCCACAACCGCGTCCTCGTTTTTCCGCTAAAAAAAATACACGACGACGGTTTTTTCGAGGCGACCATAAAAGGGGCGAAACTGTTCGCCTACGAACTGGACATATTCGGGCACGACGGACGGCATAGAGTGGGGCGCGACCCGTACAGTTTTTTGCCTCTGTTGGGGGACATGGACCTCCACCTGTTCAAGGAGGGGAACCATTACGAACTGCATAAAAAACTGGGCGCCACCATCATGGAGGTGGACGGCGTAAGCGGCGTACGGTTCGCCGTATGGGCCCCAAACGCGCGCAGAGTCTCGGTCGTCGGCGATTTTTGCAATTGGGACGGCAGGCGCTACCAGATGCGCGTTATGGGCGGCTCCGGGGTGTGGGAGATATTCATTCCGGGAATCGGCAAGTCGGCGATATATAAATTCGAGCTGATGTCCAAGGACAACCAGGTGTTCACAAAGGCGGACCCATACGCGTTTGCAAGCGAACTGCGCCCCAAAACCGCGAGCGTGGTGTGGGACGTAAACGCCTACCGTTGGGAAGACGCGGAGTATATGGCGGCGCGGCGCACGAAGGATCTGTTGAACCGCCCGATGAATATTTACGAGGTTCACCTTGCGTCGTGGGCGCACCGCCCGGAGGACGACGGCTGGCTTTCGTACAGGGAGCTTGCGCCTATGCTGGTGGATTATTGCAAACAGCAAAACTTCACCGACGTGGAGTTGATGCCAATCACGGAGTTCCCTTACGACCCGTCGTGGGGGTACCAGGTCATCGGGTATTTCAGCCCGACCTCGCGGTTCGGCAGTCCCGACGACTTCAAATTTTTTGTGGACTACTTTCATAAGCACGGGATAGGCGTGACAATAGACTGGGTTCCGGCGCATTTCCCGAAGGACGATTTCGGACTTAGGCGTTTCGACGGCACCGCGCTTTACGAGCACGAGGATCCGAGGCTTGGGGAGCACAAGGACTGGGGGACCCTCATTTTCAACTACGGAAGGCACGAGGTGGCAAACTTCCTCCTCTCGTCCGTGCTGTTCCTTTTGGAAAATTATCATTTGGACGGGATACGGGTGGACGCGGTCGCCTCCATGCTCTATCTGGACTACTCGAAGGAGCCGGGGGAATGGCTTCCAAACCAGTTCGGCGGAAACGAGAATCTGGAGGCGATAAAATTCCTCCAGCACATGAACACTGTCGTGCACGACAAATTTCCGGGCGTGACGACCTTCGCCGAGGAGTCCACCTCCTGGTCGGGCGTGTCGAGGCCCACATACCTCGGCGGGCTTGGGTTCACGATGAAATGGAACATGGGCTGGATGCACGACACGCTTGATTATTTCGAGAAAGACCCGGTGTTTAGAAAATTTCACCACGGCTCGCTGACGTTTTCGATGCTCTACGCGTTTCACGAAAACTTTGTTTTGCCGCTGAGCCACGACGAGGTGGTGCACGGCAAGGGGGCGCTTTTGAGCAAAATGCCGGGGGACTACTGGCAGAAGTTTGCCAACCTGCGCCTGCTCTTCGGGTATATGTTCGCGCATCCCGGCAAAAAACTGATTTTTCAAGGCGCCGACATCGGCCAGTGGAACGAGTGGAACCACGAAAAAGGCATGGACTGGATGCTGTTGTTTCACGACGCGCACAAGAGCCTGCAAAAATACCTTTCCGATTTGGGGGGGCTTTACCTGAACAACAAATGCATGTGGGAGATAGATTTCAGCCACGAGGGTTTTGAGTGGGTGGATTTCAACGACTCCGAAAACTCGGTGATATCGTTCAAGCGCAAGGCGAAAAATCCCAAGGATTACATTATATTTGTCTTCAATTTCACGCCCGTGCCGAGGCACGGATATAGACTCGGAACGACGGAGCCAGTTTTTCACGACGAGGTTTTAAACTCCGACTCGGCGTTGTACCACGGCTCCAACACGGGAAACGCCGGCGGCGTGTGGGCGGAAAACATACCGTGCAACCAGTGGCCCTGCTCCCTCACCATAACGCTCCCCCCGCTGGGGATGCTCGCCTTCAAACCGAGGAGGGATTAACTTTTTTCCTTTTCCTATCCTCATAGTAGGTGTGTTATACCTACTATGGGTTCGAGGCTATTGTAGTGTCCCAGTATCTTACAGACGGTGTATGCACCGACGCGAATTGGTAGCAACGGGATTCATCCTGTTTCTGCGCCCGCAGTGAATGGTTGAGACTTTAAAATGTGAATCAGAGCGAGCGGTTTGAGACT
>JACQEX010000066.1 GCA_016200345.1 Nitrospinota bacterium
GACGAGCTTCTTCTTTCGTGGGCGCCGTTAAACCCGTGGCAGTTCGGTATTTTTGTGCTCTTCCTTGTTTTTCTAGCGTTGTCCGTCCGGCGTTTTCGCGCCTCAGACGTCCGCAGACCGCCCGCCGGCTGACCTTCCGGCAATAGGTAAAGAAATTTTCAAAGGTGGCGCAGACGTCGGAAGGGACGCTGATGTTCACCACTTTGGGAAAATAATAAGAGGGTAGGCCGCCTTGGGACGCAAAACGCCGAATTGCCCCGCGATAAATTATTTTGTTGTAATCGGTTAAATGTCTGCTATGATTGCCGAAGTTTTTAATTTACGCCAAATTTTGGCTGGAACTGACTAGACCTCTTTGCTCATGACAAAGGGTTGCCGCGAATTGCCCGCCTCAGGTTTTCTTCCCAGAATTAGGTCAAACTGCACCGCCACAGTTGCGCGGTCACAACATTTTTTAAAGGACTAAACTACAGCATGACTATCAACGAATCCATCAAGACAACCAACGTAAAGTTTTCGGACCTGGGGCTTATAGAGCCGCTTTTGCGCGCCCTCAGGGACGAAAAGTACGAGCACCCCACGCCGATACAGGCGCAGGCTATACCGCACCTTATTGCGGATCGCGACCTGTTGGGATGCGCCCAGACCGGCACCGGCAAAACGGCGGCCTTCGCCCTGCCGATGCTCCAAAAGCTGGCAAACAGCCCCAAGGCCCCCAAAAGGGGAACGCCCAGGGCGTTGATTCTAACCCCCACGCGAGAGCTTGCCGACCAAATCGGCAGAAGCTTCATGTCGTACGGAAGGCACCTTCGCGTGTCCCACACCGTCGTTTACGGCGGCGTTAGCATGGGCCCGCAGGCGAGGGCGCTTTCGAGGGGCGTTGACATTTTGGTCGCCACGCCGGGAAGGCTTATGGATCATATGCGCCAAAAACTCGTGTTCTTGGACAAACTGGAGGTCTTCGTTCTGGACGAGGCGGACAGGATGCTCGACATGGGGTTTGTTACGGACGTAAAAAAGATCATCGCCTTTTTGCCGAAGCAAAGGCAGACGCTGTTTTTCTCGGCCACCATGCCGACGGCGGCGGCCCAGCTTTCGGCGGCGCTTCTTACCGACCCCGTCCAGGTGAAGGTCAACCCGACCTCCTCGACGGCGGAGAAGGTTGAGCAAAGGGTTATGTTCGTAAGAAGGGAAAACAAAGAGGCGCTTCTTCTTTCATTGTTGCAGGACTCCGCCATAAACAAGGCGCTGATTTTTACCCGCACCAAGCACAGGGCCAACCATCTGGCCGAAAAACTCAACAAGAGCATGGTTCGCGCCGAGGCGATACACGGCAACAAGTCGCAGGGCGCCAGAAACCAGGCGCTGAGGAATTTCTCGATGGGCAAATCGCGCGTTTTGGTGGCGACCGACGTCGCCTCGCGCGGAATAGACATCAAGGACATCTCGCACGTCATCAATTTCGAGATGCCGAACGACACCGAGAGCTACGTTCATAGAATCGGCAGGACGGCGCGCGCCGGAACGTCGGGCATAGCCCTTTCGTTTTGCGACGGCGAGGAACGCTCTATACTCCGCGACATAGAGCGGACGATTAGGACGCAGATAACCGTGGACGCGGAACACCCGTTCCACGTTGCGCACACCGGACACGCGGCACCGCACAAGCCGAAAGGATTTGGCGGCGGCGGTGGCGGGGGCAATTTCCCAAGGCGAAACAATTTCCGCCCAAGGGGGAGAAACGACAGGTTTGGCGGCAGGCCCACCGAACGCTCCGCGAGCTAAGAACTTAATTATTATCAAGGCGGGATTCCAATGGAGTCCCGCCTTTTTTTATTAGCGGTTCGTGCGCCAACACGAATTGGTAGCAACGGGATTCATCCTGTTGTTGCGCCCGTAGGGCGCAAGGCAGGCTAAAGCCCGCCGCTACCATAGCCTGATTATTTTACCGGGACACTGCACTAGCGGGAGTCCCGCCTTTTTTATTGGCGTCGGCGGTGGTGTCTTAGTTTGAAATAAATGTCCAGATTCTTGTCACCCCGGGCTTGACCCGGGGTCCATTTCCTTAGCGGTAAACGGTTCGCACTTGTATGTTCCATGTTGGAGAGATAAAGTCGGCCGCTTGATAAAGGTTGCAGAAAGCGGATTATTTGGAGTAGTCTGTCGGTTCAACAATTTTTTGGAGGATGGACCATGAAATACAACCAAGCGTTAAGCGCCAACGGCGGTAGCCGCCATTCAAACATAGTTACGTTCGCGTTGACGGCGGTTTTGTCCGCCACACTGGCATTTTGCGTCACGGCAAACGCCGAGACGATAAAGGTCGTAAAGGAATCTTCATATACGGCGACGAGGCTGGACGACCAGGGAACCTCCCGCATCCACGCCATGTATCAGGGCAGGAGACTGCTTGTTCAGGAGGTCGCGGATAAAATTCAGCCTATGCTCAAGGACGGCGGGGCCGCGTTTGGCAAGACGCCGGAGGAGGCGAAGGAAGAAATATTGAACCTCACCGCCGGGGCGATTGTCGCCGACGTTACGGACGACAAGTGGGACGAGACGGCGTATTACGTCAAAATGACGGCGGTGGTTGACTTTAAGGAAGCGGCGGAAAGCGTCGAGAAATTTCGTTTGAACGGCGAAAGAAAACGGGTTCTGGACGATTTGAGAGTCCGCGAGGACGCCGTGGCAAAAAAAATTGACCGCCTGCTGGCCAAGAATAAAAAAGAGATCAAACCCGATTACATGGCGCAGATGGAAATTCTAAGCTCGCTCGAATGGTTTGCCAGGGGGATGGGCTTTTTGGGCAAGAAGAACTTCGACCAGGCGGCCTTCGCCTTTGACTTTACGACCAAGCGCGACCCGGACAACATGAACGGGTGGGAGATGCAGGGCTGGGCCTTGTTCGAGCTTGGCTACTACGCCAAGGCCATCGGCAAGTTCGAGACGGTGTTGAAACTCAACCCCAAATTCGCAAAGGCGTACGAGGGAATCGGTTTTTCCTGGGGAGAGCTTGGCGATTTGAATCAGCAGGTGGACAATCTTAGAATCGCCGCAAAACTCGGCGACAAAAGGGCGCAGGATTTTCTAAACGAAAAAACGCTCACCTGGTAGGGCGGGTTAAATTTCCTTCTTAAAGAAATCGGAGGAGCGGTAGGCGTTTTCCAAATGCTTTGCAAAAACTTTTAAAACCGCCGCGGTTGGAACGGCCACTATGACGCCGACGAAGCCGAGCAGAAGCCCGCCTATAAAAACCGCCATCATAATGGCGACCGGGTGCAGGCCCACGGAGTTTCCCATTATTTTCGGGGTGAGATAAAGACCCTCGAACGCCTGCGTCGCGCCATAAAGCGCAAGAACCGCAAGCGGGTGCCAGGGGTCGCCGAAA
>JACQEX010000068.1 GCA_016200345.1 Nitrospinota bacterium
GGGGCCGCGTGGCAGTCCGCGCAGTGCGGCGCGCCCGCGGAGAGCCAGTAGTCGCGCCCGTGCGTGGCCGCGTCGTACGGCACCGCAAGGCCGTTGGAAAACTTCTTGGCGTCGCCGGGATTGGCCGAAAGAATGTTTACGCTTATGTCGCCGTCCACGTCCTTCGTAACCGCGGGGCCGCCGTTCTTAATTTCTATGACGGCGATGTCCGGCACGAGCCGTTTTTGCGCCCAGGAGAGCACAACGCCGCTATCCTTGTCCTCGCCGGATAGCGGAACCTTCGGGTCTATGTACCTGCTTATCAAAACCTCCTTGGTCACGCCGATGGCCGACGCAATCTGCTCGAGCGACTTGCCGCGAATCGTCTCGTCCGCCGACGGGAAGAACGGGTTCCTCAGGTTGTCCTTTTGATAAAGCTCGCGGGTGAGCTGGTTGTGGCAGTTCGTGCACCACAGCCCCTTGTACTTGCCGTTTTCAAACACCACGTTCTTTTCCAGATACTCGCCGACGGCGTTAAGATGCGGGCCGGTTTTGCCGAGCTCCTTCCTTATGTTGGGGTTGGAATGCGCGTCGCGCCCGACAAAACATCCGCCCGCCGCGTCGCGGTTGTCGGCCTTGGCGTAGGCGTTCTTGCCGTCCGCGGTGATCGGGTAGCCCGTCACGCTCCTGTCGAACCTATGCGCGGGATGGCACCCCTGGCAGGCCCCGGTGCGCCCCTTGGAGTCCGGCATAGGCCGGGCCTCTTGGTGCGCCGCGTGTATCGCCTGCGTCAGCGGCGGTATTCTGTTCCCGCTCACCTCGGCCTTCGCGCCGGGCACCGCCTCGCCCACCGTCTTGGACGAGAGCTTGCCTATGACGTTGTCCGCGTGGCAGTCCTGGCAAAGAACCGGCTGTCTGCCAAGGCGGTTGCCGGTGGCGGCGGAGTTGTAGTTTTTCAGGAACTCGGTTCCGTGCTTGTCGTCGTGTATCTCCATGATTGAGATGGCGGTGGATTTCAGCTTGGCGAACCAATCCGACGCGCCCACGGACTTCCAATAGGTGAACTCGCCTTTGTACTTGTTGTATTTTGCGCCGTTGGCGTTGTCGTTCGCGTGGCAGTTGTAGCAGTTCGGCACGTCTATCGGGTTCGTGCCGGTGTATGAGACCGGCTTGCCGGTGGAATCAATGACGGCCTTGCCGCTCTTCGCGTCAACCAGCGTCACCCGCGCCTCTTGGTAGGGCTGGATGTCCGCCTCGGTCAGCTTCAGCATCCCCTTCTCCGCGTCCTTGTCGTTAAAGGGGGTGAGGGGAAGGCCGAGCGCGTCCCAAATTCCGGGATTGGTCAGCACGATGGGGACGTTGTCCAGCACCGGACTTTTTGTAAAGACGACGGTTCCCTTTTCGCCGGAGTATTCAAGGTAACCGTTTGAGACCGGTTTTCCGGAGGGGCCGGAATCCGGCTTTACCGGTATCTGAACGCCCACGAAAAGTTTTTCGCTGTCGGCGCTCGTCCCCTTTGGGTTCGAGCCCTTGAGGTCGGCGTAAACGTAAAGATGCCTAAAATAGGCGTTCGCCACGTTCTCGCCCGCCTCGTACGGGTTGCCGTTGCCGTTTATGTCGTACGGCACGTTCCAGTAGGCCATTTTGTTCCCCTCGGAGTAGGAGTTGCCCACGTGCTCGTAATGAAGTTTATATCGCTTGTCGCCGTCCACCAAAACCTCCGGCTCCTTCGGGTCGGCGGAGAGAACCTTCGGAAGCTGGTCCTTGTCCTTGCTGAGCCTAGCGTGGCGCACGACCTGCGACTGTATGCTGTTGTAAGGCGGAAGGACGCAACAATAGGAGAAGTCGAACCCGGTGCAGTGCATCCCAAGCTCGTAGTTGATGGAAATGACGTAGTCGTGCCCCTTCCCCTTTTCCGAGGCGTCCGCCTTTTGGGGCGAAACCTGGTAGGCCAGCGCGAATACCGCCGCCACGAAAGCGAGCGAGAACGCGCGCCATTTCCAGCGACCCGCGAGTCCCGTATTGATTGGATTTACCCGATGTTCCACCATACGCCACCTCCAATAAATGCCTGTTGAAGTAAAGCGGCCTCCCGCTTGTTAGGTAACCCCTCGAACGCCCATTGTAACACCAAACGCACGACAGGGGACCGATTTTCCGGGATATTTTAGCCGGGACTATGACATTAGTCAATCATTATATCTTAATGTGGAGATGTCGAAAAAATTTGGGCGCGATCAGCGTCCGGTAGGCACACCCTCGGTAGGTACGGGCTTAGCCTGTACCACTCTCCTAATGTACACCTTAAAAGGTGTGCCCACCGGAACCGAAGGCGATTAAACGCAACCGGTGGGATACGGAAGACCGGCTATTTTGCACGCCTGTTTCGCGGGGCCCTCGGGATACAATTTGTAAAGATATTTGGAGTTCGCCTTCTCCTCTCCCAGCTTCTGGCCTATCGCCTTGGTGAGGATGCGTATCATCGGCGCAACCTTGAACTCCTTGTAATAGTCGCGCAGGAAGTTTATGACCTCCCAATGCGCCTCGGTCAGGGTCAGACCCTCGGAGGCGGCTATTGACTCGGCCAAATCCTTGCTCCAGTCGGAGAAATTAACAAGATACCCGTCCTCGTCAAACCTAAAATGTTTCTCCGTCGATTCTATAACTTCCATCGGATTCCTCCACAAAAATTGTCATGCACTAGTTGCCGTAAATACATTCATACGGTAAGTCGCAAATAGTATACCCCGGGGGGCGGTCAATCAACATTGGTTGGCAAATATTAACCAAATCGCAACATAGGTGGGAGGGTTAAGTATTTCGCAAAACCGCCGATAAGTAGAGAAGGATAGGTGTCCATATCGGCGCCTTCCTTGACCCCCGGACGGATAGAGGTCTATACTGTAGACGGGGAAGTTGTAGAAGGAGACTATGTCATGCAAACTCTTGGCTTGCAAACGGTTCTGAACATGAGCAACGCCGTCGAGCGCGTGCAACAAACCGCGTTGCAACACGGCGCCGTCGTGGCCGACCAGTCCAAAGAGATAATCAACCGGCAAAACGAAGAAAAGCAAAACGAGGTGCAGGGATTGAACGAGTCCGCCGTAGACGTGAGGATAAGGGACGATTTGCGCCACCCGCCCGGCCAGGAGCGCGAAAAAAAGGACTCGCGAGAATCCAAGGCCGGGGAGGACAAAAAGGAACCGGAAGTGGCCGTTTTGTCAAAGGCCATGGCCCCGACACAGGGCGTCATTTTGGACATAAAGGTTTGACCATCTTCATTTTTAGGATTTCCAAATGACCGGCTGGCTGGTTTTTCAACTGGTGTTCGACGTATTCGTGTGCGTTTTGGTCATTGTGTTCGTTTTCAGGGACGCGCAGACCAGAAAACTTATCCCCGACATAAACGGGTTAAAAACGCTCGTGGAGGATTTTAAGAAGGCGGTGGAAAAAAGCGAGAAGGCCGCGCTGAACCTCGACGCCCAGCTAAAGAAGGCAAACCTCCCCAAACCGCGCGCCGCGTCGCCCGAACAGGACGAGTTTGCCGGGGCGAAAATCATAGCAAAGGGGAACGGAAGGCCGCACATACCGCAGAGCAACCCGATGGAGGAGCAAAAACGACAGGTGGTGGAACTATATAAGCAGGGCCTTAGCAAAGACGAGATTAGCAGACAGCTCGCCTTGCCGATGTCCGAGGTGGAGCTTATGATAGCCATGTTGCGAAAAGATGATTAACATACCCGACGTCGGGTCGCTCTTAATCAAGGCTCTTTTCAACTCCGTCCCGCCGGCCGCCTCCGCGCAGACCGACAAACAGGCCCCTTCCGGCAAAACGACCGCGTCCGACGCGCCCCCGCAAAAGGTTGACGTCTCCGCCAAATTCACGAGCGGCGAGATGATAGAGGGAACCGTCACAAAATCGCTCGGGCCGAACAGCACCATAATAAGGATGAAGGGGACCGACATGGTGGCGAGCACCCCCGTGCCGCTTTCCGAGGGGAGCCAGATACTCGTGCGCGTGGATCAAACGTCGCCGCAGTTCATGGTCTCGCTCCTTCCCAACAGCACGCCGGTGGAGGAAAAAACCGCCGCGCTACTTCGCATGTACCTCCCCGCCGAATCCCCCATAGCGTCGGTGATAAACGAGCTTAACAACCTCGTGCCACTGCTCTCCCCGTCCGTAATAAAAGGCTCGGGACTGGACAAGGTGATGGCGGAAATAACAACCAGCGCGAAAAATCCGGACGCGAAGTCGGCGAACCCGGTGCAGTTGACCGGCGTTTTTCACGAGTGGGAGCTGTTGCAGGGAAAGCCGGGGAACAACCTTAAGAAATCGCTTCTTATCGTGAGAAAAAATTTGGAAAAAATCTCCGCCAAATCCGGCGGGGGAAACATGGACCAGCTGAAAAAAGTGAACGACGCCATCAACAACATCGAGCTAAGGCAGTTGATGGCGATATCGCAAAAGGGGGACATGAAGGGGTGGCAGATTCCGTATTGGAACGGGGAGAAGCTCGACTCCGGGATGCTGTTCATCGGCAGGGGAGACAAAGAAAACAACAGGCAAAAGCGCGACGGCGCGGTGCGAATGACCGTGATGGTAAAGATGTCGAACCTCGGCGAGGTGCGGGCCGACGCGATTACCTTCAAGGACAGGATAGAGGGGATAATTTACGCGGGGAGCGACGCGGCGGTGCGCGCGCTTGAGGCCGGCATGGCGGGGCTTTCGAAGGCGATGTCGGACGCGGGGCTTTCGGCGCGGTTTACGGTGCAAAGGGCTAGCAAGGATTTTTTAACGCGCGACACAAGGGAGGAGAACAACCTCCCGGTGAAGAGCCTTCTTAACGTGAGGGTGTGAGATGAGGAGGGACAAACAGCAAAAGGCGGTCGCGCTAAAATACAAAAAGAGCGAGGATCGCGCCCCCAAGGTGGCCGCAAAGGGGAAGGGGGCGGTGGCGGAAAAAATCATAGCCATTGCGAAGGAGCACGGAATACCGATTCGGGAGGACGCTGACATGGTGGAGGTTTTTTCGCGGCTGGATTTGGAGGAGGAGATACCGCCGCACCTTTACAAGACGGTGGCGGAATTGCTGGCGTTCATCTATCGCGTGAACAAATCCGCCCCGGTGAAAAAGTAGAAACCAAACCGCACAGCTAACTATTGATATATGGAATGGTCGCCCACCGAATGGAAATAGACGGTTTCGCCATCTCCAAACTCAAAAATAACGCGATTTTTTCGGTCGAGCGAAAAGGCCCAAAAGCCCCTCAAACGGCCTTGAAGTTTGTGGGTTTTCAATCGCGCGTCAAAAGGGTCATCGCGAAAGATGGTTTCTTTTCTTTCGGCAATTGTTTTAAGCCTTGAGGTCAGCCCTTTATATTGCCGGGCAAATTGGGGCGAAAAAATTATTTTCAAATTACTAGCGTAGAGATTTTAATGATTTTAGGACTTTCCCTTTTCCCGAGGCTATTTCCTTGCGGCTTACCTTAAGTTTATTTAGCAGTTGTTCTTCGTTCCAGAGCCTCAATAAATCTGCAAAAAAGTCCTCCTCGGATTCATAACGCCCGGAACGCAGAGCCGACGAGAATTCCTTCCTAAGCCTTGGCGGAACAGTGGTCGTATTCATACTGGATAAATTCTACCATAAACCCCCGCGCCCACTTACCCTCCAACTCCTTAATTCTTAATGGCGATTTGCCCGACCTTTTCCGCCGCGACGGGGATTTATTTCCCGACTAAATCCTTATACCTTCCGACGACGATTTTTACTTTTGAACTGAATTTATCCTCGGCCGTCTCCAAATCGTATCGGGATTGTAGGTTCATCCAAAATTCCGGTTCGATTCCAAATAGTTTTCCAAGCCGAATGGCGGTGTCGCCGGTTATTGACCGTTTGCCCCTGACACCGAACTTCCCCAATTTGTCATTCCGGCCCACGCGCCGGAATCCAGCTCCACTAAAAATTAGCAGAATGAAATGGCAATTATTCGTCCGCAGATTATGAGGATTTTCGCAGATTCAAATCTGAAGCGCCGGCATTCCCGCCAATGATTTCAAAATGCATGATTGCAAGACCTGACCCCGAGTACTTACACGCGTGGGGAAAATTGCAACGCGTTCCCGGTTTGCGCGACGGCGAGCGGTTCACCCCCACACGCGTGGGGAACATCCCGAAACACCGCCGGAGAATTTTCCTGACAACGGTTCACCCCCACACGCGTGGGGAAAATATCGTCTCGCGCCGTCAATCGTTTTGGTGAACCGGTTCACCCCCACACGCGTGGGGAAAATCGATTTTTTTTGTTTGTCATTTTTTCGGTCTCCGGTTCACCCCCACACGCGTGGGGAAAATAGCGTTTTTTCGTTTGGCCTTAATCGCGTGCGCGGTTCACCCCCACACGCGTGGGGAAAATGGTATGGCGTTGATGGACGGATACCGCGCCGCGGTTCACCCCCACACGCGTGGGGAAAATGCTAATTTATTTTGCCCGCGAGCGTTTTTGCGCGGTTCACCCCCACACGCGTGGGGAAAATCATACCACGCACACTGCACACCACGCACACTGCGGTTCACCCCCACACGCGTGGGGAAAATCGCACCAAGCCCTTCGGTGTCGGGTGCGTAGTCGGTTCACCCCCACACGCGTGGGGAAAATGGGCGACCTGTCGGCCTCGAACTGGACGCAAACGGTTCACCCCCACACGCGTGGGGAAAATGCTAAAAAACTGGGCATTTTTAGGGTATCCTGACCAAAAAAAGGCCTTCAAATTCTTCAATACTCCGCGAAGATTTGCCCCAACTGCTTATTTGAAACCCCTGTTCGCCGTTGCTACTATGAATCATTACGCACCCGCCGTCTTTTGCCCCCGCGCACGCTTTCTTCCAAAGGCGTTCCCGCACCATGGCGGACACACGCCCCACGAAAACCCCCGCTTTCGCCTCCAGAAACCATCGGGACAACTCTCCCCTAAGGCTTGGAGCCACTCGCTCAAGAATCATCACCACCATTTTCAACCTCCGTTTTTTCCTGCTCGTCCGGATACAGTTTGCCACCCTCAACCTCCAGGTCTTCCGGATCCCACAAAGAACCCGGCGCGGAGCCGTCCTCGTCAAATTTTTCGCCTTCTCTCGGCGCCCCCTTGGCGGGAACTTCCAGGGTTGTTTGAATATCCGGAATTATCCTTTCCAAAAGCCTAGTCGAGGCAAAAAGATCCCGACACGCCTTGCGCACCCTTTTCTCCATGCCTACGTCTCCCTCGGCAACCGCCCTAAACGCCAATGGAATCGTTATCTCCGTCTTGTAAAGGTCGGCAACGTCATATACGAAAGACAACATTTTCCCAGTGTGAACAAAACCCAGCGCGGGGGGAAAGCCAGCCGAGACGATGGCGGCGTGGCATATTCCGTAAAGGCACGAGTTGGCGGTAGAAAGAGCGCGGTTTACCGGGTCGGCATTTTTCCAGTCGTCCCTCTTATAGTTGCGCCCGTCCCATTTAACGCCGGTCTCATTGGCGGCTGTGGCATATATTTCACGAACACGATTGCCCTCCATTCCGCGAATTTGGCGGAGAGACAAAGCCGGGTCAAGCTCCTGTGCAAAGCGCAACTGGTAGAGGTTGCGCACAACTTGCAAATGGCGTTTTTTGTTCCCCCACATTCGCGCCTGATGCAGGAGGTTTAACGCGCCACGCGTTTCACCCAACCCCATGGCGTAGAAGCGCACCCCCTCCTCGCCGCACCACGCAACCAGACATCCATTGTCGGCAAGGGTTGTAACCGCCGCGTGCGAGATAGACACTCCAGGGCCTAGCATCAGCAACGCCAGATTGGCGCAGGGGACGGGAATTTTTCCGTCCGCGTCGTGAATTGCAACGGCCTTTGCCTCCTGGTCTATTTTGCAGTGCTCCACGTATAGGTAGCTCCATCCGTCACGGAATTTTGGCAACTCGTGAAGATCCTTAATCCTCATTTTTCCTCCGATTGAGCGGGGGAAAGTGGCATGACAGAAAGCAGACCAAAGCCGAGAGCCTTTGCCGAGCCGATGCCTCTGGTGATGGCAAGTTGCAAGAAGACGGCGGAGTCAACCACCTTTAATATCCCATCAAAATGGACTGAAAACAGGCGGTTTCCATCTTTGCCTTTTTGCTTGTTGAAATAGACATACCCGTGATGGCAAGAATGTTTTTCAACAGAGAACCCCGCTTTCATTCCATGCCTTTGCAACCACTCCGCCAACTTGTCGGCCTGGACGGGCACTCGCCTTCCATTTCTATTTTTTCCATCCGGCCCGCTTTTTGTGTCAATCTTGCGGGTGGGGTTCGCCACAAGGCGAAAGCCAAGGTTCTGACCATTTGCGAAAGTTGGGTCGAATGGCTTCGCCTGACAAGGAGCGGCGAGAAAATGTTTTGCGTTGTGAAATGAATATTCCCAGTCTGGTTGTATGGCGGATTGCACGAGAATCATCGCCCGTCCACCGTCCAGCGGATCTATGCGGAACAGGAAGCCAGAATCGGTTTGCCGCTTGTTATGAACGTGTTGCGGTTGTTGAACTTCTCCAGGGAGAAAGTCTTTTGGCTCATATGGCTTTAAAAAATCCGGGTCGTCCGCTTTACGCGCGGCGGAAGGGAAAGCCATGCACAAACGTTGGTGGACATGATAGATGTTCCTGAGCCACAACCGTCCTGGCCTCGGTCTGTCGGGGTTGTCGCCTAAGTCTACAATAAGTTTGGACAAGTACATTCATTGCTCCTTTTCCGAAGCGATGTCGGACGAAAGTTCTAGTATCTTCTTGCCGAAAAGAATTTCAATTTGATGGAGTATTTGCCTACGGCTGTCAGGGTCTGAAGGATCTACACGACGAGCCCGGTCGTGGCCATATTCGAGCATAGTGCAGGCTCTATGGCAGGTCCAGCATAATGACCGAAGGTCGGCATCGGTTTCGCTTCCTACGTTCTCATAGGTAACATGGTGAACCTCGACCGCTGGTGATTTGCAGAAAACACAAAGGTGATTATCGGTTTCCATGCGGTGTTTTATTGCCGAGCGGTCCGGACTCCGGAAGTCGTCGGGGCGTGGAGGAGACGCTTGCTTCCCCACTACAACCTCAACTTTGTCAGGCACAACCCAACGCGGAGCGTAACTGTAGAAGCCGAACGCTATGGGGTTATCGTGGAGGAGCATCGCCTCCTTGGGAGCTTCCGATCCGGTCGGATGTTCAATATATACGTCCAGAGTTCGAGTTCGTGTTTTTTCAAAATTGTCGCAATCAATGGCGATAATTCTCGGTTGCCAAGGAACGGACAAAAGCGCATCAGTCAGCGTATTAAAACGTCCTACACCTGCAAACACTGGTTCGGAAGGGACGCAACACTTTCGCCCAAGGAACATGGGCCACACGGGATCGTTTAGAGCTTTCGCGCAGTCTCCGATAGTTTTTGAATCGCCTTGGAGCGCGATTAAAAACGAGGAGTCGTAAAGATATTGTCTACGAGAGAGCAAGGTTTCGAATTCGCCGGTGGATTGAGTAATCTTAATTTTCCCATCAGCGCTACGTATGCCTATTTTAGCCCCGGCCGTATGATAGTCCCAATCCGCCCGTCCCTTACGGTCAATTCGCACGCCCATGAGAAATGGCGTTAACCGCTTTAGTTCACGTGAGGAATCTTCACGGCGAATGCCCATTGCGCAGAGCAGAAGCCCTAGTACACCGGACTTGCTTGGGTAAAGGTCGGTGCGACGCAACTGGAAACGGGAGGAAGTCCCCCAAGATTGCATAAGCCCTGCCAGACGCAGGAATAGGGTATTATTTTCGTTCAAGTCGCCGCTCCTCCTGACGGATGAGTCGTGATAAGGTCGGCAACCGCCTGGGTAAGGTCGTCAATCTTGTGAATTCGTTCATCACAGTGGATCAGGCCGACATCCGCTGGACCAACAGCCATAAGCAAACGGCGAATACCCTCTGGTGCGAAAGCCTTTCCGCAGGAATCATCGTATATCTTTAAAGCCTTTGCCGATTCGGCCATAAGGTTCTTGCCTGTTCCGCCTTCCACTGGTTGAAGAAATGCGTTGGCATAGCTTATGGGGCGTTTTTTACGTGAGACATCCACCATAATTAGTTCGGGATATGAATGCGCCGCAAAAGAATTTTGTTTCCCGGTTGGGTTGGCTAGAGTTGCCGAGGTAGCTAAAACACCCGCAATTTTGGCGACCTCCTCAATTTTCAATTTTCGGTGTTTTGCCAACGCATCAAGATCGAGGTTCAAATATTTATAATAGACTGTTGAGTTGAAAAAGGTTTCCGTCTCGCCACTACCAAGAAATGCGGCCCCCATCTTCTCAGTTTGTGTCGTGGCAAAGCTACTTTTAAGGTCGTCCATTGCGGTGAAGTAGTCGCTTTCAAGGATCATTTCGTGAGTGCTAATTGCATGGGCGACTTGGCAGGAAGCCTCGACGTTGACTACCAAATCGCTCGTTGTCATTCTTCCGAAAAGGGCGATGTCAACGGTGAGGGACTGACTTTCCTTAGAAATCGATTCTAAAAACTCTTTAACCTTTTCTTTTTCATTTTCTTTTTCATTTTTATCTTTCGATTTCTTCGTACTTTTATGTTTCCCGTTTATCCATGCCGACAGGACATCTTCCGGTAAGTCTACGATTAGTTTGGCAATTTTGTCGGCAAAGCGTGGCGGAAAGAAGACCAGCTGGCCCGTTTGATCCGGACTATTATCATCGGCAGAAGATTGGGGTTTTTCTTTGTCGTCCCCACTTGCTTCATCGTCGCTCTCTCGTCCTTTCTTTTTGTCGCTCTTGAATTCTTTGGCAAGGGCGACTTTTATTTTTTTTAAATCATCCTCGGAAAATTTGGGGGCAGATTTCTGGAGTTCGTCCGCCACCATTCGCGGCAGATATGTTGTCCTATTGGAGAGCTCGTCACCGAACTCATCTTTAAAAATGTTAGAATGCCGGATGTTGCGCTTCAGGCACTGACTGCTGATACGTCCGCGAGTTACTCGAAAATGGCCTAAAGTTAGTTGAAAGTAAGGCATGACCTCACCTGCTAAAATGTTTTTTACTAGGAAACACTTAAAGCAAGGAGGTCACATGAGAAGAGTAACTGGTAGCAAGCAAAATGGCAAGGGTGGGAATGTTGA
>JACQEX010000069.1 GCA_016200345.1 Nitrospinota bacterium
AAATCGGCGGTGAAATCGGCTATCGTAAAATCTATCTCGTGCCCCACCGCGCTAATCACCGGTATCTTGGAGTTGAAAATGGCGTCCGCCACAACCTCCTCGTTGAACGCCCAAAGGCTCTCCGGCGAGCCGCCGCCGCGCCCCGCGATAATCAGATCCGCCTCTCCGTGGCGGTTTAAATCCTCTATCGCCCTGGCTATCTGCGTCTTCGCCAAATCCCCCTCCACCAACACGGGCGCGAGGATTATGCGAATGCCGGGACAGCGTCGCCTGAGTATCCGCACGATGTCGCGAAAGGCCGCGCCAGACTCGGAGGTGACAACGCCGATTGTCTCCGGAAACGCCGGAAGCGGCCTTTTTCTCGCCTCGTCGAAATACCCCTTCGCTGACAGCTTTTTCTTCAACTGCTCGAACTTTATCTGAAGCGCGCCCATGCCGGACGGCTCTATCCGCTCCGCAATCAGCTGGTATTTTCCGTACGGGCCGTAGGACGACACTCGCCCCCTGACCAAGATTTTCATCCCGGTCTCGATCTCGAATTTTAGGTTTTTGCGGGAGCCGCGCCACATGGTGGCGTCGAGCACGTCCTTGTTCTCCTTCAGCGTCAGGTAGAGGTGGCCGGACGAGTGGTCCATCGCCTTGCCGACCTCCCCTTCCACCCATATCGAGGGGAAGGCCTCCTCCAGCAGACTTTTAATGACGCCGGAAATTTCGGAGACCCCGAAAACTTTTTCCTGGTCGAACAGATTTCCTTCCACGCGCGGCCCGGCCTACGTGCGGTAGTGCGCGTTTATGCTTACGTACTCGTGGCTTATGTCGGAAAAGAGGTACGAGGCCTCAGCCTTCCCCATGTTCAGCACAAGCCGCATCACAACCCGTTTTTTCGTAAATTCATCGGCAAGCGTTTTCTCCGCCACGTCGGTCGGGGTGCCGTTTTTAAACGCGCAATGTTCGCCGAAATAAAGCTCCATTTTTTCCGGCACGACCCTCACCCCGGAGTATCCGGCGGCGCACACAATCCGCCCCCAGTTGGGGTCGCCGCCGTTCAAGGCGGTCTTCACCAGCAACGAACCGGCTATCGAGCGGGCCACGCGAACCGCGTCCTTGGCGGACGCCGCCCTCTCCACAAAAATCTCGCCCAGCCGCGTAACCCCCTCGCCGTCCAAAACCAACTGATCGGCAAGCGAGGCGCACACCCCCGAAAGGGCCGACAAAAACTTTTTGTAGTCCGCAGTCCCGGCCTTTACGGGCCGCCCGTTGGCGGCGCCGTTAGCCAGTAAAAGCGCAGTGTCGTTTGTGCTTGTGTCGCCGTCCACCGTCGCCCGGTTAAACGTGCGGTCGGTCGCGTCCTTCAACGCGGTTTTCAAAACCGTCTTCGAGACCGACGCGTCGGTTACGATAAACGCCAGCATGGTCGCCATGTTCGGGTGAAACATCCCCGCCCCCTTGGCGCATCCCCAAACGGTCGTCTCCTTCCCGCCAATCGTAACCGTGGCCGAGGCCGATTTCGGCTTCGTGTCTGTGGTCATAATCGCCCTTGTGAACCCGTCGGGATTTACGTCCAACCACGCGTTAAGCCGCCCCATCGCCCCCGTTATTTTTTCCATCGGCAGGGGCACGCCTATCACTCCGGTGGAGGCGACAAAAACCTCATCCGTCTTGCAACCGATAAGCTCGGCCACCTGCATCGCGCTCGTAAGCGAATCCTGGTACCCGGCCTTGCCGGTCGCGGCGTTGGCGCAACCGCTGTTCGCCAATATCGCCCGGTGGGTTTTCCCCTTCATGTGTTTCATGTCCAACAGAACGGGCGCGGCCTTCACCCTGTTGGTGGTGAACACCCCGGCCGCCGCGCACGGAAGCTGGCTGACAATAAGCCCCACGTCCTCCTTGTTCCAAGGCTTGATGCTCGCCTTGACCGCCGAAAACTGAAACCCCTTCGGCGTCATATCCAACCCAGCTTTAAATTAAGTCCGGCCCGTTTGTTAAGCCCGAATCTTAAGTTGAAGCATTCAACGGCCTGTCCCGCCGCGCCTTTAACGAGGTTGTCCACGACGCTAATAACGACAAGCCGTCCGCCCCTTGCGTCCACCAGCGGATATATGTGGCAATAGTTCGTTCCCCTTACGTCCTTCAAATGGGGGATTTCGTCCCTGACGACGGTAAACTCGTCGTGCGAGAACTCCTTTAAATAAGCCTTGTTTACCGCGTCCTGCGTTATTTTTTTATCGGTCAAGTCGGCGGTGATGGTCGCATAAATGCCCCTGTTGAACGGCCCCAAGTGCGGCACGAAACTAACCGACACTTTTTTCCCACCCGCGATGGAAAGCTCCTGCTCCATCTCCGGCGTGTGCCGATGAACCAACGGCGAGTACGCGCTCAGGTTCTCGTTCACCTCGCAGAACAAATAGGAAAGGTCGGTTTTTTTCCCCGCGCCCGACGTGCCGGATACCGCGCTGACAAAAATGTTCGACTTGACGAGCCCCTTCTTCACGGCGGGCAACATTCCCAAAATCGTCGCGGTTGTGTAGCAACCGGGGCAGGCGATTAAGTCGGCCCTTTTAATTTTTTCCGAGTTGGTCTCCGGCATTCCATAAACCGCCTTTTTCAAAAGCCCCGGCGCGGGATGTTTCGCATGGTACCAGTCGTCGTAGTTTTTGTGGTTCTTCAGCCGGAAATCCGCCGAGAGGTCAAAAACAACTTTCCCCGCCTTAAGCCAGTTCGGCACAATTTTCCCCGCCTCGCCGTGCGGTAGGCATGCGAAGATTGCGTCGCACTGCGCCGGGTCAATCTCGTTTTTTACAATCTTATTTCCAATCTTCCGGCCCGCGCTTGAGGCGCCGCTAATCTCCGATATCTCGACGTTCGGATGCATCGAAAGAAGGGACAACAGTTCGGTCCCCACGTATCCGTTCGCGCCCGCGAGGCCGGCCCTAATTTTTTTCTTCATAGTCAAATAATCTAACACGCTTTCCATCCCTTAAAAATCATGTTTTTCGGTTAAGATTTCGTAATGAGCCAACAAAAGCAAACCCAAAAGATTTGGTACAACGAAAAAAAGGCCCGTTGTTCGCTCGACTTGAAAGACCTTAATAACGAGGCGCACCTCGCGCGGTTCAAATCCGCCCTCCCTCCCGCGTTAAATTTCGAGGGCGCGCTCGAGGTCGGTTGCGGCGACGGCTGGTACTCCGCGCGGCTCAAACCCGGCGCGGCGCTGGACATCTCGCAAAACAGCGTAAAAAAACTCGCGGGCTCGCAGACCGCCCCCTTGGTGGCCGACGTGGAAAGACTCCCGTTCCCGAACGACCATTTCGACTGCGTGTACGGCTTTTCCATCATCCACCATCTGGAGGACATCGCCAAAGGGTTCGCCGAGATAAACCGGGTGCTAAAGCCGGGCGGCGTCGTGGCATTCGGCGCGGAGAACAGCGCGTTGTGTCCCATGAACTATCTGCTTCCTTTCATTTACGGCAACTGGGAGGTTGAAAAAGGTTTTCGCCGCGTCTCGCCGAAAAAAATCGGCGGACTGCTCCAAGAGGCCGGATTTTGCGATTACAAATATGCCACCGGCGGATTCGCCGTCTACGGCGTCAACGAGCCTCTGCTTCGCGCCACCCTGCTGGTCGAGCGGGCGATTGAAAAATCGGAGTGGCTAAATAAATTCGCCGGCTTCCTCTACTTCTCCGCCCGAAAGAGAACTTAAACCACGAAAGACACGAAAAAACACGAAAGTTTTCAGCTTTTCCCACACCTAACAATTTATTTTTTCGTGTTTTTCGTGCCTTTCGTGGCTCATCCCCGTTTCCCGTTTTGTGGTCAATGGTGGGGGAGGAGGCGGATGTTTAGTTTCCCCTTGTCGTTGTCGAAGCTCTTTAAATCACCGGCGGGAACGCGGCGCACCTCGGTAATCAACGCCTCGGTTTTCAGCCAGTCGCCGTACTCCGTCAGCGCCTTTTCCCAAAGTCCGTCCGCGTGCATCTCCAAAACAATCCTCTGCTCGTAGGGCAGATCCATCTCTTTTCTCATGTCCTGAATTATCCGGTTCAAATCGCGCGACGCCCCCTCTATTAAAAGCGCGTCGTTCAATTCTAATTCCAAAGCGATGACAATTTCTGCGTCTGTGACAGCGGCAAAATCGACCGAGCGGGGTTTCCATTCTGTCCTAAAATATTTTTGCTCTACAATGTGGTCACCAATTTTTACCGAGCCATCCGACAAACGCTCAAATCCTCCGACTGTGCGACCGGCATCCACAATTCTTTTTATGTCTGCCTTAAATATAGAACCAGCTTTTTTAGCATCCACCTCTATCGTGGCATTTGCAAACGAATGAGCTCCCTTCTTAAACTCTACTTGCTTAACATTTGTCTGTGCTTTTATCAACGCCTCGTGTTTTTTCAAAACCTCCTCGCCCACTCCGGCAACCTGCATCGAGTTAAGCGGCTGGCGCAGGCCGACGGAATGTTTCTCACGAATAACGCGCACACCCTCTATCACTCGGCGCACGAGGCCTATCTCCTCGTTAAGCGGCCCGTCGCGCCACTTCGCTTTTTCCTCCGGCCAGTCCGCCAGATTTACGGACTCGTCCGTCAAATGCCTGTGAATCCGCTCCGCCAAAAACGGCACGAACGGCCCGCATATTCTGGAAAGAACCACCAGCGTGGTGTAAAGCGTGTCCAACGCCATGCGCGAATCGGCCGAAAGCTCCGCGCCCCAAAACCTGTGCCGGTTGTTTCGCACGTACCAGGTCGAGAGCGTCTCGATAAACGAAAGAATGTGCGCGTACGCCTTCGGAAGGTCGTAGTTGTCCATCGAGGCCGTGACCTTCGCCCGAACGTCCTCAAGCTCCGAAAGGATGTGCCTGTCGTCCAAAACCTCGGCGGTCTCGACCATGCGCGGCTCGTAGTCGGCGAAGAGCGAGGCGTATGCGGTGTAAAAGTGGAACGTGTTCCAAAGCGGAATGACGTAACGCCGCGCCGCCTCGCGCACCATTTTTTCCGAAAACCTGATGTCGTTGCCCTTCACGACGGGCGAAGAGGCAAGTGCTATTCTCAGCGCGTCGGAGCCGTATTTTTCCACCGTCTCCATCGGGTCGGGATAATTTTTAAGCCGCTTGGACATCTTTCGCCCGTCCTCGGCCAGTATCACGCCGTGGCAGAGCGAGTTCTTAAACGGCTCCTTGCCGAACAGCGCGCCGGACAAAACCACAAGCGTGTAAAACCATCCCCGCGTCTGCGAGATGTATTCCACGATAAAATCGGCGGGAAAATTTTCCTTGAACCTTTTTTCATTCTCAAACGGAAAATGCTCCTGCGCGAACGGCATCGAGCCGCTCTCGAACCAGCAGTCCAAAACCTCCGGCACGCGCCGAACCTCGCCGCCGCACCCCTGCTTTTCGCACTTCCATTTTATCTCGTCGCACGCGGGGCGGTGCAGGTCGGTGACCGGAGCGCCCGATTTTTTCTCCAAATCCTTGAGCGACGAGGGGACGTAAATCTCCTCGCACTTGTCGCACCGCCAGACCGGCAGAGGGCTTCCCCAATACCTGTTCCGGCTGATGGCCCAGTCACGCGCCCCTTCCAGCCAAAGGCCGAAACGTCCGTCCCTTATGTGCCCCGGCACCCAGTTTATGTTTTTGTTGTATTCGACGAGTTTTTCCTTCACCGCCGTGACTTTTACGTACCAACTGCTGATGCCCCTGTAGATAAGCGGCGTGTCGCACCGCCAGCAGTGGGGATAGTTGTGCTTGTATTGCTCCTGTTTGAAGAGCGAGCCGAGCCCCTTGAGTTTTTTTGCAATCTGCTTGTTGGCGGTGAAGACGTCCAGCCCGATTAAATCGTGCGTCTGGTGGTCGAACTTTCCGTCCGGGCCGACCGGGTCCTCACCGGCGATACCCTCTTTTTGACAGGTGCGCGCGTCATCCTCGCCGAACATCGGCGCGAGGTGGACGAACCCGGTGCCGGTGTCGGAGGTGACAAACTCCCCCTCCACGATTCGAAACCGCCCGTTCTTTTGGAAGTAGTCGAGCGCCGGGTGGTAATGCCTGCCGACAAGCTCCCTCCCCTTAGCGGTTTTTTCGACGACGTAACCCTCCAGCTCCTTCGTAAAATGCTCCACCCGTTCGGAGGCCAGCCAAATACCGCGCCCCTCGCCGTTGCGGAAAAGTTTGTATTCCATCTCCGGGTTCACGGCGACCGCCATGTTGCTCGGCACGGTCCACGGCGTGGTGGTCCATATAAGGATGTGTTCGTTCGCGCCTTCTTCTAGCTTAAGCGCGACGGTCAGCGCGGGGTCGTCCTTCTCCCTATAGCTGTCGTCCTGCCCCGCCTCGAAGTTGGAGAGGGGCGTCTGGCACCTTATGCAGTAGGGGACGACCTTGGGGCTTTCGTAAACAAGCCCTTTTTTGTAAAGCTCGGAAAAGACCCACATGACGGTCTCCATGTAGTCCAAATCCATCGTCTTGTACTGTCGGCGGAAATCCACCCACCGGCCTAGGCGCGTTATAATCCGCTCCCACTCGTCGGCGTAGTTTAGGACGATGCTCTTGCAGTCGTCGTTGAATTTGCCGATTCCGATTTCCTCAATCTCCTTTTTGCCGGAGATTGACATTTTTTTCTCTATCTCGAACTCCACCGGGAGGCCGTGGCAGTCCCACCCCCAGCGGCGATCCACGTGAAACCCCTTCATGGTGAAATATCGCGGGACTATGTCTTTTATGTACGAGGTCAGGATGTGCCCGTAGTGCGGCAGGCCCGTGGCGAAAGGGGGCCCGTCGTAGAAGACATAGTCCTTTTTGCCCCTGTTTTTTTGGAGCGATTTCGCAAAGGTTCCGTTTTCCTCCCAATACTTGAGGATTTCCTCCTCAATCCGGGAGAACTCCGGGCTTTGTTCGACGCCAGTTATTTTCATGGTGCCCTATTATCTATCATTCCAGCGTTTAGCCAAAACATTTCCTAAACCCGTCCCTTAGTCATCCCGGTTGTCCAGTTTGACCGACTTGTCCGATATGACGGAATTGTCCATGCCATTTTTATTTTTTCCGGTGGGTACGCCTGTCATCCCTGCCCATCTTGCGGGCAGAAGGGACTTCAGGGTGTACAAAAATTGTCATGTCCAAAATGTCCAATTTGTCCAATTTGTCCAATTTATTTTTCTTTTTTTCCTTTTTCCGGCAGACGCCCCCGCCCCCGGTAGGTACAAAGCCTCTGCTTTGTACATTCCCTCCAGATTCCGCATTCCCCCGCGTGGTGGGCAACCTTTCGTGAACTTTCGTGTTTTTCGTGGTTTTTCTCCTCGCGTCCCCGGGTCGGCGCCCGGGGCAGGCTTCGCGCGAGACTCCCCCGCGCCCCTCCTGTCTCCTGACTCCTGTATTCTGAATTCTGTTTATCATCATACGCACATTTATACCCCGTATCCGGGTTTAGGGCTTTTGCGTTTTTGGCTTTATTGACATTTTTTGCGTTTTTTGCGATTTTTGCAATTCTTGAAAAGATTTTGCTTTTGGCGCCGAAGCATTATAGACTAGCCTTAGACTAGTTTAGTGGAGGAACCAATGAAAACATTCGGCGCTTACGAGGCGAAAACCCATCTCAACCAACTGCTCGACCTGGTTGAAAAAGGCGAGAGAATAACCATCACCAGACACGGAACCCCGGTGGCGACCATGCAACCGGCGGATAAAACGAGAAAAAAATCGGCGGACGCAGTGGCGCAGATGGCGGAGTTTGGCAAAGGCAGGCGTCTGGACGGACTCACGATAAGGAAAATGATCAACGAGGGACGAAAATGACCCGGCGGTTAGTCTTGGACAACTCGGTCGTTATGAGCTGGTGTTTCGAGGACGCCAAAACCGGCTACACAAGCGAGGTGCTTAAGAGGCTGGAAACCGGGGAGGCGTTGACGCCGGCAATCTGGCCCCTAGAGGTCGGCAATGTTCTTCTTGTGGCCGAACGAAAAAAAAGGATTAGCAAGGCGTCCTCGATTAAATTTCTCTCCCTGTTGGGCTCGCTTCCAATCAGGGTGGAGCAGGAATCGCCAGAAAGAATGACGGGGGAAATAATGTCCCTCGCGCGTGAACAGGCGCTTTCAACGTATGACGCGTCCTACCTTGACCTCGCAATGAGGCTTGGGTTGCCGATTGCAACGCTTGACGAGGAGTTAATCAAAGCCGCGAAAAATTGCGGCGTACCCAAATTCGACCCAAGACACGGAAAATAGTCGCGGGCTTTGCTAGTGGCCGAGGCTGGGCTGGCAGTATGGAATCACGTTGGTTCGCAAAGCCCGTAAGTTTGCGGCGAGACCGCGATGACGGCGCATTTTTTGAGGGAAACGTACGCATAGTACGTTGACGAAAAAAATGCGGGGAGGCGCGGAAATCGACGCAAAATCGCGGGCTTTGCTAGTGGCCGAGGTCGTTGCTTTCGAAGTCCCCCGTAACCTCCGCCACGGACTCGTACAAAATGTCCGCCATCCGCTTTAGCTCGGCGTTTCGCGCCGTCAGTATGGGAAAAAGCACCAGCACGTCCCCGAGCGGGCGAACTATCAAACCGCGCTTTCGAGCCTCCAAAACAACCTTGTGACCGGTGCGCGACTCCTGCGCGTAAGGCTCCTTCGTCTCGCGGTTTTTTACAAGCTCCACGCCGACTATCATCCCCAACTGCCGGACGTCCCCGACGTGCGGAAGATTCTCGAAGCGTATCAGCTCGTCGCGCAGATGCTGGGATTTGGTCTCCACCTGCGTCAGCAGTTTTTTATATTTGAACAACTTGAGGCTTTCAAGCGCCACGGCGCAGGCCGTGGGGTGCCCCGTGAAGGTGTGGCCGTGGAAAAAAGTTTTTTTCTCCGCGTGGCTCCCGAGGAACGCCTCGAAAACTTTTTCCGTGGTGAGCGTCGCCGCAAGCGGCAAAAGCCCGGCGCCTATTCCCTTCGCAAGGCACATAAAATCCGGCTGGACATCCTCGTGCTCGCAGGCAAACATCCTGCCGGTTCTTCCGAACCCAACCGCCACCTCGTCCGCTATCATCAGCACCCCGTGTTTGTCGCACGCGGCGCGCACCCTCTTTAAATACCCGTGCGGCGCCGTTATTATGCCGCCGGGACACTGCACCATCGGCTCCACAATCATGGCGGCCAGGCGCCCCTCGTGCTCCCCCATCAATTTTTCCATCTTGTCGGCGCATGAAAGCCCGCAGGTCGGATAGCTCTCGTCCGTCGGACACCTGTAACAATACGGCGTCTCGGCAAACACGGCCTCCGCGAGCAAATCCTTAAAAACCGCGCGATACGCGGCGACCCCGCCCACGGCTACGCTCCCCAGCGTGTCGCCGTGGTACGCGTTTTTCACCGCCATGAATTTTTTACGCCTCGTGCGGGTGCCGGCGGTGTTGCGCCAGTACTGAAAGGCCATCTTAAGCGCCGCCTCCACCGCCGTGGATCCGTTGTCGGAATAAAAAACCCGCTTGAGCGAGGCGGGCGAAATTTCCGTGAGCTTTTGCGCCAGCTCTATCGCGGGCTGGTTCGACAGGCCGAGAAAAGTCGAGTGGTCCAGCTTGCCCGACTGCCGGGCTAGCGTCCGCACCAGCCGCTGGTTGGAGTGGCCGTGGATGTTCACCCAGTAGGAGGAATGCCCGTCGAGATACTCCCTCCCCTCTATGTCCTTAAGGGTGGACTCGTCCCCCCTGGCCACGATGAGCGTCGGCTCCTTGCTCCACTCCTGCATCTGCGTGAACGGGTGCCAGACGTTCGTCTTGTCCATCTTCTCGAGTTTTTTCTGGGTGGCCTTCGAGTCCGACCGCTCCAAAAACGCGATTAATTTTTCCGGGTTTATGTTTCTGTCCACGTGGGCGCGAAACCCCTCCAAATCCTGGTTCTTTTTCGCCAACGCGGGGCAAAACGGGAGAAGGCCCAAAACCGGAACCTCGCAATGACGCTCCAAAAGCTTGACGTCCACGGGCGGATGCGGCTTCTTGTCCGTCTCCACCACCAGAATGCCGGCCACTTCGACGCCGTACGTCTCGGCGGCCAAAATCGCGGCGAGCGTGTTGTGAATCATCCCAAGCGCGGCGCTGGTCACGAGCACCAGCGGAACGTCAAGAAATTTGACCACGTCGGCCCAGACGCGGTCCTCCGTGACCGGCGCAAGCAGACCGCCCGCCCCCTCTATTATCACGACGTCGCGGTCTTTGAGAATCTCGTGCATTCCGGCGTGTATTCTGGCCGGCTCTATCCTGCGCCCCTCCGCGATGGCGGCGTGAAACGGCGAGGCCGGGATGGAAAAAATATACGGCGCGGAAAATTCCGTCCTGTCCTCGGTGCCGGACATCTCCCGCAAAAATTCGAGATCCTTTGAAAAGCGTTTTCCGTCGCCGCCCGTCTCCGCCCCCGTGGCGGCCGGTTTCATGACCCCGACGTCGTAGCCGTTTTGCGTAAGGAGGTGGGCCAGCGCCCCCGCCACGGCGGTTTTGCCGACGCCGGTCCCGGTTCCGCTAATGAAAAATCCCTTGTGTCTCATCCCCTGACGCACCAGAAATAAATTATCTCGTAGGTGGCGGTTATCGTCCCGTCGTTGGTCGGATAGAGCGTCCTTGTTTTTTGCAACACGTCCCGCCGCGGCGGGTTGGCGGGCCTTGCGGGGGCCGAGGCGCCAAGCCCCTTTAGCGTGGCAAAAAGCCCGTCCACGTTTTTATAGCCGCGCAAAATTTTTCTGCTTTCCGACCGCAAAATGGAAAATCCCGCCTCTTTTATCATTTCGGCGGTTTTGGACTCGTCCGGGAAGGACGGAAAGGACGCCTTTTTCCCGGTGCATTGCACGCAGGCCTCGTCGTACGCCTTTCTAAGCTCGGCGAGGGTTTCGCCGGCCATCATGCTAAACGATAGAAATCCGCCATGGCGCAACGCCCGAAAAATTCCGTCGAACAGCCCGTCGCGTCCGCCGATTATCCATTGAAACGCGAGTGAAGAGAGCGCCCCGTCAAAGGCCCCCGCCTTGAACGGAAGCAGGGCCGCGTCCCCGGCGACCACTTTTTTTACTCCGTTGCGTCTCGCCTCCGCCGCCATCCCGCGCGCCAAATCAACGCCCGTTATCTGCGCCGAAGGCCATTTTGCCGCTCCCGCAAGCCCGGTGAAACCCGAGCCGCATCCGATGTCCAGAATTTTTCCCGTAGCCGACTTGGGCGCAAACTCGCGCACCAAAACCGAGGAAACGTCGTTTTGAAGCGACGAGTGAACGGAATAGTTTTTCGCGCTTTTCGCGAACGACCTTTTGACCTTCCCGGTCGAAATCACAGGCCCGCCAGACATTCGCCGAGAACGGCGTTAAACTTATCCGGCGCGGTCAAAAAGGGGGCGTGGCCGCATTCGGCGAAAATCTCGGTTTTCCTCAAGCCATGCGCCTCCTTCCAAAAATTCACAACTCCCACGGGTGTGATTTTATCACGCGCGCCGTGTATAACAAAAAGGTCGCGCCCGATCCCCCCTATCGAAGGGCGCAAGTCCGCGCGGTGAAAGTCGTCCAGCAGTTCCATCGCCGGGCCGGTCTCAGGCGGGTTTCCCAGCAGTGACTCCCGTATCCACCCGCGTCGCCCGTCCGGCAGTTCCTTCTCGAAATCCAAAAAAGATTTTACGAACACCTCGTGGTATTTTTTAAAATCGGACGCGCACGCGCCCCTGAACCATCTTGCCTTTCCCTCGGGGATGCCCCAGTCGCAACCGTCCGCCCCCACAAAACACGGGGTGCCGCAGACCATGACGAGCGACCTTATCGCATCGCTAAACCGGGCCGTATGCATGGCGACCTGCGAGCCGAGCGACCACCCGACCACGTGCGCCGTCTTGATGTTTTCGCGCCTTATCAACTCGGCGACGTCTTTGCCGCATTCGACCAAAGTATGCGCCCCATTTTTAACGCGTCCGCGGTTCGCCCCGTGTCCCGGCAAATCGGGGGCCAGTATCCGGTATTTGTCGGCGAAATATTTTTTCTGCTCGTCCCATATCCCCCCGTTTGCGCCCCAGCCGTGGATGAAGACCAGCGCCGCGTCGCCCGCGCTCAATGCTTTATCCTGTACTGGCTGTCGCGCTCCATCGCCTTGTTCTTTAGCGTCTCGCGCTTGTCGTACAATTTTTTGCCGCGCCCGAGGCCTAGCTCGACTTTTGCGAGGCTGTTTTTGAAATATATTTTTAGGGGAAGAATCGTGTACCCCTTTTCCTCCGCCTTCGAGATGAGTTTTTCCATCTCCTTTTTATGCAGGAGGAGCTTGCGGGGCCTTGTCGGCTCGTGGTTTTGCAGGTTGCCGTGGGAGTACTCGGCGATGTGCATCTTGTCCAGATATAGCTCCCCCCTTCTCGCGCTCGCGTAAGCGTCGGCCATCTGCACGTTTCCGGCGCGGAGCGACTTCACCTCCGTCCCCTGAAGAACGATGCCGGCCTCCACGGTCTCCTCGATGAAGTAGTTGAAGAACGCCTTTTTGTTGGAGGCGATTATTTTTATCCCGCCCTGCTTTTTCTCCGTCATGCGCCCATTGTACCGTCTGGGCGGCCCCAAGTCACCGGGCGGCGTCGAGCGGGTTTTTCAGCAGGCCCTTTTTGCGGTAGCGCTCCATCGCAAGCCCGCATTTGCAAAGTCGCTGAGCGTTGGAAAGTTTGTGGAGCGCGGAGCCAAGTATCGCCGGAAGGCGCGAGAGCGAGTTCTCCACCTTTTCCTTCTCGGCCTCGTTCAGCATCCCCTCGAACAGCTCCCCCTCGCGGAAATCACGCGGGGCAACACCCTCGGCAAAATTCGTCGAAAGGCACACGGCGGCGTAGCACATCTCCATCTGGCGCGCCAAAAACGCCTCCGGCACGAGGGTCATCCCCACCAAGTCCGCGCCCCACGCGGAGAACATCCTTATCTCCGCCGGGGTCTCCAGCCTCGGCCCCTCCGTGCAGACGTACACGCCGCCGTCGTGGAATTGGTTGCCGTCGGAGGCTATCGCCGTCGCCGTCGCGGCGCGAAGCTCGGGGCAGAACGGCTCGCTCATCCTTATAAAGCCAAGCCCGGTCCCCTCGAAAAAATTGGAGGCCCTGTTTTTTGTCGCGTCTATTATGTCGTTCGGGACCACAAAATGCCCCGGATGCATGGCGGGGTTTATCGCGCCCGGGCCGCTCCAGGCCAAAATGCGCTCCACGCCGAGTTTCTTCAAGGCCCAGACGTTGGCGCGGTAATTCACCGCGGGCGCGGAGACCTCGTACCCCTTCTCGCCGTGCCTCGAAAGAAAGAAATAGTCGAACCCGTCCCCGGTGAATTTTCGCACCGGAGCGCTGTCGCCAAACGGCGTTTTGACCACGCGCGCCTTTTTTCCCTCCGCCCCGAAACTTGCGGAGGCGAGCAGGTCATACGCCCTGCTACCGCCGATTACGGCCAGCGTCGTCTCTTTTTGTTTCAATGTTCCTCCATGTTTAAGAGCCTACGCAAGCAGTTTGGATACCCTCGGTAAAAGTTCATTTCTTCCGTAAGGGATGCTTACGAAATCCTTCGCGCCGAGACGCAAAACGCGCGTGCGAACGTCGTACCCGCTTTGCGACGCGGGGTCGGCGGACGTGCCGACCAGCACCGGGATGTCCGCGTACTCCGGCGACCCGTTAAGCTCCTTAAGCAGTTCGAACCCGTCCATGCGCGGCATATTTAGGTCCGTTATTATTAGTTGCGGCTCCACTCGGGTATCTCCAAATAGAACGAGCTTCCCTTTCCCGGCTCCGACTCGGCGCGAATCGAGCCGCCCAGCGCCGCCATTACCTCATTGCAGTATGGAAGGCCTATTCCGGTGCCGGTCTCCCCGTCCGTCCCGACGGTGGTTGTTTTGACCTCCATTTTGAAAATATCCGGCAAAATGTCCGGGCTTATGCCCACGCCGTTGTCGCGCACGCAGAGGACTCCCTGTTTTCCATCCGGATTAAAAAACGAAACCTCCCCCCCTTTTTCGGTGAACTTTATCGCGTTCGCCGCGAGGTTGGCGACGCACTCCAAGAGCAGATCCGCGTCCGTAAGAAGCAGAAGCCCCTCCGGGACGTCGTTTCGCATGGAAACCCCTTTTTTTTCGGCGACCGGCCTCAGTCGTTCCACGGCGCGGTCTATTACAAGCCTTGCCGGAATCTTTTTCTTAACGGGTCGGACGTTGCCTCTTTGCATCCGCGAAATCTCAAGCAGACGATCCACCATCTCCAGCAAACCCTTGCACGAGTCCACCAGCATGGACAAATGGCTTCTGTTTTTCTCCCCCAGCGATTTGTCGGCCATGAGGATCTGCAGACTCATTTTAATCCCGCCGACGGGCGAGCGAAGGTCGTGGGTGACGATTGAGACGAAAGTGTCCTTAAGCCTCGTGGCTCTTTCGGCGGCCTCTTTTGCGGCCTTCAAGGCGCTTTCGGCGTTTTTTCTGGCGGTGACGTCGCGCAAGGCCACGACCCTCGCCGGCCTTCCGCCGAAATCTATGTTTCTCCCCCGCGTCTCCGCGTGAATTTTTTCGCCCCCCCTTTTCAGCCCCGAAATCTCGAAAACCTCCTCCGAGCCGGAGGCGATTATTTTTCTACTCAGCTCCTCGCTCTCGGGGGCGATGAAAAGCTTTATCGCGTTTTTTCCGATCAATTCCTCCTTGGAAAAACCGATCATCTGCTCCGCCGCCCTGTTTGCGTCCAATATAATCCCGTTTTCGTGGACGACAATCGCCTCGAAGGTGGAGTCCGAAAGCCCCTTAAGCCTCGCCTCGCTCTCCGAAAGTTTGCGGGTGCGCTCCGCCACCATGGCCTCGAGCACGTTCATGCTTTTTACCAGCGCGTCGCGGGCCAGAGCCTCTGCCTTTTCCTTTTCCCCGCGCAGGATGTTAATCCTGTCGGCCAGGGCTAGGGAAAGCAACACCGCGTCCAAAAGCGTGCCGATTTGCACGGAGTAAACCGAGAACCATGAATTGGGGAGGAATCCAAGGTCCTTTAGTATGTAAACCGGCATTCCAATTAGAAAGACAATCCAGGCCGCGGCAAAATACCGGGCTTGGCGAACCCCGGCACCGAGGCTTCTTACGCCCACATAAATCAGGAGCGGGGCGTAAACGATTGTCGCCGGGTAGGCGATGGTGGCTACAAAATGAAAGCTCAGGTCCGTCAATGAAATCAGGGCCAGCAACCCGCTTATAATCGCGCAGGCCCTTATCACCCCGTCCATCCGGCCCAGATTCTTTTTTATCTCAAGGAACGAGCGGGCGAACATGAAGGCGAACGTGTATGCCAGCAGATAAAACGAAAGGGGCCACTCCCTGGCGGCGTATGCGGAGTTTCCCCACCAATATTTAAACCCAAGGCCGTTGATGGCGAAATAGTCCAACGCCGCGAAGGAAAGGTAAAGAATGTACCACAGATAGCTTAAGTCCCTGACGGAAACCAAGACGAACAGGTTGTAAAAAATCAACGCCAGCAACGCCCCGTAATACAGGCCAAGGGCCAGGTTCTCCAGGCCGACCGCATCGTCAAAACTCTCCTCGTCCCAGGCCGTCATATGGGCGTCCATGACCATCGCGTCAATCGGGCTGATTTTGACGAACACCTCGCCGCCGCCCGGAGGCGTGTTCATCCGAAAAATATTTTTTCTGCTTCTTTCGTCGTGCTCGTCAATGGATATTTGGTTTCCCCCCGTGTGAACGGCGAAGGAGCCGTCCGAGGCCGCCTCGTAAACGTCCAAATTGCTGAAAAGGGTGTACTCCATCTGCAACCACCACGAGGTCGGCGCCGAGCCGTTGTTTTTCACCTTGAAATAAAGCCAGTGGTTGGAATCCGAAAGTCCGAAATTGAGGCTTTTTTGCCTATCCGGGGCGAATTTGGAAAGAATTTCGGCGGATTTTATTTGGTCGAACGTGAGCTGTTTTGACTTGTCCTCAAAGTGCAGGACGCTGTCGCCAAAAAAGACGCCGTCCATTTTCCGCCCCAGCGCCAGCGGTTCCGCCGCATGGGAGGGAAACGCCGCCGCGAGGAGCAAAAACGCCGCAAAAAAGGCGACACCGTGCGACCTTCTTTCCCTCATCACAATTTCTCCATAATTATTGCAACAACTCGGATGGGATTGTCCCGTCCATGGCGGACAGCAAAATTCCCTCGCGCAGGCCGGAGTCGCACACGGTCAGTTCATCCGCGCCAAACGCGTCCATGACGGCTAGTGTAAGCCCAATGCCCGGAATAATCAAATCCTCCCGCCCGTTTTGGAGCGACGGTATGCGGCCCCGTTGCTCCAGCGTCATCCCCCCCACGTCGTTCAAAAGCTCCAAAACAACCTTCCGCAAAAGCCTTTTGTTGTTCACCCTTTCCGGGTCGTACGGGTGGACGTTGTAAATCATCGCCGCAATTGACGTAATGGTGCCGGCGGTCCCGACCAAAACAAACGGTTTTTCCGCCTTTAGCCTCCCTGCGGTCGCGGACATTTCCACCGCAAGATATTCGGCCAGTTTTTTATATTCGCCCTCCATCAAAGGGGCGGATTTAATAAACGTCTCGGCAAGCCGCACGACGCCAAGCTCCGTGCCGACCGCCCTCACGGAGCCGTCGGCGCCTTTGTGTATGAACTCGGTGCTTCCGCCGCCGACGTCGAAAAGCAGTATTGGTTTTCCCGCCCCGACCACCATCTCGGCCCCTTTCAGCGAAAGACCCGCCTCCTTCTCCCATTCGATGACGTTTATCGGAAAACCGAGCCTTTTCTTAAATCGCTCGGCGAATTCCCCCCCGTTTTTCGCCTTCCTCACCGCGTGGGTCGCGGTGGCGCATACGCGGAAGGGCCGTAGCCCCCCGGCTCCCGCGACAAGCCCCTCCAAACCAGCCAAAGTTCTTTCCATCGCCGTTTCCGAAAGGAGGCCCGTATCGTGCGCCTTTTCGGCCAAGCGGGTGATTATCTGCGACGAGTGCAACTCCCTAAAACCGCCCCCCTCCGCGCGCGCCACAAGCAGGCGCACGGTGTTGGACCCGACGTCAATCGAGGCGTACCGCCCGGTGTTGCCATTCTCCTTTTCCACTTGCTCCCCGCCAATTTTTTTTCTTTGTTGTTGGTGGACTAAACAGTTATCCCGCTTTATTCATGGAACAAAGTGGGCAAAGTCGCAAGTTTGGCGCGAGAACGCGACGGCGAGGCATTTTTCGAGGAAAACATACGTACCAGTATGTTGACGAAGAAAAATGTTAGCCGGCGCGTAAATCGCGACAAAATCGCGGCTTTCCGGGTTATTCGCGGTTCCGCCGTGAATAATCCGGGTTATTGGGATAATATATCACCATGATAACGGAAAAAGCCCCCACAAGAATTGACCTTGCCGGGGGAACGCTCGACATCTGGCCCCTTTCGGTCATGTTCGCCCCGTCCGCCTCCATCAACGTCGCCATAGACCTTTATGCGGTGGTCGAGGCGAGGGAAAACGCCAAACTTGGCGCCCCGGTGATAACGACGGGCGACGGAAAAATAACCATATATTCCCCGAACACGGCCGAGAAGAAAAAAACCCTCTTTCACCGTGCGTTGGACTTCATTCCCGTCAGCGGATGGGAGTTCTCCATAAAGTCGTCCTCCCCCCCGGGCGCGGGGCTTGGCGGCTCCTCCTCCATGCTGATAGCATTTTTGAGGGCGCTCAACAGAATCAGCGGCGCCGATTTTTCAATCGAGGAAATTATGGACGCGGCAAAAAACATGGAGGCCAGGCACCTCGGCATTCCAACGGGATTGCAGGACTACGTGGCCGCCCTAAACGGTGGCGTCAACGCGCTGGTAAACCTTAAGGAGACGCGCGAATGTAGACCCCTGGGAATCTCGGCGGTGGACGTGGAAAAAAGGGTCGTCCTCGCATATTCCGGCGAGTCGCGCAACTCGGGCGTTCCCAACTGGCTTATGTTTAAGAGGGCGGTTGAAAGGGAGAAGGCCACCGTCTCGGCGTTTGAAAAAATCGCGAAAAACTCGCTCGACGTCCTCTCCGCAATTACGGAGGGTCGTTTGGGGCGCGTGGGCGGGCTTATAGACAAGGAGGAAAAACAGCGCGAGCTTTTGGGGCGCGGGGTGGTGACCCCGGCCATGCGAAGGGTGTTTGCCAAGGTTAAAAAAAGGGGTGGGCACCCGAAGGTTTGCGGAGCCGGCGGCGGCGGCTGTTTTTTGGTCTGGTGCGAGCCGTCGCGCAAGGACGGAATAATTAGCACACTGGAAGAATCCGGCATGAGGCGTCTTGATTTTAGGGTGGCCGCGGAAAACCCGGAAAAACGCTGATGGAGCAGGTCGGGTTTCTTGGCGACTTGATAATAATTTTTTCCTGGTCCGTCGTAGTCGTATATTTCTTCGACAGAATCAAAATTCCCAGCATGGTCGGCTTTCTTGTCTCCGGCGTCGCCCTGGGCCCGCACGGACTTTCGCTGATACGCGACATTCGCACGGTCGAACAACTCGCCGAGATAGGCGTCGTGCTTTTGCTTTTCACGGTCGGCCTGGAATTTTCCATGACGAAACTTTTCCGCATGCGCGACGTCGCCCTGAAGGCCGGCGCGGCGCAGGTTCTCCTCACCGTCTGCGTCACCGCCGTCATCGGTTGGCTGATAACCGGAAAGACTGGGCCGTCCATCTTCGTGGGATTCCTAGTCGCGCTCTCCAGCACCGCGGTCGTCCTAAAGGTTTTGTCCAACAGGGCGGAGATAAACTCCGTGCACGGACAGTGGATTGTCGGACTTTTGATTTTCCAAGACATCTGCGCCGTGCCGATGATGCTGGTCACCCCGATGCTGGCCGGACGCGGCCCGGCGGGAATCGGGGTGCTGTTCCTTCTGCTAAAGGCCGCCCTGCTTTTGTTGTTGGTGGTGGCCGCGATGGAAATAGCGGTGCCCCGCATCTTGTTCCACACCGTGAACACGCGCAACCGCGAGCTTTTTATTATGGTGGTTCTGCTTTTGTGCCTCGGCACCGCGTGGATAACCTTCGAGACCGGCCTTTCGCTGGCCCTTGGCGCGTTTTTGGCCGGGATGATGATTGCCGACTCGGAGTACAGCCACCAAGTCATAGCGGAGATTCTTCCGTTTAGGGACATTTTCAACTCGCTGTTCTTCGTCTCCGTAGGGATGTTGCTGGACACCCGTTACGTGCTCGAAAACATCCCCCTTGTCGTCGCGGCGACGCTGGGAATTTTTCTAATCAAGGCCCCTTCCGCCGCCGTCCCGTTCTTTGCGTTTAAATACCCGGCCAGGCTTGCGGTCATCACCGGCATTTCGCTCTCGCAAATAGGCGAGTTCTCGTTCGTCCTGGCCGGAGTCGGCCTAAAATCCGGGATGGAGCTTGGCGGTCTGTACCAGCTTTTTCTGGCGTCCTCGGTCATAACGATGGCGGCGACGCCGTTCATGATTGCACTAGCCCCAAAGGCGGCAAACGGAATTTTGAGACACTTCTCAAGGGTTCGCACCGACCGCGCGTTGGAGGACGGCGAAAAATATCCGCCGATTAGGGATCACGTCGTAATCGTCGGGTACGGACTGAACGGACGGCGGCTTGCGAAGGTGCTTAAGGCCACGGGGATACCGTACAACATTTTGGAAATGAACCCTGCGGCGGTGCGGGACGGGATAAAATCCGACGAGCCGATACATTTCGGCGACGCCACGCGCGAGCACGTTTTGACGCACGTGTCGCTCCCTCTGGCGCGCGTGCTGGCCGTGGGCGCGTCCGACCCCACGGTGGAGCGTCGGATAGTGAGCGTGGCCCGGGGCATCAACCCAAACCTGCACATAATCGTCCGCACGAGGTACGTGAGGGAAATCGAACCACTCACTGCGCTCGGCGCGAACGAGGTCATACCGGAGGAGTTCGAGACAAGCATCGAAATATTCGCCCACGTTTTGCAGACTTACGACGTGCCGTACAACGTGATTATGGACGAGGTCGGCAAGGCTAGGCACCAGCATTACGGGATGCTAAGGGGAGTGCCGACCGGAAGGGCGGAATCGGCCTTTTCAGCCGCCCTGCTCAACGAGCTTGGAATGCAGACCATCGAGGTGCCTGCCGGCGGCGCGGCGGACGGAAACACCATCAACGGATTGAACATTCGCGCCGAGACGGGGGCCACCGTTTTGGCCGTTCAGAGACGCTCCGAATTTTTCGCAAACCCGCAGGCCGACTTTAAACTGGCGGGCGGCGACGTCGCATACATAGTCGGCAACCCGGAACAGCTGAAGGAGGCGGGACGCCTCATTAAAAAATCGCGCCGAACCAAAACCAATTAATGGGGTTGGTAGGTACAGGTTTTAACCTGTACTCCTTCGATGTACACACTAAAGTGTGTACCCACCGGAATGAGGTTTCGGCGACCATCCTCTAGTTGCAACAACGCGCGCTCTGACTTGGATGGCGGAAGTATATGGTCGTTTACTGCGGCGCGAAAAACTTAATCCTGGCGTTTGATGCTGGAGATGACAAGGCCCCTTACGGCTTTTTCCAATTTCGCGGCGTCCTCGACCGGGGCGACGAACACCTTGAAGAAATCATACGGAGTGGCGAACGAGGTGGTCGCCGCGTTTGCGTTCAGCTCCGCCAGCCTCGTCACAAGGTTTTTCGGCTCCGGGGACTCGCAGAATTTTTCGCCGTGGCTGTTTTGCCACAACAACGTGACCTCGTCCACCTCCTTCTTCCACGGTTGCGACGTAAAATTCACCACCACGACAAGGCGCGTTATAGCAGGCTGTTTTAACAACACGTCGTTTGGTATCGAGGAAATGGACTCCGTGGGCATGAAATCGTTCACCATCTTCATCAGGCCCTGAATGGTCTTAAGCGACGTCGGCAGTTGGTTTGGAATCAGGTGCAAAAACGTCCCGCCGTCCACCACGTTGTTCACGGCCAGCCAGAAAATTACCTCCGGCAGGGACATGGCCTTTCGCAAGAACGCGTATTCCACGCCGCTGTTTTTTGCTATCTCGGTCGCCACGTTCCCCCTGTAGGCCATCCACACCGTTTTTTTGCCGCGCTGTACCAGCGGATAAAACGTGACCGACTCCTGGCGGACGGAATCGTCGGTCGGCCTCCTTATGGGGTCGATTTTGCCCGGAATCCGCTTGTAGAAAGAGAACAGTTTTCTGCCGAGAACCGTGAGGTCGGTGTCGGATATGGCGGACTTGGCGCCCTCCGCCGTCTTCAACGTGTCCGTCACACTTTTATAGGTCTCGAGAAGAAACGAGTGAAGCTCGTTGCCGAGCTTGAGCATGGACTCGAAATCCCACTCCTTAAAGTTGTTCAGACGGTTGGCGTCGTACTCGCTCCAGCCCCATCTGTCCACGCACCGAATCATCACGTCTTCCTTAAAAGTCCTGGACTGCTTTTTTCGTATTCCGGGAATGACCTTCACGCTCGCCTTGTTGTAAAAACATTTTCTAATTAGGTTCACAACGTCGTCGCGCTTTCTGGCGGCGTAGAAATCAAGCAGTCTTGTTATCAGGATTAGGTACGGGTCGGTGGCGTCCGGCCCCTCAATTTGGGCAAGGACGAATTTTTTGAGGTCGTCGCACGGAAGCGTCATGCTACCGTCCTTTGAGATTAGCGTCTCCAAAAAGGCGATTTTAAGCACCGACTTATAGGGCGACTCCATCGCCTTGTTTATCTGCCAGAGCGCCGAGCCGAACGCCTCGCTGTTTTCAATCTGGTGGATGTTCCCCAAATCCACATACCTCGCCTTTTCGAAATTTGGCGTCGCCACAAGTTTTGCGACCACCACGGCATAATCCGCGTCCGTGGCGGCGACCGGGGTGAGCCACCAAATCGGGTATTTTCCCGCCACGTGGACGCACGTCCTGTAAAATTCCTCCTTCAGCAGTTTCGCCTGCGACGAACCGGCGCTCTCCTTGTCCGCCTTGCCGAAATCGTTGGCCCTGACCTTCGTCACGTCCGTTATGAAGAAGTGTAGCTCTATGTTCTGCTTTTCGCCCCATTTCTCAACCGCGGTAAGCCTCCTCTTAAGCGACGCCAAAATCGCCGGCGAAAGCTTCGTCTCGTCCACCACCACCCAATAATCAAAATCGGAATCCGCATTCTGGGCGCAGGACCCGACGCTCCCCATAAGCATAAGGGACTCCACCGGCGACTGGCGCCTTTGAAGGCCGTTTTGTGGAAGATCCTTTTCGAAGACCGAAAAGTCGCGAAGCATGGAGTTGGCTATCTGCCTCGTCTCCTGCGAAATCTCAAAAAATTCCACCCCCGCCGAATCTCCGCCGCCCTCGATGTAGCCCGGAATGGAGGGATGGTTGTAATTCAGCATCAGAGGGACGAGGTAAAACGCAACCGCCGATTTCTGCGGCGATATCTGTACCGCGGCCTCCACCCGGCGCTTGTTGTAGGCCAAAAATAGTTGCGCCGCCGACGGGGGAGGCCCGCCCCTCTCGCCCATCATCCGTTGATTTCCCAAACCGCCGACCGTGCCGTAGTCCATATTTTCCTCTACTTAGATTTGGCTTTCCCGGCGTACGCCGTTCCTTCCAACTCCGAGACGTAATCTCCGGCTGAGACGGCGGCTATCGCCCCCTCGCCGACGGAGACCGCAACCTGCCTTAACGGCGTTACCCGGCAGTCCCCAATGGCGTAAAGGCCGGGAACCGAGGTCTCCATTTTTTCGTTTGTCTTTATAAATCCGGCCGCGTCCTTGTCGCAATCGACAAACGCGGTGTTCGGGACGATGCCGACAAAAATAAAGACGCCGTGAACCTCCAGCGCGCGAACAGCCTCCGTGCGGACGTCCTGAACCTCCAAGGCTGTCACGCCGCTTTGGTCCCCCTTGACCTCCACCGCCTTGTGGAACCACAAAAACTCCACGTTGGGGCGGGCAAGCACGCGCTCCTGCAAAATTTTCTCGGCCCGGAACGAGTCGCGCCTATGTACGAGGTAAATCTTTTTCACGAGCCTGCTTAGGTAAATCGCCTCTTTGACCGCCGTGTCGCCGCCGCCGACTATGGCGATGTCTCGCCCCCTGTAAAACGGCCCGTCGCACGTGGCGCAGGTAGATACCCCCCTGCCGGTGAATTCAAGCTCGCCGGGAATTTTTAGTTTGGAGGGCTCCGCGCCGGAGCCGACGATTACGGACTTGGCCCCCACCTTTTCGTTTCCAAGGCTCAAAATAAAAAGGCCGTCCTCCTTGGTTATTTTTTCGACCAGCGCGTACTTAACCGGCACGCCGAGGCTCTTTACATGCGTCTCGAAATGCCCCACAAGATCCGCCCCGGACAGGGACGGAAACCCAAGGTAGTTTTCGATTATGTCCGTGACGGCAATCTGGCCGCCAAGCCCGGTTTTTTCAATAATTACGACGTTCATCTTGGCGCGAATGGCGTAAATCGCCGCAGACAATCCGCCGGGGCCGCCGCCGATTATGACTAAATCAAATGTTTCCATGACTCCTCATTCCGTCCATTTTCGCCGATACATAACGCTTCCCCACCCTTGTAAACGGGCGGTAAACGGGCGGGTGCCAGCCACGCCCGTCAATGGCTACGTCAGCCGAATTCTAACCGGTTTTGCGACCCAATAATAGAGGTTGTTTGCTGAAAAAATTTTTCTCGGAAAAAATACGCCCCCCTCCTGTTATAATCGGTTAAACAATTTGCAAACGAGAGGACGATGGAAAAGCACGAACATGGCATAGACCCGCAGACGGAACGAGCGGGCGACTACTCGAAAATTTTCGGCCATTGCGCGGTTTGCGGCGGGCCGATATGGTTCAACAGGCTCATAGACAGCCTCGGCACCCCCATACTCACCTACCATTGTTGGAACGGTCACTATTCGGCGCTCGACGAGCAAACTCTCGACCTTTATGCAAGGGGCGTGCAACTGCCTCCCGAGGAGGTTCAGAAAATCCTCCCCTTTATAAGGTTCATTCGCACGGAACCCACGGGTGGACCCGCGTAAGCGAATCGAAGAGCTTAAGTCCGCCATCGCACGCCACGAGAAGGCGTATTACCTGGAAGACAGACCGGAGATAACCGATGTCGAGTTCGACGCCCTACTGCGCGAGCTGGGCGGACTAGAAGAAAAATATCCGCGGTTTCTCACCGCGGACTCCCCCTCGCAAAAAGTCGGCGGCGGCGTGTCCGAAAAATTCTCCACGTATAAACACAACCCGCCGATGCTCTCCATAGACAACTCCTACAACGAGGAAGACCTTTTAAAATTCGACGAACGGGTGAAAAAGGGGCTTGGCAAAACGGAGGTCGAGTACGTCACGGAGCCGAAAATTGACGGCCTCGGGATAAACCTTGTTTACTCCTCGTCGGGGCGCCGATTAAAGGGCGTTACGAGGGGTGACGGCGAAACCGGCGAGGATATAACCGGCAACGTCCTCGTAATCAAATCCGTTCCCAAAAGCATGACGTTTGAAAAAAGCTGGAACCAGGTGGAAATTCGCGGAGAAATCTTCATGCAAAGAAGTGATTTCGAGGCCCTCAACGAGGAAAGACGAAAAAACGAGGAGCAAGAATTCGCCAACCCCCGAAACGCCGCCGCGGGGAGCGTCAGACTTCTCGATAGCAACGTCACCAAGGAGCGCAAACTCCAACTCTTTTGTTATTCGATGTACATTTTTGACGAAAAAGGCGCCTCGATTGAGAACGTTTTTAAAACTCACTTCGAAATGCTTCAAAAACTTAGGGAGCTTGGATTCCCCGTTTCCGAGCGGGTAAAAAAACACAAAAACGTTGACGAGGTGTTAAAAGAGATTTGGGCGTTCGAAAAAGACCGGCACAAACTCCCATACGACACGGACGGAATGGTCGTAAAGGTAAACGGCTTCGCCGACCAGCGCGAGCTTGGGGCGACATCCAAATTCCCCCGCTGGGCAATGGCCTACAAATACGCCCCCGAACAGGCCGAGACGGTGATAGAGGACATCGTCGTGCAGGTCGGGCGAGTAGGAACCCTAACACCCGTGGCAAAACTAAAGCCGGTATTTCTCTCCGGTAGCACCATCTCTCGCGCGACGCTTCACAACGAGGACGAGATAAAAAAGAAGGACATAAGGGTCGGCGATTCGGTGCTGATAGAAAAAGGTGGGGAAATCATCCCAAAGGTCGTCTCCGTAATAATCTCAAAACGACCGCGCGGGGCCAAACCGTTTTCGATGCCAACAAACTGCCCCTCCTGTGGCCAGCCCGCTACCAGGGCTGAAGGAGAGGCCGCCTGGCGTTGCGTCAACCGCGCATGTCCCGACCAACGGCTGGAGGCGATTTTGCATTTCGTATCGAGGGACGCGATGGACATAGAGGGACTAGGCCCCTCCACCGTCGTTCAGATGCTCGAAAAAGGGTTTTTAAACGACTGCGCCGACGTCTTCCGCCTTGATTACGCGAAGGTGGCGGAGTTGGAAAAAATGGGGGAGAAATCCGCGGATAATCTCAGAATCGCCGTCGAGACGGCAAAGGGAAGAGGAATGCAAAGACTGCTGGCGGGGCTTGGAATCCGCCACGTCGGCGAACGCGCCGCGCTGGTGCTTTCAAGGCGGTACGCCTCGGTTGACGACCTGATGAACGCCGACGAGGAGGAGCTGTCGTCAATTTTTGAGATCGGCCCGAAAATCGCCCAGAGCGTAGCGGAGTTTTTTAAGGACGCAGAAAACCGAAAACTTATCGCGCGGCTAAAGGAACTCGGCGTCAACGTGAAAAGCGACGCCTCCAAACCGGACAGCCAAGCCCTTCAGGGAAAAACGTTCGTCGTCACCGGAACTTTGGAAGGAGTGTCGCGCAACGAGGCAAAGGAGCTGATAACCCGCGCCGGGGGCAAGACGGCCGGCTCCGTGTCGAAAAAAACCGACTACCTTCTCGCCGGGAGCGAACCCGGAGGCAAGCTGGACGACGCCCGCAAACTGGGGGTAAAAATCATCGGCCTCCCCCAACTCCGCGAAATGCTGGGTGAATAAATGGAAACGGATTTAAAAACCCTAAGGCCGCTGATTGACAAATGCGTCATGTGCGGCGGTTGCCACCCGGACTGCCCGACCTACAAACTGACCAGATACGAGCACGACTCCGCAAGGGGGAAGGTGGTTTTGGCCGGGGCGTTGCTCGACGGGAGCCTTTCGCCCACCAAGGAATTGTCGGCCACGTTCAACCACTGTCTTTCGTGCATGGCCTGCACCTCGGCCTGCCCGGCGGGGGCCGACCCGGCCCGCGTCATCGTCTCAGCGCGGGGAGAGCTGTTCAAAAAATACGGCGGTTACTTTGAAAAGTTTCTTTTTCGCAAAATGCTAACGAGCAGACCCGCGATGCCGTTTTTGGCCGCGTTCTTTAACTTAACCGCGTTTATGGCGAGACTTTTCCCGCGCCTCCCCTTTTTGTCGAAATTTTCCTCCGAGGGAAAACAAAAGGTGTTTCCGGACTTTTCCGTGAAAAACCTTAAAGGCCGGTTTCCTGAAAAAACTCCCGCCAAGGGAAACACCGAGCTAAAGGTAGCGTACTTCGTCGGGTGCATGGCGGACTGGGCGTTTCAATCGAGCGGCGCGGGCGTCATAAACGCGCTCTCCTCGGTCGGGGCGGAGGTCACGCTCGTAAAAGACGAGGTCTGTTGCGGGGCGCCCGCGTATTTTGCCGGCGATTTGGACGCGGCGAAAATTTCCGCAGAAAAAAATGCCGGCGCGTTTGCCGGGCGCGGGTTCGATTACATCGTCACCTCCTGCGCCACGTGCGGCTCAATGTTGAGGGACGTATACCCCGCGCTTTTGGGAAAAACGGCGGGAGAGGAATTTGCCGCCAAGGTGACGGACTTCCAAAAGTTGTACGCCGACAGAATGCCCTCCAAGCCGGTGCCGGCGGACGGAAAGGAAAAAAAAGTGCGCGTTACTTATCACGACCCGTGCCACCTGTCGCGCGGGATGAAAATAACCGCCGAGCCGCGAAGGATTTTAAGCTCACTCCCCGGCGTGGAGTTCGTGGAGATGGCGGATGCAAGCGCGTGTTGCGGCGGAGCCGGGGCCTTCAACGCGAAAAATT
The DNA here is from genome assembly GCA_016200345.1 of Nitrospinota bacterium. Classification (GTDB taxonomy): domain Bacteria; phylum Nitrospinota_A; class UBA7883; order JACRGQ01; family JACRGQ01; genus JACQEX01. The sequence continues at coordinate 26,983 of JACQEX010000069.1, forward strand.
ACGCCGAGTCGGTGGCGATGGGGGAAAAGAAGGGGCGAAACATCCAAGCCTCCGGCGCGCAAATCGTGGTCACGGAATGTCCTTCGTGCCAGATGCAACTTATGGATTTAACGGCGAGGTTCAGCCCCGGCGTGGAGGTGTTGCAAATGTCGGAACTAATCGCAAGGGTCAGGAGGTAACCAGCCTCCGCCGGTCAAGGGGCCGGGGGCCGGTTTTCAGGCGGAATGTTCGAGCGAGAATTTCTTTTCTTCCGGGATGTACTTCCAGTGCTCTTTTGGCTCGACGTATGGAGCGTTGAGAATAAGCTGGTCAATCTGGTCGTACAACATTTTAACTGTCAGCCGCGCTCTTTGTGGAGTATTTCTTCAAGCAAGGCTACAATCGGCGGAAGGTCGCCCGCAACGGTATTCCATACGATGTCGTGGTTTATGTCGAAATAAGCGTGGACAAGGCGGTTCCTCATGTTTACTATTTTCCGCCAAGGCAGTTGCGGGAATTCCGATTGCGTCTCATGGGACACTTTTGAGGCCGCCTCGCCTATGATTTCGACGCACCGGACAAGGGAAAGGCGTATGGTCAGTTCCTTGTCAA
>JACQEX010000070.1 GCA_016200345.1 Nitrospinota bacterium
GTCCCACAGGGGCAATCTCCTCCCCCCCTTTCCCAGCATCTTCCCGCGCCAGCGGGCCACAGTAAATGGTCGAGACTTTAAAATGTGAATCAGAGCGGGCAATACGGTTATTTGATAAAGGTCGTCGAAACCCCTTCGCGTCTTCGCGTGAGGCCTTCCCCCTCTCCCCGTTCTCTCTATTACTAAATCATTCATACCCACTTTATACCCCGTATCGAGGCGAAGGGCTTTTGCGATTTTGGCTTTATTGACATTTTTTGCGCTTTTGGCGTTTTTTACGATTTTTGCGTCGGAGAGGTCATTGTGTCCCCCAAAACAATATCAGGCCGTCTTCCTAAATATTGCCTATCTGAATTTTTTTATCGCCCGTTCCAGTTCCTTTCGGTCAATGACGCGAAGGATGACAATTTCCGTACCGTAAATCCTATATAGCTCCCTGTATCCGCCGGAGCGCATCCGGTAAAGAGGCGGTGAGAATCCCTTGAGCTTCTTGACGTTGACGCCGCTTGCCAAAGGGTTGCCGGACAGATTTGAATGTCTAAAACAATTGCGTCGCGCTCCGGGTTTTCGCCCAAATCGCCTACGGCGGATTTTGTCAGCTGAACGGAATACTTGGGCAGGTTATTTTCCGCCGGCCAAATATGTTTCCAAGCTTACGGTTTTTCCGGCCTTTATGCTGTCCTCGGCCTTTTTGATTTTCCTTTTGATTGACGGACTGTTTTCAATGATGAAATCCTCCAGCCCATCCTCCGTCAGCGGTCAGCGCGGCGGCCGGCTTCCCCTTTAGGGTGATAATCAAAGGCTCTCCCTTGATGACTCCCCTAAGCAATTCGTTTGTTTTGTTCTTCAACTCCACGGTGTTGGAGACTTTCATTCTTCGTTCCTCCTGTGGCTATTATGACGCCTATCTGGCAAAAAACAAAAAATTGATTTACCGTCCGTATCCCAATTCCGTTTCTCCGCAGTTCACGGCTAATCGTTGATTTATCCCGCTTCAAGCGTGGCGCCATCTCCATTACGATTCGTCCCTGGCCACGCAAAATAGTAATCTCGTCGCGCTCTCCAGATGTAATATGGACATAGAACTTCGGTAGGAAATGCCGGAGCTCTCGGCCAATCCCTTGAAATAATCTATGACATCGGCCTCCAGGCGGATAGTAATCTGCTTTTTAAGCATCTTCGCGTAGGGGTTTTTTCGGGACTTTGAAAAATCGCATTCCTTTCTCATGCCAGATACTCCTCATATTGTTTTCGTTCCGTTGTTGTCGCCTTCTTGCCGAGATAATTCTAATCGAGCTCCGTGAGACGATATAACAATGACAGACGACTTAAACGCGGAGGCTTGCGCCCAATCCAATTATAATAAAGCGCTCCTCGGCCTCGGAATGGGCGGGGTCATCAATTAGCCTCGCATTCTCATCGTAAAAAAACCGTCTGCGCCTCCGCAAACGAGACCCCGTGCTTCCGAAGGTTCTCTTTATCCTTACGTTCATCCCACGAAAATCCTACGGCATCCACGAATCTATTATAATTATGTTTTAATTATATTTCAATCGCTAAAACTTTTTTTATGCGGGACTTGCCGTGGCATGGGTTGCGACTGGGCTGGATGGCGGGATAAAAGGATGCGCGGGGTCAAAATAACGCTCAATAAAAACCCGCGCCTTCCGATAAGGGAACATGGCAAACAAAAGCACCGATTTGGAAAGACGGATGCTCCAGGACGAGTTCTGGAGACAGGAGGCCGAGTCCCTGGCCATGGCCAAGGCGGCTGTGGACTTAATTCACTCCGGGCTATGCCCGCAAAAACGGAACGCCCTGCGTCTTTCCGTGGCCATGTTCATGCTTCAAGACGCCCAAAACGGCGGGACTAGGCAGATCGCAAACTCCTAAAAACCTCCAGCACCGCCTCCGCGTGGCCCTTCGCTTTCACCCCGTTCCAAGCCTTTGCAATTTTTCCGTCCGGGGATATTAGAAACGTGGAGCGAATCAACCCCTCCCCCGTTTTACCGAAGCTTGTTTTCATCCCCCACGCGCCGTACTTTTTGGCCGCGTCCTTTTCCGAGTCGCTTAGCAACGTAATTTTCAACCCCTGTTTTTCGATAAATTTGCAGTGGCTGGCCACGCCGTCCGGACTTACGCCCAAAACAACCGCGCCCAATTTTTCAAACTTTCCGGCAAGGGCGGTGAAATCCTTGGCCTCTATGGTGCACCCCGGCGTGTTGTCCTTCGGGTAGAAGTAGAGCACAACCCACCTCCCCTTAAAATCTCCGAGCGACGCCTTCTTTCCATCCTGAGTCGGCAGGGAAAAAACCGGAGCTTTTGAACCCCCTTTAATTATCGCCATTACTCCTCCATGTTCGCCTATTTGACGTAACCCTCGGCCGACTCCTTGTACCCGCTAGGAATTTCGAAGAACGCTGGATTTTGTTTTGCGACCTTTAGGTTCTTCAACTCCCTAAACAGCCGGTTCGATTTTCCGGGCTTTCCTGACTCTGAAACGTCAACCCTCACGGTTATGTCGTCCTTTGTCCTCCAGACGAACCCCTCCAGCCTTTTCCCTTTCTCGTTTTCCATCCAGACTTTGTATTTTGCGGCGGTCACTCCGTTTATCTTTTCCTCCCCCTGCGGCTTTTGCCCCACGCGGTCGTATTGATAGACGTTTATCAAACCGTCCGTCTGCAACATCGCAAACGGAACCTTGTCGCGGTTTTTCATAGTGACGTACATTTTCACATCCGGCTTCAGCGTCCATGAGAGCTTTAGGTCAACCCTGTTAATGGCGACCTCAGTCACCTTTGTGCCATTTGGCGTGGCGTAGTCGTATTCGCTCCTCATCTTTCCTTGAGAATAGAAAACCTTGTATTCGTATCCGTCCGCGTTAAATGTCGTTTTGTCGTCCGCGCTGTAATCCGCCCTTGGGAGGGGGAAAACCGCCTCCACCCCGTCCGCCGCCAATGCGCCCGTGGACGCGCCGACCAGAAAAACTAAACCCAAAACCGCGATAAAATTCCTCATGTGTCCCTTTCCAATCATTATTTTTTCCCGGCCAGCGCAAACGCCGATTTAATGGCGTACAGCATCGAGTCCGGCCTTGCCTTGCCACGCCCCGCTATGTCCATCGCCGTCCCGTGGTCCACCGACGTCCTTATGAAAGGCAGTCCGAGGGTTATGTTCGCGCAGTCGCCAAACGAAACCGCCTTTATCGCGACCAGCCCCTGGTCGTGGTACATGGCCAAGAACGCGCCGTACTTCCCCCTCACACCGGGCGCGAACGCGGTGTCCGCCGGAAGCGGGCCGACCGCGTTTATTCCCATCCCTCGCGCCTTTTTTATCGCCGGGGATATTATCCGCTCCTCCTCGTCGCCAAAAAGTCCGCCGTCCCCCGCGTGCGGATTAAGCCCGCAGACCCCGATAGGTTTTTTTGGGGAAAGCCCCTTTTGGATTAAAACCAATTTTTCCAATATCGCGGACTGCGTCGTTTTTTTTATCGCCTCTTTTAGCGACAGGTGAGTGGTCAGCACCACCACCCGCATCTCCTCCGAGGCGAGCATCATGGCGAATTTTTTTGTCCCGGTAAGGTCGGCCAGCATCTCCGTGTGGCCGGGGTATGGATACCCGGCAAGGTGAAGCGCCTTTTTGTGCAGGGGGCCGGTGATGATTCCAGAGACATATTTTTTAAGCGAAAGCCCCACGCCCGCTTTTATGTATTCAGCGGCTGAGGCCCCGCCTTCCGCGCTGGGCCGCCCCTTCGGAATTTTTTTCAGCCCCGGCCCCGCCTCGTGGAAGGCGGCCTTCCCCGTCGGCGGAAGTTTGTCTTTCTCAAACGGCGAAAATTTTGTTTTGCACCTTGTCAGTTTTATCGCGGCGTCCAGCGCAGTCCTGTCGCACGCGACTACAAGCCGACGGCGGATTTCTAGCGGGACCAAATCCAACGCTTTTAACGAAACCTCCGGCCCGACGCCGGCCGGGTCGCCGACCGTTATTACGAACCGGGGCAGGGTTTTATCCTTCACCCTATTTCCCCAAACCGCGTTCAGGGCTTCTTTTTGTAAACGTTGAGACCGACCTTCTCCTCCCTGTCCTGTATTGTCACGTTCCCCTCGGTGCTGGCTATGATAATCGTCTTCCCGGACGAAGAGGGGCCGAACTCCTTGCTTAAATCAACCTTTATGGTGAGCATGGTTCCTTGGACGGTCATTTCGACGTTTTTCATTAATCACCCTTTCATCTAAATTTTTTGGCCGGCTAATTTCCCTCGATTATATCCTTATAATTCGGGGGGAGTTGTTTTTGAAGTTGCTCGGGGCTTTGGCCCGACGCATCCGCGCAAATGGCCTTGCAGTGCTCCGGCATATGCCCGTCGTCGGCCGGGCAATATCCCGGGTCTTTCTGGTGGTTGGCCTTGCACTTTTCCAGCGATTTTTTTCCCTCGACCACGCAGTTCTGGGCGCAGTCGAAATTTTCTTCGGCGAAAGAATTACCGAGGAATACAAACGTGGCGACAATCGCAAAAAACAATTTTTTTATCATGGCGTCTCCCCTAAAAGAATACCCGCGTTCTTTGACACCCTACAAGGATAACAAATGTCCGTGGTCTTTGAGCCATTTTTTGTTGGCCTTGTAATCCGGCTGTAGGGCGCGGACGTTTTCCCAAAACCTCTTGGAGTGGTTTTTATGCACGAGATGCGAAAGCTCGTGCAGGACGACGTAATCCACCACCTCCGGCGGGGCCATCACAAGCCGCCAGGCAAAGTTCAGGTTGCCGGCGGCGGCGCAGGAACCCCACCTCTTTAACGCCCCGTTTACTTTTACCATGCCGGGACGCAGGCCGGCGGAGGCGGAGTGGGTTTTCACCCTTTCCGAAATGTGCTCCAGCGCGCGCCGTCTGTACCATTTCAGAAAAACACCGGCCTCCCTGCCGACGTATTTTTTGGACAACACAAATTTTTCGCCCAATTCCAGCGGAACGGCGCTGTTTTCCCCAACGAACAACTCGTACTTTTTCCCCAGGTAGAGAAAGGTCTCCCCCTCCGTGAATTTTTTGGGAGCGAACTCCGTGAAGGTTTTTCTCGCGTCCTCCTGCTTTCTTAATATCCAAGCTGATTTTATGCGAACCAAGGCGCGTATCTCCGCCTCGCTCGCCCTATGCGGAGCCCTTACGGTGAGCGTCGCGTCCCTACCGACGATGAGCGCGAACGTCCGGCGCCGCGACCTTACGATTTTGTCTATTTCCACTTTTTTACTCGTACCTCAGCGCCTCTATCGGCTCCAGCTTGGAGGCCTTGTTCGCCGGGTACCAGCCGAAAAACACCCCCACGCAGGCCGCCACGACGAACGACACCGCTATCGAGTCCACGGTTATCACGACCGTCATTCCCGTAAGTTTGTTCACCAAAGTCGCGCCGCCCACGCCGAGGGCGACGCCGATGAGACACCCGATTACCGAAAGCATTATCGCCTCCAGCAAAAACTGCATCAGGATGTCCCTCCTCCGCGCGCCGATGGCCACGCGAATCCCAATTTCCCTCGTCCGCTCCGTGACCGACACGAGCATGATGTTCATTATCCCGATGCCGCCCACCAAAAGCGATATCGAGGCGATGGCGCCGAGCATGAGCGACATGACCTTCGTGGCGGTGGCGGCGGTCTCGGCGAGCGCGGTGAGGTTTCTGACCGAAAAATCGTCGTCCTGTTTTTCCTGTATGTGGTGCCTTTGGTGGAGCAGTTGCACAATCCCTTTTTCCACCTTCGGCATCGCCTCCGGCGAGACGGCCTGCACCATCATAAACCGCACGGTTCCCTGGAACTGCGTCCCGAAGACCTTTCGCTGGGCGGTCGTGACCGGTATTATCACCGTGTCATCCTGGTCGCGCCCGTCCAAACTCTGCCCCTTGGGGCCGAGCACGCCGATGACGACGAACGGGCTTTGCTTGATGCGTATGGTTTTCCCGACCGGGTTCTCCCCTTCGTTAAAGAGATTTTTGACGACCGTAAGACCGATC
>JACQEX010000074.1 GCA_016200345.1 Nitrospinota bacterium
TAGCCAAGCTCTCCGACGGGCTGGACAACATCAAGGGGGTGGCCGCGTCGCTTCAGGACGTTTTTGCGTGCGTAGAGGGGAAGATGGGGCTGAAAAACATCATCAAAAACATCTCGGAGCTCAGCGGCTCCCTTAACGACGTTATGAGCAAGAACAAGGAAAAGCTGGCGTCCATCATCACCAACATAGACAGGGCCTCCGACCTGTTGCAAAAAATGCTCGCGGAAAACAGGGAGAACCTGAAGGGGACGGTCGGGAACTTCAACACCTTCTCCAAGACTTTTGCCGACAAGTCGCCGCAGTTGATGGACAACCTCGACAAGGCGGCGGCGGGAATAAAAGAGATGGTGGCGGAAAACAGGGCCAACCTCAAAGACAGCATGGCGAACATAAAGGAGGCCTCCGGCAACTTTAACGGAGTCCTCACCGACAACAGGGAAAATTTTAAAATCACCATGGCAAACCTAAAGAAGAGCTCCGAAAAACTCGAGGAGATAATGGCAAACGTGAAACAGATTTCCGCCAAACTCGAGAAAGGGGAGGGGACGCTGGGCAAGCTAATACAGGACGACGAGGTTTACAACGGCGTAACCGAAACCTTGGACGGCGCGAAAAACCTCACCAAGCAGACCGGCGCCCTAAAAATCGGCGTCGGGGCCAGGGGTGAATACATCGGTAGCAACCAGAATTACCAGCAATCCTCCCGTTCGGTCTTCTCCCTAAAAATTACCCCGAGGGAGGACAAATACTATATGTTCGAGGTCGGCAACGACATCCGCAAGCAATCCTTCAACAACGCCACCGGAAGCGGCGCATCGGCGGTCTCGATCACCAAAAACAGCGCCGCCTCCCTGCTGTACACATTTTATATAGCAAAGCGGTTCGGCAACGTGACGCTCAAGGGCGGGTTAATCGAGACCTCCGGCGGTCTGGGCGCGGACTTACACACTATGAACGACAAACTTATGCTAAGCGTCGACGCCTTTAACCTCGGCGGGTACGACCAATTTGCGACCCAGCCACAGGTTCGGGTCGTGGGAAAATATTATCCGCAAAAATACCTCTATTTTTACGTCGGCGGCGACGAGTTGTTAAACCAATACTACAGGACGTTCATTGCCGGCGTCGGATTGCTGGCCGACGAGGATGACATGAAGTTCTTCCTCGGACGTCTGCTGTAACCGGCTCCGCCCGAATTTAACCGCTGGCGAAAAATTCTGATTCAATTCGAGGTTTTAAAAACTGAAGGCCGGGCCAGAAGGGGCCGGTTGCGTACCGCCAAGGGGTTCGAGATAAACACCCCAGCCTTCATGCCGGTCGGGACGCAGGCGACGGTCAAAACGCTGTCGCCCCAGGATGTTTTAAAGGCCGGGGCGGAAATAATCCTTTGCAACACATACCACCTTTATCTCAGGCCGGGACACAAGCTTATAGAGGAGCTTGGCGGACTTCATAAATTCATGAACTGGGAAAAGCCGATATTGACCGACAGCGGCGGGTTTCAGGTCTTCAGCCTAAAGGGGCTTGTTAAAATCACCGACTCCGGCGTTAAATTCCAAAGCCATCTGGACGGGAGCAGTCATTTTATAACGCCGGAGCTGGCGGTGGAGATTCAAGAGTCGCTTGGTTCCGACATAATCATGTGCTTTGACGAACCGGCCGGATATCCATCCGACCTCGATTACCTTAAAAAGGCGTCCGACAGGACGACCCTTTGGGCGGAAAGGTGCAAGAACGCGAAGAAAAACGACATGGCGGCGCTATTCGGCATAACGCAGGGAGGCACCAATCCGGCGTTGAGGGAGCAGTCGGCAAAAGAGATTGTCTCCATCGGGTTCGACGGATACGCGATGGGGGGCTTAAGCGTCGGCGAGTCGGCCTCGCTGATGCTGGATATGGTGGAGGTGACGGAGAAGTTCCTGCCTGAAAACAAGCCGAGGTATCTGATGGGGGTCGGCACGCCGGAGGACATCGTTGGCGCGGTGGGGCGCGGGGTTGATTTGTTCGACTGCGTTATGCCCACAAGAAACGCGCGCAACGGAGCGCTTTTTACCAGCAGGGGAAGGGTGAACATAAGAAACGCAATCCACGCGAGAGACGCCTCGCCGCTCGACCCAGAGTGCCCGTGCGAGACTTGCACCGGCTATTCCAGGGCGTATTTGCGGCACCTGTTTATGGCGGACGAGCTTCTGGCGCTCCGCCTGAACACGCTTCACAACATCACCTATTATCAGAGGCTGATGTCGCGCATACGCGAGGAAATATCGAAGGGAACCTACGCCTCGTTTATGGACGGTTTTTTGAACCACTCCCCTCAAGGCGAAGATTAAGCGTTTAGAATCGCGATTCAATCGCCGCGGCGGCCAGTTCTTTACTCGCGTGCCTCAGGGCCGGTTTGACGACGCAGACGGCGCGGTTGTAGAGGGAGACGGCGTCTTTTTCAACCTCCTTAGTGCAGGGCACGAGTTGCTGAAGAACCGAGAGGTCGTGAATTTTTCCCAACAACGAATGTAGCGACTTTATTTTTCCGAGCGGCCTTCCGACCGCCTCCAACGTGTAGCGTATTTTTTTGACGAAAATACGAAACTTGTGAAAATCCGGCGATGACTTCTCCGGCAGGAAGCGTTCGATTTTTTTCAGCCTGCCAAGAAGGGCGGACGCAGTTTTTTGCGTGCTTGACCGATTTATCTTTACGATTGATTCGGAAAACTTTCCCAACTCGCCTTCCAATTTTGTCCATCGTAGGTTGGTCAGCATTCGTGCGACCTCCTCGCGCGCCTTTTTTCGCGCCCCGGCCAGACCGGATGTTTTTAGCCCGTAATGTTTGGCGTCCTTCAGGGCGACGTCCAACTGCCGTTGGGCGCCCAGCACACATCCGCATTTTTTTAACATGGCGGAAAGCCTGTGGAATTTGGGCGCTTTTAAATCGGATTCGACAAATCCCAGCAACGCCCTTGTTCTTCTAATCGCAACGCGCATGTCGTGCAGGTCTTCGGCGTCGTCGGCCTCTTGTAAAATTTTGAACAGTCCCTTCATCGCCGTTTTTTGGGTGTTTAGGAATTTTGCCGGGCGGTCCGGCCACAAAATCCGGCGGACTTTCGATTTTCTTTCCACCAGCGTATTGTCTCAAATTTTTGTTCTAACAGACACTTGCATTTATGAACGTATTATTAATTTACGTCCGGCACAGATTTTATCTTGCAAAACGGGCAAGCTTTGATAGAGTAACCCGGTTGTGGCTAGTGTAGTGTCCCAGCATCTCCTTTACAGGCGGTGCATGCACCAACACGAATTGGTAGCAACGGGATTCATCCTGTTTCTGCGCCCGCAGGGCGCAAGGCAGGCTAAAGCCCGCCGCTACCATAGCGTAGTTATTTTACTGGGACACTACACTAGGTTGGCCATGCCCTAAAGGTTTATTGCAAGGAAGTGACGGCATAATAAAAATGAGCGAAGAAAAAATTAACGAGGGGCTTTACGACCCTTCTTTCGAGCACGACGCCTGCGGGGTCGGTTTTGTGGCGAATCTGCACTCCAAGAAATCCCATGAAATCGTAAGAAACGGGGTGCGGATACTGGAGAACCTAGAACACCGGGGCGCGTCTGGCGCCGAGAAAAACTCGGGCGACGGCGCCGGAATTACGATCCAACTGCCGGACGAATTCCTTAGAATCGAGTGTAAAAAACTGGGTTTCGAATTGCCAGAGCCCGGATTCTACGGCGTTGGCATGTTGTTCCTCCCGAAGGACGACGGCGGGCGGAAAACCGTCATGGCCGTTTATCAGAAATGCGTGGAGGAATCGGGCCAGGTGCTTTTGGGCTGGCGGCGCGTTCCGACCGACAACAAGGAGCTTGGCGCCACGGCGGTCAATTCAGAGCCTTACGTCGCGCAGGTGTTCGTTAAGCGCGGAAGTAACGCGCCGGACCACGACTCCTTCGAGCGAAAACTCTACGTCATCCATCGCTATGCAAAGCGGCGTGTGCAGGAGTGCGGCGCCAAGGACTCGGATATGTTCTACACCGTGTCGCTTTCCAGCAAGACAATGACGTACAAGGGGATGCTCACGGCCACGCAGTTGTCGGGGTATTTTCCCGACCTTAGCGACCCTTCGCTAAAATCCGCCATCGCCATGGTTCACAGCCGGTTTTCGACCAACGTCATGCCGTCGTGGCCTTTGGCGCACCCGTTTAAATACATCGCCCACAACGGGGAAATTAACACCCTTCGTGGAAACATAAATTGGATGAGGGCGAGAGAGGCCATTTTTGAGGCTGACCTTTTCACAAAGGAAGAACTGGATAAAATTCGCCCCGTCATAGACGACAGAAAATCCGACAGCGCGATTTTAGACTCCGTCGTCGAGCTTCTCGTGATGAACGGCAGAAGCCTGCCGCACGTGATGATGATGCTGGTGCCCGAGGCCTGGGCCCGCGACAAGGAGATGAGCGCCTCGAAAAAGGCTTTTTACGAATATCACGCCACTCTGATGGAGCCGTGGGACGGCCCCGCCTCCATCGCGTTTACGGACGGGCGCATCATCGGCGCGACGCTTGATAGAAACGGGCTTAGGCCGTCGCGCTACTGTTTGACAAACGACGGGACGCTTGTGATGAGCTCCGAGGCGGGCGTGCTGGATTTCAAGCCCGAGGACGTCAAGCTAAAGGGAAGGTTGCAACCGGGACGAATGTTCGTCGCGAGCCTCGACGAAGGGAGAATAATCCCCGACGAGGAGATAAGACAGAGAATAGCCGGTTCACAGCCTTACGAAAAATGGCTTAAGGAGGGAAAGCTGGAGCTTTCCGATTTGCCGGACGTTAAGTCGCCCCACAGGCACGATTTCGCCACGCTCGTAAAAAGGCAGTCCGCGTTCGGCTACACGTTCGAGGACTTAAAATTAATCCTTGCGCCCATGGCCGACAACGGCGAGGAGCCTCTGGGCTCCATGGGAAGCGACACTCCGCTTGCCGTGCTTTCGGACAAGCCGCAACTGCTCTTCAATTATTTTTACCAGCTTTTCGCGCAGGTTACGAACCCGCCCATTGACTCCATCAGGGAGGAGTCGGTCATGTCGCTGGTCTCCTTCATCGGCTCGCAGGGCCAGATTCTTTCCGAGTCGCACGAGCACTGCCGCGTGGTGGAGATTCCCAACCCGGTACTCTCCAACGACGAGCTTGAAAAAATAAGGGCAATCAAGCACCCGCTTTTCGGATCCGTGACGATACCCGCGCTGTTCCCGGCGGTTGAAAAGGGGGGTAAAAGCCTGGAGTCCGCGTTGGATAAAATTTGCGCCCTTGCAAGCTCGGCGGTGGCGGAGGGGAAAAACATAATTATTTTGAGCGACAGAGGCGTTGACGAAAACAACGCCGCCATCCCGTCGCTCCTTGCCGTGTCGGCCGTGCACCACCATTTGATACGAGAGGGGACGCGGGCCAAATGCGGGATAATCATAGAAACCGGCGAGGCGAGGGAGGTGCACCACTTCGCGCTTCTTTTGGGTTTTGGCGCTACGGCCATAAACCCGTACCTTGCTTTTGAGTCAATAGCCGACCTTATTGACAGAAAGTTTCTCGAGACCGTCGCCTCCGAGGAAAAGGCGAAAAAGAATTTTATCAAGGCCGTGGAAAAGGGGCTTTTGAAGACGATTGCAAAGATGGGCATCTCCACAATTCAATCGTACATCGGGGCGCAGATATTCGAGGCCGTGGGCCTCGGCGACGGGTTCGTCGAAAAATATTTTACGAAAACGGCCTCGCGAATCGGCGGCGTGGGCGCGGAGGCCATCGAAAAAGAGGCGTTGATTCGGCACCTCTCCGCGAACCCCGGCGGCAGTCCGATTCAAGACACGGATTTAGAGCCGGGCGGACAATACTACTGGAGGGCGCGGGGCGAGAAGCACACGATAAACCCGGAGACCGTGCAACAACTCCAAAACGCCGTGCGAAAAAACGACTTCACGGCGTTCAAGCAGTTCTCCAAGACCGTCACCGAAACGTCGGGCCTCAACACGCTAAGGGACTTGCTTGAATTCACAAATTTCGCCCCTGTTCCCATCGAGGAGGTGGAGCCCGCGGAAAAGATAGTGAAACGGTTTTTCACCGGCGCGATGTCGTTTGGCTCCATCAGCAAGGAGGCCCACGAAACAATCGCGATTGCGATGAACCGGCTTGGCGCAAAAAGCAACACCGGAGAGGGCGGAGAGGATCCCGAAAGGTTCAAAAAACTTCCGAACGGCGATTTTCCGCGTTCGGCAATCAAGCAAGTCGCGTCCGGCCGGTTCGGTGTGACGTCCAACTATCTTGTCAACGCCGACGAATTGCAAATAAAAATGGCGCAGGGTGCGAAGCCGGGCGAAGGCGGCCAGCTCCCCGGCAAGAAAGTGGACAAGACGATAGCCAAAGTAAGGCACTCCACTCCGGGCGTGGGGCTTATATCCCCGCCGCCGCACCACGACATTTATTCAATCGAGGATTTGGCACAGCTGATTTTTGACCTTAAGAACGCCAATAATCGAGCGAGGATTAACGTAAAACTCGTCTCCGAGGCTGGCGTAGGCACAATCGCCGCCGGAGTTGCAAAAGGCCACGCGGAGGCGGTCCTCATTTCGGGGCATGACGGCGGAACGGGAGCCTCGCCCCTAAGCTCGATTAAACACGCCGGTCTCCCATGGGAGCTTGGCCTTGCCGAGACCCACCAGGTGCTTATGAGGAACGACCTAAGAAGCAGAATTGTGGTGCAGGCCGACGGAAGAATTATAACCGGGCGGGACGTGATGATTGCCACACTGCTTGGGGCCGAGGAGTGGGGCGCCGCGACGACCGCGCTTGTCTCCGCCGGTTGCATAATGATGCGAAAGTGCCATTTGAACAACTGCCCGGTAGGGGTTGCCACACAGGATCCGGATCTTAGGAAGAACTTCATGGGCAAGCCGGAGCACGTCGTAAACTTCTTCATGTTTTTGGCGACGGAGCTGAGGGAGCACATGGCAAAGCTCGGCTTTAAAACCGTGAACGAGATGGTCGGAAGGACCGACAAGCTAAAGGTCAAGGACAACATTACGCACTACAAGGCGAGGCACGTGGAGGCCGGTAAACTTTTGACCCAGGCGAAATCAAGCGTCTGCGCACCCTACTGTTGCGAGAGGCAGGATTTCGGGCTTGACGGGGTTTTGGACCACCAACTTATCGCGTTGGCGAAACCGGCGTTGGAGTCCGGCAAAAAAGTCGCCGGCGAGTTTAAAATCAGAAACGTCAACCGCGCGGTCGGCTCGATGCTTTCCGCCGAAATTTCGCGCAAGTACGGCGAGAACGGACTGCCCGACGACACGATAAAAATTAAGCTTACCGGAACGGCGGGGCAAAGCTTCATGGCGTTCGGCGCGAAGGGGATGACGTTCGAGCTGGAAGGGGAGGCGAACGATTATTTTTGCAAGGGGCTTTCCGGCGCAAAGGCCGTTCTTTACCCGGACAAACGCTCCAAGTACAAGGCGAACGAAAACGTGATACTCGGAAACGTCGCATTCTACGGCGCCACCAGCGGGGTCGCGTTTATTCAGGGAATGGGCGGAGAAAGATTCTGCGTTAGAAATTCCGGCGCAAACGTGGTGGTCGAGGCGGTGGGAGACCACGGTTGCGAATACATGACCGGGGGAAGGGTTGTCATACTCGGCCCGGTGGGCAAAAATTTCGCCGCCGGAATGAGCGGAGGAATAGCGTATATTTTGGATTTGGACGGGGCCTCGCGACCAAGGGTCAACAAAGGCCTCGTAGGGCTGGAAGGCCTTGTGGACGCGGAGGAGGTTGACTTCGTAAAAGGTTTTATCGAGCAACATTTCAACCACACGAACAGCACGCACGCGAAATGGGTGTTGGACAACTGGAGGGACGTTCTCCCCAAGTTTATCAAGGTGATGCCGGAGGATTATAAGAAGGTTCTGGAGGAAACGTCCGCATTGACTAAAAAAGGAGTTGTGTCGGCGGTTTAAAATCGTCGGATAATAAGTCTATGGGAAAAATAAACGGCTTCAAGGAATTTAACAGAAAAACCCAGCAGTACCAGCCTGTCGAGCAGAGAATAAAAAATTATTCCGAGTTCGTGATACAACTCGCCGAAGGAGAGTTGCAAAACCAAGGAGCAAGATGTCTGGAGTGCGGCACTCCGTTTTGCCAGCCCAACTGCCCGCTTAACAACGTGCCGCCGGATTTTAACGACCTGGTTTTTCGCGGCAAGTGGCGGGAGGCGTTAAAAGTCCTTCTAAGCACGAACAACTTCCCGGAGTTTACGGGCAGACTCTGTCCGGCGCTGTGCGAGGCCGGTTGCGTGCTTGGTTTGATAGACAAACCGGTCACCATCAAGAACATCGAGCTTTCGATAATTGAGCGCGGCTTTAGGGAAGGGTGGATTAAACCCGAGCCTCCCGCGCATAGAACGGGAAAAAAGGTGGCCGTTGTCGGATCCGGCCCGTCGGGTTTGGCCGTTGCCGCCCAGTTAAACAAAGCCGGACACGAGGTTACGGTTTTCGAGAGGGCGGATAGAATCGGCGGACTGCTAAGATACGGCATACCGGATTTTAAACTGGACAAAGGCGTCATTGACCGGCGCGTGGCCGTAATGGCCGGGGAAGGGGTCAAGTTCGTTACAAGCGCGGACGTGGGAAACACCGTTTCCGCGAAAAAGATTAAAAGCGAGTTCGACGCGGTTGTTCTCGCCGCCGGCGCCACCATTCCGCGCGATTTGCCGATACCGGGCCGGGACGCTAAAGGCGTGCACTTCGCCGTGGAATTTTTAAGGCAAAACAACATGCGCGTCGCCGGCGACGTAATCCCAAAACGGGAGGAGATTCTTGCCACGGGAAAACACGTGCTTGTAATTGGCGGCGGCGACACCGGCTCGGATTGCGTCGGCACATCCATACGGCAGGGAGCCGCGTCCGTCACGCAAATCGAGCTGTTGGACAAACCTCCGGCCTGGAGAACCGAGGAGACAAAGTGGCCGACCTTCCCCGGCCCGAAAATGCTTTCCACATCCACCTCGCAAGAGGAGGGATGCACGAGGGAGTGGTCGGTTTTGTCCAAGGAATTTCTTAAGGATGACAAAGGAAACCTGACCGGAGTAAGACGCGTTCAGTTAAAGTGGATAAACAACGCCAAGTTTGAGGAAGTTCCCGGCTCCGAGGCCGTGTACAAGGCGGACCTCGCATTTTTAGCGATGGGCTTTCTGCACACCAATCCCAAGGGGGTTGTGGGGGAGCTTGGTTTGCAAATTGACGCACGGGGAAACGTCCAAACGGACGGCGGATACCAAACGAACGTCCCCGGGGTTTTTGCGGCGGGCGACGCCAGAAGGGGACAGTCCCTCATCGTATGGGCCATATCCGAAGGGCGCGAGTGCGCCAGGGCGGTTGACGTTTATCTTTCCGGCTCCACTAGGCTGGAGTCAAAAAACCAAACGCTAAGCGACTCTCTCCGCTAATTCAAATAGTCCGAGGCCGAGTAGCGGTCAATTTGAATGTTTCGTGATTTTTCTATAGGCATCCTCGCATTGGTGGGTACACCATTCTTGGTGTACCTTGCCGCGCAAGCGGCAATGATTTTATCGGCCTTGACAGGCCGATGTACACCCTAAAGGGCGTACCCACCGGAAATGAAACTGGAGGCAAAAATAAATCATCACCCGACGTATCGTTTTACCCTCGGGAGAAAATCGTCCACGACGATCTGTTTTGTAAGAAAATCTTTTGCTCCCAGCCCGTAGACGGTCTCTCGAATCTCCATTCCGTGCTTGCCGGATATGATCATGACGGGGATTGATTTTGTGTCGTTCCTATTTTGGAGGTATGCGAGAAGATCCAGCCCGGACATTGTGGGCATCTCTATGTCGGAAATAATCAGATGCGGCAGGGCCACTTTCCCGGAGAGCATATTGACCGCCTTCGAGCCGTCGTCCGCCTCGGAAACCATCGCGCCGACCTTCTTTAAGTAATGGCCGACGAGATGGCGGAAATTCTGGTCGTCGTCCACCACCAATATTCGCGGGCGTACGCTTGGGAGCCTCAGGGTAAAGGCGGAGCCTTTGCCAAGTTCGGATTGAACCTCCATGCCTCCGCCGTGCCAGGCCATGATGTCCTTGGTAAGTTGTAGTCCGATGCCTGCGCCCGCAACCGAGGCGAGCCCCGCGGACCTTGAATCGTAGTTTATAACGGCGGAAAGTTTTTCTTTTTCCATTCCGGGGCCGTTGTCGGAAACTCTTATGGACGTGTTGTCCCCCTCGTTGAAGGAGATTACAACCTCATCGCCGCTTTGGCAGTATTTGAGGGCGTTTGTAACGAGGTTTTGCAAAGCCTCGTACAGCAGGATTTTATCGGCATAAATCCTGCTATTGTGGCGGATTTCATTTACGAGTTTGATGCGCCGATTTTCCGCAACATGACGAAATGCCTCGCAGGCCTTGGCCGAAAGAAGACTCGCGTCGAAAAACTGTTTTTTCAGCTTCAGCTCGCCGGACCTAAGCCTGCTGAGGTTCAACACGTCGTCAATGAGCCTGCTAAGGGATTTTCCAGACTTGATGGCGCTTGTAAGAGCGTCGAGCCCGTGTTTTTCAATCGGTTTTTCGGCGTCATTTTCCAATAGCTCCAAAAGGCCTATCATGGAGGCGAGCGGACTTTTTAGGTCGTGGGCCACGAGGGAGACGAATTTATCCTTCAGCCTTGTCGCCTCCTCGGCCTGCTCCTTTGCCGCGCGAATCGCCTCGTCGGCCTTTTTTCGCTCGGTTACGTCGCGCATGCTAAGAACGTACTGGACCTCTCCGCGAAAGATGCATTCCGACACGAAAAGCTCGAAGTCGGTGAATTCGCCCGATTTTTTCAGTCCCTCCGCCGACACAGCCCTTTCGCGTATCTCGCCCTCCCAGCCGGAAAGAAAAGAGGTATAGCCCTCGACGAGGATTTTGAGATGGTCCTTGGGGATGATGGCGGAGATGTGTTTTTCCACCAACTCGCTTCCGGCGTAACCCAAAAGGCGGTGGGCCGCGCGGTTGGCCATTTTAATGACGCCTTTAGCGTCAACCCTCATTATTCCGTCCGGGGCCGACTCCAACACTGTGTTTACATCGGCCTCCGAGGCGGAAAGCTCGGCCGTGCGCTCCCTGTTTTTGGTTGTTTCTTCCGAAACGCGCAGATATTGCCGGTGCACCAAAAAATAATAAAGCGGGATTAGGGTCAGGGTCATCGCAAACGCCTCGGCAAAATCGCGCCCCCAAACGGAACCCGAGCCTGTTTTGAAGGCTACGAACTCGGTGAGTTGGTCCACCGCCATAATGCCGATAAAAAACAAAACGGCGAAAATAAACAGCCGAACCCTTCCACCGGAAAATTTAGCCACGTTCCAGCTTTCTTTCATCGAAGGTTATTTTTCGGCCAGCGCGTTGCTCTTTGAGAACTTTTCCAACGCCTCGGAGGCCTCTTTCATGCCGGGATCGAGCCGGAGCGCCGCATGGTACCCCTTCATGGCGGCCGCCGGGTTTCCCACGCTGGAATAAGCCGCCCCAAGGTTGTAGTGGAGCGCCGGGTCGTCCGGGTCGAGCTTTAGGGCTTTGCTGTAATAGTCGATCGCCTTGTCCGGTTTGTTCAACTGCCGGTAACATATCCCTAGGAAGTTAAATAGGCGGGGGTCCGAGGGATTTACTCCGACCGCCTTTTCAAACAGCTTTGCCGCGTCCTGCGCCATTCCTTGTCGCATAAAGGCCTCGCCGGCGGTGCAAAGAATTATTTGGTTCTCCGGATCCACGGCCAGCCCCTTGCCGAGGCAGAATTTCGCCTTGCTCTCCTCGCCGTTCGCCAGGAAAATTTCGAACAGGCTGACCCAGTCCTCCGCAAGAGTCGGCGTTATGTCCACCGCAAGGGCCATAATTTTCGCCGCCTCGTCGAACTGTCCCATTTTTTTGTAGACCAGTATCAGGTCGTTGTAAGCCGACATCAGAAGCGGGTAGATGTTGATGGCCTTTTTAAACTGCTCGCCGGCCATTTGCAGACCGGCTCCGCCGGATTTTTCGTCCTTTCTTTGGGCGTATGCCCTGCCAAGACCAACGTGCATTCTTGCGTAGGAGCGAATCTCCTCCTCGGGTTTGTATTTGTTTATCGCGTCCATAAAAAACTGCTCGGCGCGTTTAAAATCTCCGTCCCTTAGAAGCGCCTCGCCGACCTTGAGACAGGTTATAGAGGAATCGGGGTTTTCCCTGTGCATTTCCCAAAGGGCCTCCAACTCCTCGAACGACTTTCCGGTTTTTTTATAAGCCAGCGCGAGAAGTTTGTGGGCCTCCATGCAATTTGGGTTTAGCGTCACGGTAGTTTTTGCATAGGGGATGACCTCGGAATATCTGTTGCACCCGGCGTAAATACGGCTGAGGCTGAGGTAGGGAAGATAATTCCACGGGGCGTATTTTTTGGCCTGCATGATGCGTCCGGCGGAGGTTATATAAACGGTCTCCATTTGCGAGGGGAAATGCGATATTTTTTTTCCGCCCGAAAGCGCGGACATGATGGTTTCAATGTCGCTTTTCCGTTTTAAGTCCTCGGCGGAGACAAGATTGGCGCACACGTCCTCCAATTTTTTCTTCAGGGATTCGGCGGTCAGTTGCTCTTCTAAAAAATAAACGTTCGCAGGGGTGGTTACGTCCGAAAACTCGGTTGTAATTCCCCAAATAATTACCGGCATCGGAATCGAGGAGATTTTTTCCGCCTTTAGAATCTTGTCCAGTTTTGTGTTGCCGACCCTTCCGACCTCGTTTTTTGTTATGACAAGATCATAAAAGCCCCCGCCGCGTGTTCTGGAAAAGATTAGCATCATCGACGCCTAGGTCGTCTGTTCCTCGGAGATGACAAGCGGATTGGTTTCTTTTTCCTCGCCAAGCGGAAGCTCCCTAAGGCAGGAGCGTATCAGCTTTCTGTCCTCCTGCCTTTCGGCGGCTATCAAAACCTCCATTTAAGACAACTCCACTAATAATTAAATCGGTTATTTATTTTCCAAAACATGACGGGCATACTGTCGGTCTTACTTGGGCCTCGCGTGTTGTTTGTTCGTCGCGGGAACGCCTACCGCATGCTTCTTTTTCAATGCCGGAGTGGCCGCCGCGCCCCCCTCAATCTTGTGCTCAGAGGAGTGGTCAACGCCCGTCACCAGCCTGTTTAGGTCGTTCACGTTGTCGTAAAGCGACTCGGCCTGCGAGTTTAACTGTTCGGAGGCGGCGGCGGACTCCTCCGCCAGCGCGGCGTTTTGCTGGGTTACGCGGTCCAGTTCCGACACCGCCTTGTTAACCTGCTCCACGCCGTCCGACTGTCCCTTGGAGGCCGAGGCAATCTCCCCGACCAAGGAGTCCACTTTTTTGGTCGACCCGGTGATTTCCTTGAAGTTTTCCGAAAGTTTTTTGAGGATGGACGCGCCGTTGTCGGCCGTTTTTACGGCGTTGTCAATCAACGACGCGGTGTCCTTTGCCGCGGTGGCGGAACGGCCGGCCAGGTTGCGAACCTCCTCGGCAACGACGGCGAACCCCTTTCCGTGTTCACCGGCCCGGGCGGCCTCCACGGCCGCGTTTAGGGCCAGCAGGTTTGTCTGGAACGCGATTTCCTCAATCACCTTCATAATCTTGGATATTTCTTTGGAGGAATGGATTATGGACTTCATCGCCGCCTCCATGTCGTCCATGGAGGCCGAGCCGGAGGCCACGACTTTGCCGGTGCTCTTCATGACGTTGTCCGCCTCGTTCGCCGTGTCGCTGTTTCCCTTTGTGGTTTCGGAGATGTTTTGAAGCGACGCCGAGGTTTGTTCCAACGCGGCGGCTTGTTCCGTTGCTCCGCTTGCAAGCGACTGGCTGGCGGAGGATATCTCCGCCGAGGCCCCCGCAATCTGCTCCGAGCCTTCCACCAACCCCACGATTACGGCGTTAATCGGCTTGATGACCGACCGTCGAACAAACAAAAGGATAAAGGAGAACACCAAGAGGGCAAAACCCGAGAGCGCGGTGTTCATAATAACGGCGTTTCTGGCGCCCACCCTAATGTCTTCGGAGGCTTTTTCGGCGAGGCCGCCTATGACGTTGGATATGTCAAGCCCCGTGTCAATCGCCTTGGTTGCGTTTTTTATCCAGTCGCCGCCGTTGACCGGATACGGCTTGCCGCCCGCGCTGGCGGAGTAAACGGCAATTCTCAAATTTTGGTAATCGCCCAAAAATTCCCTCTCAAATTTTTCTATCGCGTCCGAAAGCGGGGGAGGGGTGCTCTTAAGCGATTTAAGGGCCAAAACATCAGCCGACGAATGGTCTACTATCGAACGCCAGGCCTTCAGCGTTTCCAGTTGGGCCGGCGGAATCGGCTCGCCGGCGGCTATTCGGGAGCCGAGCGCCGCGCGTTCCCTGCCCGCGTATTCGCACAGGCTGGCCACGTTGGCGCGGACGACCGTGTTGTAATAAAGAACCTGTTCGCGAATGTCGTGGGGTGAAAAAACCGTGTTTCTAAGCGAGAACTCGGCGTCTATGTTGGCGGTGGCCGTTTTTACCCAATCCGGAACCTTTATTCCGCCGGACTTAACGCTTGTTCTGGAATCCTTGACCCCTTTCCACGATGCTTTCCAATCGCCCAATTTTTTTTCAACGTCAACGTCCGCGCCGAATTTTCCCAGTCGTTCAATCTCCGCCAAGGCCTTATCCGCCTCGGCGTCCCCCTTTTTGCCCAAATCGTCGTATTTTGCCAAAAGCTCCGAGGAGGGCTTCGAATTCCCCAAAATGGTGGCCCCGACGCCGCGTTCAATCGCCTGCCACCCGGCGGCGGAGTTGAAATGCCCGGCCGCCTTTTGCATCGCGCCGTATCTTGCGGCCAGCCTGCGTTCCCCCAAAGCCTCATAAACAAGTATCCCAGACAATAATAGCGGAACGACAAGCATGAGCGAAAGCATCGCCATCATTTTTGCTTCGAGACTTTTCATTTAACACCCCTTTCGCCATTGAGATTAGAAACAACTTCCCCGGCGGATATTATATCTCGGTTGGCGCCCTCATAATCAAAAAAAGAGCGACAACTATATATGATAAAATTACCGCTTGTATGAATAAAGATGGAGAGCCAAAAACAGGCGTTTCGGAACAGGTCGGGCTGGCGGTAGACCAACTCCCGACTTCCATCATCGTCTCATTATTTAATTGCGCAGTTTCCGTCGCGGTCCTTTGGGGGCACGTTTCAACCACCCCGTTGGCTGTTTGGATTACAACCGTCGTATTCGCCGCATTAGGAAGGGCGGCGGTCTTACGAGCATACAGACGCGCGCCGCTTTCGCATACGCCCGAGGAGTGGCAGAGGCTGTTGTTTGTCTTGGCCCTCGCGGCGGGGTTGGCGTGGGGCCTTTCGGCATGGCCGGCGTTTGCCTCCGATTCGGGGCTTTACACGATATTTATGGCGGCCCTGGCCCTGGGGATGTGCTCCGGCGCGCTCGTGGCGAATTCGTCGTTGAGGGAATCAGCCCTGGCGTACATTATTTCCGCCATATCTCCCTTCGCGTTGGGATTCCTTGCCGGGGACGGGGGCATCAACCACGCGCTGGGACTGATGATGATTATTTTCGTCGGCGCACTTTCGGTCTACGCCTCGAAACTTAGCAAAATGGTGTCGGCGTCCGTCCAACTTAGGGGCGAAAACGACGCCCTCCTGTTGGAAGTGACGCAAAACAAGGAGCGGCTGGAACAATTGGCCGCGATAGGGGAGGAGGGGGTGATTGTCTCCGACAAATTGATTGTATTGGACTGCAACACCCCGCTCGCGAACATGGTCGAGTCGCAACCCAAAGACATGTTGGGAAAAAATGTGCTCGATTACGTCGAGCCAAAGTGTCACGACCTCGTAAAAAAACTGTACGGCCAGGGGTATGAAGGGCTGTACGAAATTGAAATCGTCGGCGCAAGGGGAACGCGACGAAACGTGGAGGTGGTTTCCCGATACGGCGTTTACGGCGGGCGCAACGTCCGATACGCCACTATTCACGACATAACAAAGAGGAAGCAGGCCGACGACGCGCTGAAGCTCAGCGAGGAGAGGTTTAGGTCGCTCATCAACTCGATGGAGGACGGCGTGTTCGTAATTGACCTTGGCTATAGATTCGTCGGCTATTACGGCAACTGGCTAAACAATCTCGAAGTCACATCCGAGGAATTCGTCGGGCGCACCCTTTCGGAAATGTTCGGGCGCAAAGACGCCGAGATACACGAGAAATCCGCGGATATTGCGTTCAAGGGAGGCCCCGCAAGCTATGAGTGGTCGTTGGAATGGAACGAAAACCATGTCTTCTACCACACCACGCTCTCCCCGCTGTCCGATCCAGCCGGAGAGATTGTCGGAGCCGTAGGCGTTGTGCGCGACATCACGGCGATGAAGCAGAAGGAGTTGGAAATTATCGCCGCGAGGGACGAGGCGGAAAAGGCGACGTTATTGAAGGACAAATTCCTGTCGCTTGTAGCGCACGACCTTAAGGGGCCGCTTGGCTCCATCATGGCCTCCATCACGCTTATCGGGGAAGATCCGGAAATAGCGGCGGACAAAGAATTTCGAGATATCATCATCAAGACCGGACATGGAATGGTTCAATTGGTGGACGACATTTTAAACATCGGGCGTTTGAAAACCGGAAAGATAACACCGGTGTTTAACAAAGTTCACGCGCGAGAAAAAGCCGTCGCGGCGCTTGGCAGGGTTGCAAACTCGGCCGATAAAAAGGGCGTGTCGCTTTTTAACCAAATTGGGGCTGACGTCGTTGTGAACGCCGATGCGCAACTGCTCGAGGAGGTCATGTACAACCTAGCCTCCAACTCCGTGAAGTTTTGCCGAAAGGGGGGGGACGTTGTTTTTTCTTTCGAGAAGACCGAATCGGAGGACGTGATAAAAGTGAGCGACACCGGTGTAGGAATTCCACCGGAACGGCTTTCCCATGTTTTTGAATACCACACCGCGACGTCCACTTATGGAACCGACGGCGAAAAAGGCACGGGACTAGGCTTGCCCCTTTGCGGCGACATTGTCTCGGCGCACGGCGGCTCGCTTACGGCGGAGTCCGTTTTGGGCAAGGGGAGCGTCTTCTGTATCCGCCTTCCTAAATCCCAATCCAAGCATTAATATCCTCATGCCGCCCTCGTTAGAAGCCGCTTCAAATTGATGTTTCAACTAAAATCCTATTGGGTTATAATTTGCGAACCAATGGAAAACATTGAAGTGATTTCGAAACCCCTTTTAACGCCGATGGCAATTTTTGCAATATTCAAAGCAGTTGCGCCTTTTTTTCTTTTCATGCTGATATTTGGCGGTGTTGCTTTGTTTTTTAAACACAAATTGGGAAAACTCGGCAAGTCAGAAAATCGGCGTCATTTTGAAGTTAAACCGTGCCTGCCATTTACGGAACGCGAGCAAGAATTTTATTCGATGGCAAAACAGGTGTTTCAAAATGAAATTTTGCTGTCGCAAGTTGACATCAAGAGATTAGTCAAATGCCAATCCGGGAACAATAGGGCCTATATGGACACAATTGGACAGCTATCGGTAGACTTTGTCCTATTAAACAAGGAATTTCAGATTATAACCTGCATCGAATTGGACGATTCAACCCATGACGTTGAGCCGACCCTTTCAAATGATAAAAATAAATCCTTTTATTTAGACCAAGCCGGAATACCTTTAACGCGATTTAGCAAAATGCCAAAACCAGAGGATCTCAAAAAGAGAGTCGAGGCAATAACCAAATCCCCAACCTCCTTCCAATCTTAAAACGTCCGCATATGCCGATAAGGGATATTATGTAAAGTACGATATTGGATTATTGGGGTGGATTGGGGAAAGTTGGAGAAAATTTGTTAAAGGGTTTTGAATATGGGATTAACGGGTTGAATGACCCGCTCTCAGCGAAACCTAAAAGGCGGCTATTCCACGTGGACAGGTTTTACGTTCCAGATGTCCTTGGCGTACTCCATTATAGTCCGGTCACTCGAAAACTTCCCCATATTAGCGGTATTCAATATAGACATCTTGTCCCATTGATTTTTATCCCTAAATGCTTTGGAAACCTTATCCTGGCATTCAATGTACTGTGCATAGTCGGCCAAAACTCGGAAAGTGTCCTTCCCCAACAGCGAATCCGATATGGGATGGAAAAGCTCGCGATGAAACGGCGAAAAGTAACCGTCGCCTATCATGTCTATCACGGCCTTCAACTCGGCATTGTTTTCGTAATAATCCATCGGATTGTAACCGGCCTCGCCAAGCGCCGATATCTCTTCGGCTGTATGCCCAAAAATGAAGATGTTATCCTTGCCAACCTCGTCCATAATCTCAATATTTGCGCCGTCGAGGGTTCCTATTGTCATAGCCCCGTTAAGGGCAAACTTCATGTTGCCGGTGCCGGAGGCCTCCGTTCCGGCGGTGGAGATTTGCTCCGAGAGATCGGCGGCCGGAATTATTTTCTCCTCAAGCGAAACGCGATAGTTGGCTAAAAAGAGAACTTTAAGTTTGTCGCCAACCTGCCGGTCGGCGTTGACAACATCGGCGACTGAATTGATTAACTTAATAATAAGCTTGGCCATTTTATACGACGGAGCCGCTTTGCCGGCAAACAGAACCGTTCTAGGCGTAAACTCGCCGCCCTTGCCGGACTTAATTCTATTATAGAGGGTTATTACGTGGAGTACGTTAAGTAATTGTCTTTTATACTCGTGTATCCTTTTAACCTGAACGTCAAAAATTGACTCGGTATTCACCTTTATCCCGTTTTCCTTCAGGATGTACTCCGCAAGTTTTTCCTTATTGGCCTGTTTTACCGCGCGCCATTCGGCCCGGAACTTTGAATCCTTGGCGAACGGAATAAGTTTTTTGAGCTCGTCCAATTCTACAACCCACTTTTCCCCAATTTTTCCGGTGATAAGTTTTGATAGGCCGTCGTTGCATTTTTTCAACCACCTTCTAGGGGTTATTCCATTGGTCTTATTGTTGAATTTCTCAGGGAAAATATCGTAAAAATCTTTTAACACATTGAGTTTTAAAAGGTCTGTGTGAAGCGCGGACACTCCGTTTACCGAATGCGATCCAACGATGGCTAGGAACGCCATCCTCACCATTTTCTCTTTTCCTTCCTCGATAATAGAGACTCGCTGGATTCGGTCGTAGTCACCGGGAAATGATTTTGCCACGTGCTCGAGGAAACGCCTGTTAATTTCATATATTATTTGCATATGCCTTGGAAGAACCGTTTCCATGAGGGCAACTGACCATTTTTCAAGGGCTTCCGGCATCAGGGTGTGGTTGGTGTAACCAAAAATTCTAACCGTAACCGCCCAGGCCTCGTCCCAATCGCACTTTTCCTTATCTAACAAAATCCTCATAAACTCCGGAATTGCCAAAACCGGGTGGGTGTCGTTTAACTGAATTGCCACCAAATCTGGAACATTGGAGAAATCCTTATTGTGCTTAACATGCCTTCTTACAATATCTTGCAAGGTGGCGCAGACGAGGAAATACTGCTGTTTTAGGCGTAGCTCCCTCCCCTCCGCGAAATGGTCGCTTGGATAGAGAACTTTCGATATAGTCTCCGACTTCATTTTGCTCTCAAGCGCGCGAATGTAGTCCCCTTGGTTGAAAAAACTTAAATCGAATTCCCTGGACGAGCGAGCCGCCCAAAGCCTCATGTTAATTACGTGGTTGTTGTTATAACCTGGCACCGGGGTGTCGCAGGCCATGGCCATGACCGTTTCCGCATCCACCCATTCGCTATGGAGCTTTCCATGGGAATCCATATACTGATCCACCCTGCCGTAGAAGTTAACCGGAAAAAGATGTCCCGGCCTTACAAATTCCCAGGGGTTGCCGTACCTCAGCCAGTTGTCGGGAGCCTCCACCTGATTGCCGTTTTGGATAAACTGGTGGAAAATGCCGTACTCATAATGGATTCCGTAGCCGTAGGAAGGAATCTCAAGCGTCGCCAGCGAGTCCAGAAAACAGGCCGCAAGCCTGCCGAGACCGCCGTTTCCAAGCCCGGCGTCCCACTCAATTTCGCGGATGTCCTCCAAATCGTAGCCCATTTGGTGCAACGCCTCGTGGCAGGCATCGAACAGCCCCATGTTGATGAGGCTGTTGCCAAAGGTCCTGCCGGCAAGGAATTCAAGCGAAAGGTAATAAACCCTTTTCGCGTTTGTTTTGTAATAAGTGTTTTGTGTTTTTATCCATTTCTCTATAAGCCGGTCCCTTATTGCGAAAGAGGCGGCGTTATATATGTCGTAAGGCTGTGGTTTTGTGGGGTCTTTGCCCAGCGTAGAAACGATGTGATCTTTAATGTGCGCGACTAGGTCGGTCGCAAGTGCCCCGGGCGTTTTCGCCTTTGCCAATTTATTTGCCACTTTACCAGAATCCAACTTTTTTCCAGCCATGGCAACATTCTACCCTTTCGTACGGCCTCAAACAAGTTCCCCCCTTTTTTTCACCGCAATTCATATTTTCGTATTTCTTTCGCCATCCGTCAAAAAAAACCTCAAGTATTCAAATTGGACGCCCGATAAGAAATGCAAATAAAACAACCATGAGGAATTTTTAACAATGGCCACTACCAGCACGACCTCAACGACGACGACCAATCCGTTGTCTACGTTGCTGAACACAGGAGGAGGAAATTCGGGGCTGTTGTCCATAAGCGGCCTCGCCTCGGGAATGGACACGACAAGCATCATCAATCAGTTGGTTTCGCTTACCAAGCAACCGGCCACAAGCTTGGCCAACCAGCAGACTGCAAACAACAACAAAATATCGCAGTGGAATTCGCTTACCACTATGCTCAACACGCTCCAGAGCTCCGTTAGCACATTGAGAAATCCCACGACGTTCATGGGGACGCTGGCAAGTTTTACAAACAGCGTGGCGGGAAACCCGAGCATAATGAACCTTTCCACGACGTCGAACATCACTCCCGGCTCGCACAGCGTAACCGTTGGCGCGCTCGCAAAACAACAACAGTCCGTAAGCGCCCAATCTTATGCCAGCACCACCGCGACGATAGGCGGGTTCACGGGGCTGACGATAGCAACCAGCGCCAACGGAACCCAAACTTTCACTCAAAATACGCTTCAAAGCCTTGCGGCGGCCGTGAACGGCTCCTCGCTCGGAGTCACGGCCAACGTGGTGAACACCGCCGCCTCGGGCGCAACCCCCGCGTACGTCATGCAACTTAGCGCCAACAACTCCGGCACTGCGAACTCGTTTGTGGCGACCACGAACGGGACTGCCTCCGGGACGCTTACCGGCACGCTCGATTTTGCCAACACCACCGGCCAGGTGGCAACCCTTGGCGGCGCAAGCGTGTTCCAGGCCTCTGCGAACGCGGCGGTGACAGTGGATGGAATAAGCCTGTCCAGGTCCTCCAACACGATTACGGACGCAATCTCCGGGCTTAGCATGTCCGTTACCGCGCTTGGCTCCGGCACGATAAATCTTACGAACGACGTTCCGACCACCGTTGCAAACGTCCAGACGTTTGTAAACGCCTATAACTCCGTCATGGGTTTTATCAACACGCAGAACACGTACGACCCCAAGGCCGCGTCGCAACAACCCTTGTTCGCCGACCCGTCCCTGCAAAACATACAAAGCACCCTGCGGGGATTGGTCTCCGGGGCCTCCGCCGGAACGACCTCCACAAGCTCCGTTTACAGCTCCATGAGCCAGATAGGGATAAACTCAAGCCAAGCGAACAATTTCGCCGTATCCCTGGACACAAACGCGCTGACGTCCGCGTTGCAGACAAACGCCTCGGCTGTTCAGAATCTTTTCACGCCAGGCGGTAGCGGCACCGATTCGGCGGCTTCATACACGTTCATATCCTCGCTTGGCAACGCGACGCCGGGAACCTACAACACCCAGGTGGTGGGGGGCGTATTGCAGATGCAAAAACAGGGAACCGGCACGTGGATTTCCATGACCCAAGCTGGCACCATATACACCGGCCCCTCGGGAAGCGCTTTGGACGGCGTAAACATACAGGCTACGTCCCTCGGCACCACCGGAACCTATACGCTGTGGGGCGGCTCGGCGCAGATGATGTACCAAAGCCTGAACAACGACACCCTTTTTCAAACCGGGATGATTCCCGTTGAAACCGCGTCATTGTTGCGAAACAACACAGATTTGCAAAAGCAGATAGACACAATAAACACAAGGGCCTCGGCGCTACAGTCTACCCTGCAACTACAGTTTACAAACTTGGAGACACACCTTTCGAAATTGCAGGCCCAAGGACAGTTTTTAACGCAACAGTTGAACTATTTGCCCGGCTGGTCAATGCCGGCAAACAAATCGTCCAGTTAAATAGGTAACACGTTCAAGGAGGAATGAGAGATGGCGCAGAACTTAGCTTTGGCTTACCAAACGATAGACGTAAGCACCGCAAACAGAGTCAAGCTTGTCCTGATGTTATACGAGGGGGCGATACGCTTTCTGAAGGAGGCCAAGCAAAGAATCGGGACAAAGGACATCGCCGGAAGGGGCGTGTATCTTGCCAAGGCGTTGAGAATTGTCGGCGAACTTCACGGCACGCTTAACCTCAAGGACGGGGGAAAGATTGCGGAGGAGTTGAACAGACTATATTTTTTCCTGACCAACAACATCACCAAGGCCAACATCACCGGAAACGCCAGGCTGATTGACGAGTCGGTTAAGGTGATGGAAACTTTGAGGGAGGGATGGGCCCAATTGGTGAAAGCGCCGGAGGCCAAGCAGGTTGTCCGCTCGGAGCCGGGCTTTCCGCGGCAACAAGTGGCGATTCGACTGTAGTTCCCGGACTTCCCAGGGGTTTATGGATTAGAGATCCATCTCGAAGGAGATTATCCCCTCGTTCAGTTTGGTGGTCACCTTCAGCCCGCTGTTGAAGAAAACTTTCTGCATCGGCTTGTTTTCCGCAAGCACCTCGGCCGTAAACCCCGTAAGTCCGTTGCGCCTTGCTATCGTCGCCAGGTGGGACATCAAAAACGAGCCGACGCCCTTTTTTTGCCATGCGTCGGCCACCGTGAACGCGACCTCGGCGCGGTTTGTTTTCTTGTCCAGATAATATGCCCCGACGGAGATTATCTCCTCCCCCGCCGCCGTTGGAAGCGTGCCGACGATGGAGACCGCGTTCCAATGGTCGATGTACACGAAGTTTTGCACCTGCGATCTCGGTATGGACTTCAACTGCGACATATACCTGTAGTACACGGTCTGCTTTGAAAGGTTGTAAAAAAGGTCGCGCATTCTCGGCTCGTCCGTGGGGTGGATTGCGCGGAAATTAATCTGGGTTCCGTCGTTCAACAGCATGGTGGCGCGAAGCTCCTTCGGCCCTATCTGGAACTTCCCCTCGACGTCCTTAAGCTCGGGCCTTAAATATTTTTCCTTTATCGCCTGCTCTATAAGCTCGGCGCGAAACTTCGGGTGCGCCACACTTATCAACGCCAGCGTGCGCTCCTGCACGCTTTTGCCGTGGAGGTAGGCCACGCCAAATTCCGTTACAACGTAGTGCACGTCTCCCCTTGTTGTCACGACGCCGGCGCCGGGCGTCAGCGTGCAGGTGATGCGCGAAATCGTGTCCCCTTTCGCCGTGGCCGGAAGCGCGATAATCGCCTTGCCCCTGGGCGCGCGGGCGGCCCCGCGGTTGAAATCCACCTGCCCGCCGATGCCGGAGTAAAACTCCGAGCCGAGCGAATCGGCGCAAACCTGCCCGGTGAGGTCCACCTGCAGGGCGGTGTTGATGGCCACCATTTTGTTTTGCCTTGATATCAACGTGGTGTCGTTCACGTATTCCGTCGGGTGGAACGAGAACACCGGGTTGTTGTCCACAAAATCGTAAAGCTCCTGCGTGCCGAAACAGAAGCTTGCCACGACCTTTCCCTTGTCCAGCGTTTTATACGCGCCCGTGACGGCGCCGGATTTGATTAGTTCCATCATGGAGTCCGTCACCATTTCGGTGTGGATGCCGAGGTCGCGCTTTCCCTTTAGCGACATCGCGACGGAGTGCGGGATTTTGCCGATGCCAAGCTCTATCGTGGAGCCGTCCTCGACTAGGGAGGAGACGAACTCGCCAATTTTTTGCGAGACCTCGGTGGCCTTTACGTCCGGCATTTCTATAAGCGGCTCCTCGCACGGAACCAGAACGTCAATGTCAAAGATGTTTATGAACGAATCGCCGAGCGTACGCGGCATGTTGGGGTTGACCTGGGCTATGACCGTCGTCGCGTTTTCCGCCGCGCTCTTTACAATGTCCACCGCCACGCCAAAACTGCACATTCCGTCCTCGTCCGGCGGGCCTACCTGTATAAGCGCCGTGTGAAGCGGAAGCCTGCCGGAGGCGAAAAGTCGCGGGATATCCGAAAGGAAAATGGGAGTGTAGCTTCCAAACCCCTCTCGAATCATCTCGCGCACCGTGTTGCCTATGTAAAAGGCGTTTACGGTGAAGGTGCCGGCGTATTTTTTATCCGCGTATGGCGCGTCCCCTATCGAAAGAAGCTGTACTATCTCGATGTCCGCAAGCTCGCCGGCCCGCGCCGTCAGCGCGCGGACAAGGCCCTGCGGCTCCGAACAGCCGCTACCGATGAAAACCCTCTGCCCCGAGTGGATTTTTTTAACAGCCTCGTACTGGGTCATAAATAGCGAGGCGTATTTTGTCTTCCAGTTGGGGTCGAATTTCTTTTTTACGTCCATGGCGTTATTTGACCTCCCTTAGGGTGATTCTCGTGTCCGCCACAACCGCGTCCTGCCCCGCCTCGCCGACCATAAAGGGGTTTATGTCCAACTCCGCCACCTGCGGGAACTCCGTGGCAAGCTGGCTGATGCGTTGCAACCCGTCGGCGATTGCCGAAAGGTTCACCCCGCTCTGTCCCCTGGCCCCTTTCAGCAGTTGGTACGAGCGGGTTGCCGTGAGCATTTGCATCGCCTCATCAGCCGTGATGGGGGCGAGGTGGAAGGCTACGTCCTTCATGACCTCGACAAAAATTCCGCCGAGTCCGAACATGAGCATGGGGCCGAACTGCGGGTCGCGGTTCATGCCAAGAATTACCTCAAGCCCCTTTTTCGCCATCTTTTCCACGTAAACCCCCTCTATCCGCGCCTCCGGCGCCTTTTGGGGAATGCGCATCATCATCAGCTCAAACGCGTCGCGCACCATGTCGGCGGTGGTCAGGTTGAGCTTGACACCGCCTATGTCGGATTTATGGATTATGTCGGGCGACGAAATTTTTAGCGCCACCGGATACCCAACCCTCTCCGCAATTTCCAACGCGTCATTCAAAGTCACGGCCAGCCTTCCGTCCGGCACGTTGAAACCGTACGCCCTTAGCATCTCCTTGGCCTGCACCTCGCCCACCTGCATTCTTCCGGTTTTCAGATGACGGGCCAACACGCGTTGAACCCTCGTGCTGTTCACCGGGAAGCGCGTAACCATTCGCGGCGGCCTGCGCCTCCATTCGGAATACTCGCACATCGCCTTCAAAGCCGAGACAGCTCGCTCCGGCGCGGTGTAGTCCGGAATTCTTGCAATAGTAAGCTCGTTCCTTCCCGGCATGACCTCCGTACCGCCCATGAACGAGACCAGCACCGGTTTTGTTATCCCCTCTTTAACGCACTTCGCAACCGCTTGTGCCGTCTCCGCCGGACGGGTCATCGCCTGCGGGGTAAGGATTACAAGAATTCCGTCCACGGCCTCGTCCGCCTCGGCCGTCTTAAGGGCCAGCACGTACCTGTCCGGATCCGCGTCACCCAAAACGTCTATGGGGTTTCCCACGCTTGCCGCTGGGGGAAGTTTGCTTTTCAATTCCTCCGCCGTTTTATCCGTCAGCTTGGCGACAAGCATGCCGGAGTTCTCAAGCGCGTCCGCCGCCATGATGCCCGGCCCGCCCGCGTTGGTGATGACGGCGATTCTCCTTCCGTTGGGAAGGGGTTGCATGTCCAGCGCTATCGCGCAGTCGAACAACGCCTCGAAGGTTTTGGCTCGAACCACGCCGGATCTTTTAAATGCCGCCCCATAGGCCGTGTCGGCCCCGGCCAGACTGCCGGTGTGCGACGATGCGGCCTTGACCCCTGCGGCGGATGTTCCCGCCTTTAACACCACCACCGGTTTGACGGCGGAGGCCTCCTCGGCGGCGCGGATGAAATCCTTGCCGGAGTCAATGCTTTCGAGGTAGCAGACGATGACCTTGGTTTTTTCGTCCTTCTGAAGCGTCTTCAAAAGGTCAATTTCGTTTAGATCCGCCTTGTTTCCGATGCTGAGCATTTTCCCGATGCCAAGTTTGCGCGACTCCGCCCAGTCCAATATCGCGGTGCAAAGCGCGCCCGACTGCGAAATTACGGAGATGCTCCCCTCAATCGGCGTTTGACGCGCAAAAGAGACGTTCAATTTGTGATGGGTGTTTATGGCGCCAAGGCAGTTCGGCCCAAGCAGTCTTACCCCGGAGGCCTTGCAGTGGTTGGCAATTAGGGTCTCCAACTCCGCCCCCTCGTGCCCCGTTTCCTTAAACCCGGCGGTTATGACGATTATCGCCTTCGCTCCGGCGCTGACGGAATCGAACACCGCCCCCTTCACCGCCGCCGTAGGAACGGCAATGACGCTAAGGGCGATTTTTTGAGGTAGTGATTTTAAATCTTTAAACGCTGGCACGCCCAAAATAACCGGGGAACCGGGATTTACCGGGAAAATTTTCCCTTGGTAACCGCCGTCCATGAGGTTTTTAAGAACGGCGTACCCCACCTTGCCCGGCGTGTTAGAAGCCCCTACGATTGCGACCGAATCTGGATATAAAAGCTCGTCAAGCATTCCGCGAACTCCTGTCTTTGAAAACCACCAATTTATGAATCGACAAGTTGATTTTATATCAATTACGCTCGGTTTACCACAGAATCAAACGCACCAAGAAAAATCAGACGCGATAATGTTTGTCTAAAAATTCCTTTGTCGGGTAGCCGGAACGCCCCACGGCGTCAATAAGCGCCTGCTTGTCAAGCTCCACTTGGTGGTGTTTGACGGAGACCCCTCCCCTATCGGCCGTCACCACGGCAAAATCTGCGCGCGCAAATATTACGGGCGGACTGCCGTTGAAAAACTCCTTGAAAGGAGCCCCCACGCTTCCGGGGTTCAGCAGAAGGGTCCCGTTAAGCTTGCGCGACCATTGAAGATGCGTATGGCCGATCGCAATCATCGAAAGCCCGGAGCAGTCAAAAAACGATTTAATTTTTTCGTCGTCCGCCTCGGAAAGAACGTTGTCGGTGTTGTTGTGTGCGGAGCCGTGGTAAAAACGCAGTGTGTGGCCCGAGTCCTTGATTGTAATTTCAGGCGAAAAATTTCTGATGAATTCCTTGTCGTCCTTGGACAATTGCTCCCTGCACCAGTCAATCCCCTGAATAATCGGCGGGAAAGAGGTGTATTCGACCACCTTATGCGGGGATAAAATAAAGTCGTCGTGGTTGCCCATGACGCATTTGATGGACTGGTCGCGCAACAACGCCAAAACCCCGCGCGGATCCGGGCCGAGGGTCGCCACGTCGCCAAGGCAGATTACGGAGTCGGCCCCCTCTTTTTTGATTACGCGCAGGGTCTCCTCAAGGGCGATTAAGTTCCCGTGCAAATCAGATATTATCGCGATACGCAAATCGTCACCATGTGTCGAGTATATCCTTTGAGGTCAGGCAGATTCAAGTTTTGGAGGCCGATAAACTATAAAAAATGGCATAATTGAAAAAACTTGATTTTTCGCTATTCTTTCGCTTATAATTCAACCCATGATAGTGACAAAGAGACAAAAGGAAATTTTGGATTTCGTAAACGTTTTTAAGGAAAAACGCGGATATGCGCCGAGCATAAACGAAATTGGCGGCCAGTTTAAAATCAGCTCCCCCGCCACCGTTCACCAGCACCTAAAAAACCTTCAGGAAAAGGGGCTTATAAGGCGGTCACCAAGCCGACATCGGTCAATCGAGGTGATTCCTTCGCAAGGGGCGGAACACAACGGAATTTATGTGCCGGTGTTGGGCGAGATTGCCGCCGGGTACCCGATAGAGTCGTACGCGGAGCCGGACGTAATGACCATGCCGCGCGAGTTGGGGGCGGACGAGGAGTGCTATCTTTTGAGGGTGCGCGGTGATTCGATGATAGAGGACCATATTTTGGACGGCGATTTGGTGCTTGTCCGAAAATCAATGACGGCCAAACCGGGCCAGACGATAGTTGCGCTGATAGACGGGCGCGAGGCGACGCTGAAAAAATATTTTGTGGAAGGCGGTCGAATCCGCCTGGAGCCGGCCAACTCAACGATGCAACCGCTCTATTTCGAGCCTGTGCGTGTGCGGATACAGGGCACCGTCGTCGGCGTGATAAGAAAATATTCTTAGCCACTGGTAGCAACGGGATTCATCCTGTTGTTGCGCCCGTAGGGCGCAAGGCAGGCTAAAGCCCGCCGCCACCAATTCGTGTTGGTGCATGCACCGCCCGTAAAGGAGGTGCTGGGACACCACACTAGACATTTAAATTGGTAAATATTCTTGGCCTATTTTCTGACATTTTCAGGATATAATCCCCCTTCTTTTGAGAGTCCGGGCGAATAGCTCAGTTGGTAGAGCGCCAGCCTTACAAGCTGGATGCCACAGGTTCGAGCCCTGTTTCGCCCACCAAATAAACAAAACAATCCCTCCGGGCATTGTTTTGTTTATTTCATCGGTTTGCGACAGGGCTCGAAAGCAAACTCCCGGAGCGAGCCGGCGAGCTCAAACGGACAGGACGTCCGTTTAGGGAGTTTGTCGGGCCTGATGGAGCAACAACAGGATGTTGTTGCGAGAGCAGGCGACCCTGTTTCGCCCACCAAATAAACAAAACAATCCCTCCGGGCATTGTTTTGTTTATTTCGTCGGTTTGCGACAGGGCTCGAAAGCAAACTCCCGGAGCGAGCCGGCGAGCTCAAACGGACAGGACGTCCGTCCCGGCCTCTGACACAAGATTTAATACATCACCGACGATGCTGACCAATTTGACTATTTCTATCGGGGCGCATATCATTTTCTTTATGAAAAACATACTAAACAAATTGCGCGGAAAGAACCTCAGGATTTTTCTATTTTCAGTTTTTTTTGTAGTGGCGCATTCACCAATTGAAACCTATGCCGCAGACACTACAAAAATTGGCCCTGCGGAAAAGGTTGCAAACTCTTACGACTCCTTGACTATAATCACGATCTTTGCAATTTTTCTTGCACCTGTAATAGCTATACAGGCGCAGGTGTACCTTGAGCAAAAACGGGAGAAAAAACGAGGCAAGGCACAAGTATTTATTACGTTAATGGCAACTAGGGCCACACCAACATCTGCCGCATCGGTTGAGGCATTAAACCGCATAGACATCGCTTTCCATAAGGACAAAAAAATTAAAGATGCATGGCGAGCCTTGCTTGATGTTTACGACAATTTTCCAAAAGATATTAACGACGGCGATTATTCTCGCAAACTACAGTTGAGCAACGAAAAGGCCGTGGAAGAGCGCATAAATTTATTATATGAAATGGCACAGTCGTTAAAATTTGATTTTGACAAGGTTCATCTGAAGAGAGCGTGTTACTACCCTGCAGGACATAATTTCCTTGAAAATGAGCAGAGCATAATCAGAGGAGGCCTGGCACAAATTTTGACGGGCAACAAGGCATTCCCAATTTTTCTTGTAAATCCAACCAATCAACCTCCTGCGGAAGGCCATAACGAAAAAGGCCCAAAAGAAATAGCCAACAAGTCATGAATTTTTACTTCTTGAGACAGTTGCTGGTTTCTCCTCGTAAGTAAATGGCCAGTAATAGCATGACGAATGACGAGTTGGTGAATCTGCTCGGCAAGGCGGCCAAGAAGTTTCAAGGGGATTCGACGACGCTTTAAAGTGCCATAGGAATGCTTGTCCTTGGCGGTCATGTGGACTGGCGAGTAAATTTACTAATTTGCGACAAATATGCAACAGCATCTGCCCTGTTTCTCCCGCCAAATTCAAGCCGAATTTGACTATTTTTCGGGATGCGCATATCATCACGTCATGGACGCGCTGGTTGAAAGAGTGACGAAAAAAATTGCGGAGAAGATACACCCGGACAAAATTATTTTGTTCGGGTCACGCGCAAAAGGCACGGCCACCGAGGAAAGCGATATTGATTTAGTCGTTGTCTATTCTGGCCCCAAGTCCGTCCGAGAAGTGGAAGTTGAAATTGACTGGCTTTTTATGCCGAGGGATTTTTCAATGGACGTCATCGTCATTAATCCGCAATATTTGGAGAAGTACAAAAGGATTGCAAATACCCTTGCCCGCGAGTTGGCTGAGAAAGGGGTCGTTTGTTATGGATGAGGACAAGCGGATTACTGTTGGACATTGGTTGACCAAAGCGGAGAATGACATGGAAATGGCGCAACGCGCATTAGAGTGGGCGCCTATTATTACCGATATGGCCTGTTTCCACGCCCAGCAGTGCGCCGAAAAATCATTAAAGGCCTTTCTCGTTTTTATGGACAGCCACGTTGACCAAATCCATGACTTGGGCAAACTGGTTGGAAAGTGCGACGTCCTCGACCCCTCATTTTCTAACCTACATCCTCTGGTTGCAGGCATGACGCGATACGCCGTCAAAGACCGCTATACCGATGATTGGCGGGAAATCCTTTGATTGGCGGGAAATCCTTTTGGATGAAGCTCGGGAGGCCGTGTATAAAGCTGAAAAAGTTATGTCTTTCGTTAAAGGGAAAATAGAATTTTAACGGCATGGGGATGCGGTGAGGGACGAAAAATGGCAACACATAGAACATTAATCGCGGCGTTTGTTTCCGCCATTCTCATTAGCGCGGGAATTGCCGGCGCCGACTGCGGTTTTCTTGAGGACAGGCCCCAGCCCAAATGGGTCGCCGAAGTCCCCGTACTCGAGGGTTTTTACGTCGGCGTCGGCTCAGCCGGAAAGGGAAATAGCCAGCAGGAGCAGGAGAACGCCTCCCTTTTAAACGCGCTCTCCTACATCACCAGCCAGGTCTCCGTGAAAATAAATTCCAAGTCTTCCGACGTGTCCAGCTCCACATCCAAAGGCTCCAGCGAACAGACGAGCCAGAGCGTGGAATCCAAGGTGGAGTTAAAATCCGAGGAGCTTTTAAAGGACGTGACCATCATTGAAAAGTGGCTGAACGGCAACTCCTGCCAGCTTTACACATTGGTCAAAGTCCCCAAGGATTCCGTCACCGCAAACAAAAATTATAAGAAGATGACCTTCCTTTACGCGCAAAGCCAGAAATCCGGACTTCAGGCCAACGAGTCGCTTGGCTATCTGACCGAGGCGAAGGCCCTGTTGCCTGAGATTAAGTTCGCGTTCATTCACGAGCAGAACGATCCTAAATACTGGGCGGAACTTATAGACAAGGCGATTGAGAGGTGCCAGGCCGAGGTGGGCAAAAAGAAAAACGTAATCATGCTGGTCATGAAAAAGAACCCGAAGCCGGAGGAGGCGGTTACCATACCCCTGACCGTCGTTCAAAAGCTTGCGGCGTACATCGCCGGGCTAAACCCGGTGTGGACCGACATGTCCAACTCCCCCTGCGTGTCGGTCGAGTCATGCCTGGAAAAAGCCAGAAAAACCGGCGTTGAAGGCGTATTGGTTTTAATCTGCTCCGGCGGTTCAAAACAGAGCAATCTAGGCTCGTTCAAGGGAACGCTGACGGTCGAGATTTCCCAATACGACCTCAAACTCAACACGAAGGCCGGCACCCCGCAGTTATTTTCATCCGCAGTTCCGTCCCCGTTTTCCAAGGAGGAGCTCGACTGGAATTTGGCCGTTGAAAAACTGATAAACAGCAAAAAACTGGATTATTTAAAAGACTAATATTTACCGATAACCGCCAACCATTTGACATTTTTACCAAAAGCCCCTATTATGCGTGGTGGATATTGTGGGGCGATTAAATAATTTTGCTGGATAACTTGGGAGTTTGGGGATGAAGAAACTTTTAGCGCTAGCTTTTTTCCTCTGTTTTTTGGCCGGCGTGGTTGCGTTTGCCGACGAAGAAACCCCGCCCACCCCGCCGCCCGCCCCAGCTGAGGAAAAAAAGGAAGCGCCGGCAGGCAACAATACGGAGGCCCCGCCGCCCCAGACAATAGAGAAACCGGCGGCGGAGGCAAAGCCCGCGGTTCCCGAAAAACCCGTCGTCGTTCTTTTGCCAATCACGATGAAGGGGGTCTCGGACATGGAGCTTTCCGTCTTCCGCGACGCCCTTGCCGAAAGCCTTTCAGCCAAATACCAGGTCAAGTACGGCGAGCAGACCGACAAGATTATCGAGGAGATATTTAAGTCGCACGCCGCTGATTCGCTGGAGAGCGACGAGAGCGTTTCCTACAAGGACGTGGTAGCCACATTGGACGCGACGCTCATTGGAAAGGCAACAATATTTGAGAAAGACGGGGACTACCACATAAGCGTGATAGTCTATAACGTAAACGAGAACAAGGCGGAGGTTTCGCGCACCGCTAATTGCGAAAAATGCACGACGGCGGAATTGGAGACCAAGCTAAAAGAGACGGCCTCGGGCGTAAAAATCGCCCCTGTCGCTCCCGAGCCGCCACCCGCAAAAGCCGCGAAGACCAACGACACGGAACTTACATACTGGGCCAGCATCAAGGAAAGCACCAACCCGGAAGATTTCGAGTCCTATTTGCAGGATTTTCCAAAAGGCTCTTTTACCAACCTTGCAAAATCCCGAATAGTGAAGCTGTCGAAATTGAACCCCAAAAAGGTGGTGTCCACCGTTCCGCCGGTAATTGTTCACACCCCGGCCAAGACGGCGATAGACTCCACAAGCTTTGTCTTAAAGGCCAAAATTACGAAAGAGACCGGGGTTGTTGCTTCCGCATTTGTGTACTTCAGGCGAGGCATACAGGATTTTATCAAAGAGCCGCTTGTTGCGGGGGCCGGCGGTCAATACGAGTACAAGGTGCCGCAGGAATTCATGAAAAGAGGCAAGTTTGAATATTATCTAGAAGCCACGGACGAGGCCGGGAACATGGCGCGGGCCGGAAAAGCGTCCGAGCCGCTTATTACGAGAATTATACAAATACTGCCCTATTCCGAGGGGATGGTCGCCGACCGTAAGCGCGACGGCAAGGATTTGACCATCAACGTTGGAACGCTTGCCGGCGTTAAAAAGGGGGATATTCTTTTTGTAATACGGGCTGACGAAAAGGTTATTGACCCTGTTACAAAGGAGGTTTTAAGCGTCCGACAGGTTCTTGCGGGAAAAATTAAGGTGGTCTCAGCGTCCGAACGAACCTCCGCCGCGCGCGTGGAGGACGAGATGAAACACGAGACCATAACGCCGGGAATGATCGTTCGGGCGCGAAACGACATTGTTTTAAATATCTCCGGCTCCACAAGCCAATTGAGGCGCGTTGACCTTTCGTGGGAACGCTCAAGCGAGCCGGAGGCGGACGGTTACGTGATTTATCGCTCATCCGAACCTGATGCAGGCTACAAAAAAATTGGACAGGTAAAAGAGCCGGAAATCACAACCTATTCGGACATAGACTCGAAGTCCAACCAATTAAAGGACGCCACCGTTTATTACTATCGCGTCGTGGCGCTAAACGAGGCCGGCGGCGAGGGGAACGTTGGCGAGTCCGTGGCCGTTACGACAAAAGGCGGGCCGGAGGGGCCGGAGACGATATCGGCGGTATCCGGTGAAATTAGGCAGATATCTTTTTCGTGGTCGCAGGCGCATGACACCGACGTGGCCGGATATATTTTACAGATGGGCTCCGCCGACAAAGGCGCCTTTACCGATGTTACGACCCTAAAAGGCGCCGACAACGTGAAATATGTCGCAAAAAAATCCAAGGAAGTGGATTTGGAGGACGGCAAGCAGTACCAATTCCGACTTGTTCCGTTCAACAAGCTTGGAACAAAGGGGAAGCCATCGCGAACGGTTGTGGCCTCGACGCACGGCAAGCCGGAAAAGCCGAAGCCGCCCAGAATGGAGAAGGCGTTTGTGCGTAGTTTCACCATTGCGTGGGACGCGCACCCCGACAAAGGCGTGGTTGGGTACGCCCTTTATCGCAAGGACCCGATCGCGAAGGAGTTCAAAAAGATTTACGAGGGGAACGCGAAAACCCTGTCGTATATCGACAAGGGGAACCACCTACAGGACGGCGTGTCTTACCTGTACGCCGTATCCGCGTCCATCGGAGGCGGAATCGAAAGCCCCCTTTCCGACGGGGTCGAGACGAAAACATTCGGGGCGCCGGAGACCCCGACCGGACTGACGGCCTCCGAGGGAAAATACCGCGAAATTCTACTCGGATGGGAGCCGATTAAGAAAGAGGAAATCACGGGTTATGAGATTTACAAAATGGACGGAACCAAGGCCGTTTCGCTGACAAAAATATCCGGCAAGGAAAAGGCCTCTTACAGCGACAAGTCCAAACTTTTGGACGGCAAAACCTACCAGTACAAAATTGCCAGCTTTAACGTGGCGGACGTCCACAGCGCGCTTTCCGAGGCGGTTCAAGGCGCCACCAAACCGGTTCCGGCGAAGGTGCAGGGGCTTGTCGGCACCAGCGAGGAGGTTAAGCAAACGAAGCTCGAGTGGACAGCGAATGCGGAAAAGGACATCAAGACTTACGTTGTTTGGAAAAGCGCGGAAGAGGCCAAAAAGGGCTCCACTGCGGGCGACACAAAAACCGCGTCATTCACGGCGAAAAATCTTGACGACGGCGGCGCCTACTATTTCAGGGTCGGGGCGACAGACGCGGACGGGCTGGAGAGCGAACTTTCCGACCCGGTGAAAATTACCACCAAGCCTTTGCCGGGCGCCCCCGGGTCTCTTACGGCGACTCCGACAGCGACGTCGGTGGCCCTATCATGGAGCGCCTCCCCCGCATCCGACGTGGTCAAGTACAACGTCTACAGCCAGGGGATGATTTCCGGAACGTTGGTCGGGAGCACCGATTCCACAACGCATGAAATTACCCAGGATATCAAGCCGGACAGTTCCTACACGTTTGTGGTCAAGGCCGTGGACTCCACGGGCCTGGAAAGCAAACCATCCCAGCCTGTAAAAGTGAAAACCCCCAAATAAAATTTGTTTGGGGAAAACTCGGGCTGTTGGCTTGACATTGCGCGCGGGTGGTCATAAAGTCGTCCTAGGGGGAGTGTTTGATTTTTGAATGGTTCGTTTCATTTTTTGGAGGAATAGAAAATTAACAGGGGAAGCAGATTCTCTTTTAAAATGTTTTTGGCGCTGGCGGTCGTTCTTTTCTCGTCGTTCAACGGGAGCGTTTTTGCGGACGACAAAAACACCGAGTCACAGGCCACCATCCAATTGAGGGAGAAGGGATTTCTTGCCTGCGGCTTTGCGGTGGAAAACTTGGCGAAATTCTTTTTTGACGGCGACTTCGATTATCTGAACACCTGGAACGTAAACGACGCCGCAAACCACACGGCCGTCGTCACCGGGACCAAAAATTACGCCGACGGCAACATCATGGTCACGATTTCCGTGACGGAGACGAAAGCCGGAACCTGCGACACCTCGTTTGTGGCTCTCTATCCGTCCTACAAAACCTGCGCGCAGGTTCGCGAGACGACGTTTAAGGATTGGAAATTTTATTCCGACGTTCTTTCCGGAGTTCCGGTTTACGAGGATCCGAGCAACAGCGCCGTTGCGGTGGCATTGGAACAGCTTAAAGGCGGCTGTATGGCCATAAAGTCCGGGCTGATATTTTTCACCAAGCCCGAGCCGCCGAGGGAGATTAGAAAAGTCCCGGTTGAAATGGAGCCGCCTTCGGATTACGAGGTTCGATAGAATCCAGGCGGGCGATTTATTTTTCTATAAAGTGGAGAGATAGCTCCACATCGCCCTCAGTTCCATGTCGTTCATCTGTTTGCCGTACTCGATAAGCCCGAGCATCGGCTCCCTCGTAATTTTCATTTCGGGGGTCAGCCCTGTGCGCATCGCCTTAATGAAATCTTCCTCCCTCCAAGCGCCCAGCTTTTCCGTGCGAAGGTTGGACGCGGGGGGCCACGACGGGTCTCCCCCCTCAATCGTCCCGCCTTCCAACCTTTCGCCGTGGCAACCGGCGC
Source organism: Nitrospinota bacterium (assembly GCA_016200345.1). GTDB lineage: Bacteria > Nitrospinota_A > UBA7883 > JACRGQ01 > JACRGQ01 > JACQEX01. Next base: position 36,150 of record JACQEX010000074.1, read on the forward strand.
AAGAGCTAACGACGAGGTATTTCCCGAACGCGACGGAAATTACCTCGGGAGGTTTTACCACGGGGACGGCCGACGGACTTATCATCTCCGCCGAAAAAATCATCGGCGCCTTTCCGGCCACCGAAAACAATTTCCCGGCCAAGGCGATGCGTATCTCGCCGTTCGGCCTTGCAACGGCCGGGACGCCCCGCAGATAGGCGACGACGGCGGCGACGTCCTCCAATGCGAGGTTATGATACTCGACGCTCGGCATAAAAATTAACGGCGTGCCGTCTGGGCGAATCCCGTAATAAACGGCCCTTGCAACATCCTCGTCCGACTTTTTACCAAGCTCGTACGGCGTTATGTTACCCCCGGAAAACGTTCCCAGGGCGGCGCCTTTCATAAAGGTTTTCCCGCCAAGATCCTCGCCGTGACATTCGGGACAACGATTTCGAATCATGACGATTCTCCGCCCCGTCTCCCTGTCGGCCGTTTTCATTTTTTCCGAAATATTAAGCGGGGGAAACTGGAATTTGTGGGCCATCTTTTTCTCAACCTGGTCCATCGCCCAAAAAACCGCGACGACGTCAATTAAGAGCAAAATTAGCATGGCCGCGCCGATGGCCTTTAAAACGGTTTTTACGCCCATGTGCGTATAATGCCAAACTTCCGGACCTAATTCCACCGGCAGGGCAAATAATCTTAACAATTCCTTAACGGGCGTTTCTGGTTAGAATGCCCGCATATCTTAATAACAGACGCGGGGAATACACCGCGTGGATTCAAACCACCGCCACGCTGGGCCTGTTCCTCTCCTTAATCGTGATAATGCTGACGCGAAACTACACCGGCGCCGATTTCGACACATGGGGATGGCGCGTTCCCTTCCTCGTTTCCATCGTCCTGTTGTTCGTTTCGATGTGGATACGGCTGTCGCTAAACGAATCACCCGCGTTTCTTAAGATGAAGGCCGAGGGCACACGCTCGAAGGCGCCCATTTCCGAGTCTTTCGGAGAGTGGAAAAACCTAAGATACGTCATAATCGCCCTGCTTGGTCTCACCGCCGGACAGGCCGTGGTGTGGTACACGGGCCAGTTTTACGCGCTCTTCTTTTTGACGCAGACGTTAAAAGTCGCCCCCCAAACCGCGAACTTGTTGATTGCCGGGTCGCTTATCATCGCGACGCCGCTATTCATAGTGTTCGGCAGGTTGTCCGACTCCATCGGTAGAAAGCCGATTATCATGGCCGGCTGTCTGATTGCCGCCCTAACGTATTTCCCCATTTTTCAGGGGCTGACGCACTTTGCAAACCCGGCGCTGGAGGAGGCCTCCGAAAAATCCCCCATTCACGTGGCGGCGGATCCGGCGGCCTGCAGTTTTATGTTCGACCCGATAGGCAAGGCCAAGTTTCTAAATTCGTGCGACCTTGCAAAAAACGCCCTTGTAAAATCCGGGTTTTCGTATAAAAACGACGACGCACCGGCTGGTTCCGTAGCCACGGTAAAAATCGGCGACAAGGTCGTTGCGAGTTTCGAGGGCGCCGGAATGGATAAGGACGCTTTCAAAGCGAAGCAAATGGAATTTACCGACGCGTTGAACGACGCCATAAAGTCCGCCGGCTACCCGACCAAGGCCGACCCGGAGCGCATCAACCAGCCGATGGTGCTGTTGCTGTTGGTGATTTTGGTCGCGTACGTGACGATGGTGTACGGTCCCATCGCGGCCATGTCGGAAGGCGCGCCCGGACGTGCGCGCCTTCCTACTATTTCGATTCCGCCAAAACCGCCAGCAGGGCGACAAGCCCCGGCGCCCCTTGAACCAATAATATTTTTCGATTTGCCGTAATAGCGCCCACGACCCCGGCTACGACAACGCAGGCGAGAAAAAACAGTTTAATCCGCCCGCCGGCAGGCCCGAGAGAGAGGCCCCAAATCAATCCGGCGCACAGGAACAGATTGTACAACCCTTGGTTTTGGGCGAGGGATTTGGAGGCCTTTGCAAACTCCGGAGAAAGGCGAAAAGTCCTCATTCCGATTGGCTTGTCCCAAAGGAACGACTCCAAAACGAAAAAGTAAAAATGAAGAAGCGCCACAATCGCAACCGCGAGGTTTGAAAACGTGGTCATTTTATCTTCCTGCCTCCGGCATGAAATAAAAAGCGGGGGCTTTGCACCGGCCTAGAACTTCCTGCGTTACTTGGCGGTTTTTTGTAGCTCGCGCACGTATGCGACCACGTCCCACGCCTCGTTGTCGTCCAACTCCGCGCGATATTTGGGCATAATCGAGTCGCTGGCCACGATTTTCAGAAAAATCTCCGCGTCTTTAAGCTCCTTTACCGCGTGCTCCGCCACCAACGAAAGCGGCGGCACGTCCATCTTGGCCGCTATTTTTGTGTCGGCCTTTCCCGATGCGCCGTGGCACGGAACGCAGTAAATCCCGTAAAATCGTTCACCCCTCGCGACGGCCGACGCGTCCAAAGGATAGGGAGCCGTCAGCTTCGCCGGATCCGCCCCGGCGTAGTCTATCTTCACTTTGGAGCCAAGAATCGGCACCGCGCCGACCGGAGCCGGTATCCGCGCAACCTTCTCGACCTTCGCGTAATTTTGGTCGTGCATGCTTTTGTCCACGTTCTCGCAGGAGACTAGCAGAAGGGAGGCCGCCAGCATAACAGTCAGCTTGCTCAAAAGTCGTCCCTCCCCCGTTTAATCGAGGAAGCCTTGAATTGTTTCATCAATTCCTCCACCTTCGCGGCCTTCTCCTCGTTTTCACAACGCACCAAAAGCCCGATTTTGCTTTTACTAATTTCCCTGTCGTAGGCAAGCTCGTTCCAATCCGGAAGCCGCGCCCACCAGAGCATGCTGAAGAACGTGCCCAGAACCGCCCCGGCCAGCGTAAACTCGTAACAGATTACGACCATCGGGGGAACCGACCAGGTGGGCTTGCCGCCGACGTTTATGTTGATGTGCCATTGCGTCCATCCGGCCAGAACCACCGCGGCAAAAAATCCGACGATGCCGCAGACGAGCGCCACCGCCCACATAGGCGAGTGGTCCTCGTCGTGAAACAACGTCCCCTCCGGGTAGGGCGCGACCGAGATGAGCGAAATGTCCTTGTGCAGAACCGACATCTCCTCCAACGGCCTCACCATCTCGGCGGTGTTCTCTATCTGGGTAAAAAGGCCTAGCACCGTGGTGCTCATAACGGTTCCTCCACGTCGGCATGGACGCGCAAAACCCTGTTTCCTATCCGCACGTCGCCGCTGATAATTTTACCTTCCCTGATGTCGGCCACCGTGACAATCGGCAATATCTTGGCGAAAATCGCGTACAACAATAAGAAGTAGGCAATCGCTCCCGCCGCGATGGAGGCCTCGACAAAGGACGGCACGTAATCCGTCCACGTGTACGCGTTGTCCCTGTGGGTCAGCACCGGCACCACGATTAGATATCGCTCGATGTACATCCCGACGTTGATAAGGATGGTGATGCAGAAGAGCCAGCCGGGACTCGTGCGAACCTTGTGGAACGAAAGGGCGATGATGGCGAAGATCGTGCCGCCGAGCATTATCAACAAAAGGTGCGGGAATCGCTCCCACTGGTAGACCCAAATGCGCCACTCCACCGGGTTGTGGGCGTACCACGAGGTTATGAACTCGACGAAATAGAAGTAGGCCCATAAAATCGCCATCACCAACTCGAGTTTGGCAAGGTTATACAGGTGCATTATGCGTATTATTTGGTCCAGCCCGAAGACCCATCTAAGAATTACCATGAGCGTTATGACGCCGCCAACGCCGGAATAGATCGCGCCGACGACAAAATAAGGGCCGAAGATGGTGGTGTGCCAGCCGGGGGTTATGCTCATCGCAAAATCCCACGACACGATGGTGTGCACGGAGGGGGCGATAAGCAGAACGAACACCGCCAAAAAGGTGGAGGCCTTTTCATAAACGTGCCATTGCCTGTGCGTTCCCCTCCAGCCCAGCGAAAGAATCGTAAGGTATTTTTTCCGCCAGTTGTTTCTGGGGCAGAGGTCGCGGGCAAGGGCTATGTCCGGCAGAAGGCCGGTGTAAAGAAATATCATCGAGGCCGTCAGATAAACGGAAATAGCCATCATGTCCCAGGCCAGCGGGCTTCTGTAATTCGGCCAGAGAAACCTTTGGTTCGGAAGCGGGAACATATAGTAAATTCTCCACACGCGCCCGACGTGAATCAACGGGAACATACCGGCGACCATAAGCGAAAACGCGGTCATGGCCTCCGCGCCGCGTAGAACCGGACGCCTCCAGTTGGCCTTTGTGAGCCTTAAAAGGCTGGATACGATTGTTCCCGAATGGCTGACGCCGACCCAGAAAACGAACGTGGCGATGTACATTCCCCAAAATATCGGCGGGCGAAGGTTGGTTACGCCCATGCCGTTGTAAATCTGGTAGCCCCAGCAGGCGACCGCCCACGCGACCACGGACGAAAGCGCGATGGTGAATATAAAATACGCCTTTGTTGTGAAAAACATCGGGCTGAGCGAATACTGGTTTAGCCACGCCTCCGGCATGGACAAATCAACGTCGTTGCTCGGCTCCAGGCTTTTTCTTGCGGCGATTCCCCTCAATTCCTCAAGGCTCGGAATTTCCGCCCTGGAACGATTTCTTCTTTCCTTATTGTCCTGCGTGTTTTCCACTTTACGCGCCCCCTTTAAGGTAGATTACCGAGGGATCCAAGCCGTGCTCCTCGAGCAGGCGATGGCGGCGTTTGCTCTTGGAAAGCTCCGCCACCTTGCTTTCGGGGTCGTCCAGATAGCCAAAGGTTATCGCCTTTGTCGGGCACGACTGGGCGCAGGCCGAAACAACCTCGCCGTCTTTGACCCCCCTCCCCTCGTCCTTGGCCTTGTCTTTGCCGCGTCGAATTCTTTGCATACAGAAGGTGCATTTTTCCATGACTCCGACTTCACGAATTGAAACGTCGGGGTTTAACTGTTGCTCAAGCGGAGCCTCCCACTTGGAATTGAACCAGTTGAATTTTCTAACTCCGTACGGACAGTTGTTGGCGCAGAACCTAACGCCCATGCATCGGTTGTAGACCATGGCGTTCAACCCGTCCGGATTGTGGTAGGTGGCAAAAACCGGGCAGACCGGTTCGCACGGCGCCTTGCCGCACTGCTGGCACGGCATGGGCAAAAACACCACCCTAAGCTCGGGCCACTCCCCCTCGAAATACCGCTCGACCCTAAGCCACGACATGGTCCGTTTTTCGCGGGCCATTTTTTCGCCAACGACCGCTATGTTGTTCTCGGCCTGACAGGCGATGGTGCACGCGCCGCACCCGTTGCATTTGTCCAGGTCAATGACCATGGCCCACTTATGATATTCGGTGTTAGAGTTGAAAGACTTCACCTTCGTAATCTCCTTTGGGGTTGCCTTCCCTAATAATTTCAATGTTTTTACCGGTTTTTGTGATTTTCACCTTTAAGCCGCGCAGGGGGACGTCCGCCCCGATTATGGACATGACGTTTCCGCCCCTTTTCGTCGCGTGTTTTCCAAACGCCTCGTGGCCAAACCCAAGTGGAACAGCCAGCGTCTGCGGCCCTATTCCGGGGTAGACGCTGGCAGGGGCATCTATGGAACCCCATTGCGATTCCACCTTCAGGATATCGCCGTCCTTAATACCCAGTTTGGCGGCCGTTTTTGGGTTTATCTCCACCCAAGAGCCCCATTTGATGCTTGTCATCGGCTCCGGCATTTCCAGCAACCACGAGATGTTGGAGGTTTTGCCGCAACCCAGATTGGCCGTTGCATACGGATGAAGGAAAAATTCAAAGCCCGGCCCGCCGGCGAAAACCGGCTTGTCAATTTTTGGGGCCTCGTTTTTAACGACCGCGTTTTTGGCGGAACCGGAGGCCGAGGGAATCGCAAAGCCCCTTTGCAAAATAAACTCCCAGGCCTTTTTCCCGTCCAAGGTTGCCGGAACCCCTTCGAAGCCGCGTTTGGAGTCGTCAACTATTTTTAAGACATACGCCTCCTGCGTAGGCGCGTCCGTCGCCAACCCGGCTACGGTGCAGGCCTTTAGAATTGCGTCGCCGCTCTGCATGGTCTTATAAAGCGGCTGGATGACCGGCTGTTGAGCGTTGAAATACGGCGTTCCGTCGGGCGAAACGCCGACCTGCGCCGACCAAGCCTCCAGAAAATGGTTTTCCGGCAGAACCAAATCGGCGTACTGCGTGGTGTCGTTTAGGAAACATCCGAAATACGCCACGAAACCCGTTTTCTCCAGCGCCTTTTTGCAGTTAAGGCCGGCCGGTAGCCCGTGCACCGGATCCGAATCAATTATCATAGCCAAATTCATCTTACCGTTCCCCGCCGACGCCAGGGTCTCTTTCATCGGGGCGAATTTGGTCGGGAAGCCCGCGGCGTCCCTAATTTTTTGTTGCGCCGGAATTTTGTCCGCCGACGCGTTCCAAAAGCCGGTTTTCTCCGCGCACGTCGCCCTTAGAATCATGTTTAGGAACTCGACCGCCGCCAGCGACTGCGCGCCGTTTGAATGGGCGGACACGTCCTCTCCGGCTATTACTGCCGACGGCTGTTGGTCGAAGAGGTTTTTTGCAATTTTGGAGATTTTATCGTCCGGGACGCCGGTTGCTTTTGAAACGTCCTCAAGACCGGCGAGCGATTTCTCCCAATCCGCTATTGTCTGGCCTTTCACTAAGTCTATTTTTTTCTCTTTCAAAATGGCGACGTATTTTTTTGCGATTCCAAGCGCAAGGAGGCCAAGCGTCCCCTGCTCCGCCGCTATGAACATGTCGGCGGACGCCGCGGTAAGCGACATCCTAGGCCCGGCGTACATCATCATGCCCCTTCGCAAATTGTCGCCGCGCCGCATCCTGCCAAATCGGTCGCCGTAATGCACCGGGGAGCCGCCGCTTTCAAAAATGTCGGCCCCGAGCAACAACACGCACCCGGCTTTTGCCATGTCCGCATACTGCCCCTCGCCCACGCCAACCGAGGCATCGTGGAACAAGACGGCGTCCGAACCGATTTTTTGAAGCGCCTTGGAGGCGATGGCGGAAACTACGTCCGACGGATTCGAGACCATCAGGAACGCCTTTTTATCCGCCCCCTTTATTTTGGCGCCGAGCAGGGCCAAAGCCTCGTCCCAAGAAATTTCCTTAAAGGTGTTGGCTCCCTTGGCGCCTGTTCGCACAAGCGGTTTTTTTATTCTTTCGGGATGGTAAACCTGGTGGACAGCCGCCTGTCCGCGGGCGCAAACGCCGCCGAAGTTCACGGGGTGCGACGGATTACCCTCGATTTTTTTGGCCCTACCCATGACGGTGCGGACCATCACGCCGCAACCGGCGTTGCAAACCTTGCATGTGGTGTAATACCACGTTCCGTCAACAGGGTTAATCCCCTCGTCCGCAGGCGCGACGTAGGGGATGATCGTCTGAACCATCTGGCCGCACGCGCCAGTCGCGCCGGCGGCGGCGGCGACTCCGCCAATTTTAAGAAACGAACGCCTGTCCATTTAAATTCCTCTTCTCATGTGTGGCACGTCCAGCAGTCGGTGGAGACCTTCCGCTCTTGGTGGCAATCCAGGCAAAATCCCATTCTGAAAATCTGGTTTTGCGCGTTAATTTCCATAGTCTCCACGGCCCCGTGGCATTTTTTGCACTCAATTTCCTTGGCGATGTGCCGTTTGTGGTTGAACCAGACGTGGTCGGGCAGGTTGTAAACCCTAATCCAGTTGCCCATGTTTTGGGCGTCGTACGCCTTTTGAATCTCCTTGATGGAGGGTTTGTCTATGGTCAGGTTTTGGTGGCAGTTCATGCATTTTGAGAACGGCGGGACCCCGGCGAACTCCGCCTTCCGCGCGTAAATGTGGCAATACTGACAGTTAATGCCGAGGTCGCCCGCATGAAGTTTGTGGGAGTAGGTGAACGGTTGTTTCGGCGCGAATTTGCCGGGGGTAAAAATCGGGGCGTGATAGAAATATCCGCCGAATATTATTAGCCCCACAACGGCCGCGACGCCGATTGTCGCAAACGCCTTCGCGACGCCGGAGCGCGGCGTTAGTCGTGAACCCACACTTTCGTTTTCCAAGCCTTACCTCGATTTGCAAATTTTATTTGAGGGCATTATACCTTTTTCGGAACAATTTGCATCCAATAAGATTATGTTAATTTGTCGTTTCTTTGGGTTGTTTTAAGGGGGGCGGGCAGTGGGCTCGGTAGGTACGGGCTTTAGTACTTTGCCGCGCAAGCGGCGTCGGCCTTTCCAAGCCGACGTACACACTAAAGTGTGTACCCACCGGAAATTGTAATGCGGAATGAGAGGAAAATAATTTGGAAAATATTTTACCGGACACACCTTTTGGCATTGAATTTAGCCTTTCCAGGCCGACGTACACACTAAAGTGTGTACCCACCGGAAATTGTAATGCGGAATGAGAGGAAAATAATTTGGAAAATATTTTACCGGACACACCTTTTGGCATTGAATTTAGCCTTTCCAGGCCGACTCTCACAACAAAGACGTTGCAGTTTATTTTTCGGCAAGCGTTTGTAATATACCGGCCCTAAGCGGGCCGCACGAAATAATCGCCGACACAAAGTCAGACGGCCTTGTAGCCGCCGTCATCACGGGCCATCCTAATGGCGCGAATATTGACCTTGTCATCGCCGACGACCAGATGGACTCCGCAAACAATGAGCTTCGCTGGTCGCGCATTCTTTTGGAGCGCGGATTGGAACCCAACGTGCCGTTCGTCCTATTTTCCGGCAGATTTGACGAAAAGCTAAAAATTGAGGGGGTTTTCCCGGAAAGCGTCATCCTACTGGAACCACCCTTCACCATCGAGAATTTGACAAAAACAATGGCGTTTAAAATTACAGCGGCCATCGCGCGGGAAGAGGCGGGCCGTTCCGCCGCAATAGAGTGGCTTGTGCACGCCAACACGACCACCGACATTTCCACGGCGATTGACGACCTATACATGAGTTCGGCGCGCCGCCTTAACAAATATCGCCAATACGCCCCTTGGTTTTCGTCGCCTCATATCGCGCTGGGAAAAGTGTACGCCGGGTGCAACAGGCACAAGGAGGCCGTTCCGCATCTAAAAACGGCCCTGTCGCTGGACTTTAACAGGCAGGACGCGCATCGCCTGCTCGCGCTGTGCTACAGGCGGACCGGACAGGCGTTTGACGAGCTGTCGGAGCTAAGGAAAATGCTGGAGGCTGACCCCGCCTCGTCCGATTTGTTGTTGCGAATCGGGGAGGCGGATCTGCGCGAGGACAATTATGAGTCGGCTATGGCGCATTTCAAAAAGGCCATAGAGAATTTCAAGCCGTCGGAAAAACCGCGCAGGAAGGCCAAGGCCCACGTCGGACTCGGAAGGGCGTTTTTTATAAAGGGGGAGCAAACGGACGTCGCGTCGAACTTTGGAACGGCGAAGACAGAATTCCAATCAGCCGTGGACGCCGACCCCACGCTTATCGCGGCGTACAACAATCTCATTTTGACGTACCGCAAACTGGGAATGTTCGCCGAGGCAAAAAAGGCGGTTGAGCGGGCGATAACCGTCACGCCCACGGAGGCAGAGGACTGGGCCGAGCTTTTCGAGATATACCTCGCCGACGGCGACGCTGGAAAGGCCCGGTACGCCCTGCAGAAGGCGGTAAAGTTGGATCCGGAAAACCAGCGCATACTTTGCTCGGCCGGGGCGGCCTACATCAGGCAGGGAATGTTCCGGGAGGCCGTCGTCCAATTTGAAACCGCGCTCGGTGCAAACCCGTCGGACATCCACATCTACAACAACCTGGGGATATGCCACCGCAGACTTCTGGAACTCGACACGGCGATAAAGTATTATCTTACCGCCCTAAAAATCGAGCCGGACGACAAGAACATCCATTTCAACCTCGGCAAGGCCTACCTCCAAAACAACGAAAGGGAAAAGGCCTTCCGCAGTTTTAACAAGTCGCTCGCCATAGACCCGGCCTTTATGGAGGCTCGTAAAGTTCTCAAGGGAATCAAGAATTACGACGCCGCCGACCAACGGGGCGCGGCGCGGTAAGCTTACACACATGGAGGCCAGAGCATGACGGACGCGTTTATCCTTGCCATCGCCATCCTGCCGCTTTTATACTTTTTCATGTACCGTCGCTTTTCGGAAAGCGTAAAAGGTCTGAAAAAGCTCTCCGCCGCCCTCGAACAACGGGTGCTGGAAAGAACCGCCCAACTTGAATTCTCCGAGGCGGTACACCGTTTGGTCCTAGCCTCGTCCTCGGACGCCATCTTGCGGACAAGCGCGGACGGCGAAATCCTAATGGCCAATCCCGCCGCGTATTGGATGTTCGGCTACACCAAGGCCGAGCTTGAGAGAGGGAACATATCCCTGTTTCTTCCGGGAGGCTTTGAAAAGGTGCTTGTGGACGGGTACGCGAGAACCCTCGACGGGTGGAACGGACACCACTCGGCGCCGTTTGTCCAGGCGGAGGCGGTGACGAAATCCGGCAAAAAGCTCGTGGTGGAATGCTCCGCCTCCGAGTGCCTCGTGAATTCGGAAGTATCGTTTGTAATAGTGATGCGCGACGCGACGGAGCGGAAAAAGGCGGAGGAGGAAAAGAACATCTCCGAAGAGCGCCTTCTCACACTCATCCACGCCATGACGGACGTCGTCTACTTCAAGGACGGCGAAGGGAGATGGTTGGTGGTGAACGAGTCTGGGCTCAAATTGTTCGGCCTTGAAAACATCAACTATCGCGGAAAGCGCGATTCGGAACTCCTCCCTCCAACCGACTTCCACTACCCGGCGCTCTGTTACTGCGAACAGACCGACAAAAAAGCGTGGGAGGCGGACGGCCCCACCCGCGTTATGGAAAAGATTCCACGGCCTGACGGCTCCCTGCGGCAGTTCGACGTCATCAAGGTGCCTCTTTACCACGAAAACGGCGAGAGGCGCGGGCTGGTTATCTTCGGGCGGGACGTGACCGACCGGGTGAAGTGGGAGGAGGAGTTGAAATCGGCAAAGGAGGCGGCCGAGTCTGCGACCAGGCTGAAGGACAAATTTATATCACTGGTGGCGCACGACCTTAAATCCCCGCTGGGAACGATGATTGGTTTTATCGGGCTTGCAGGAGGCGAGACCGGGACGCAACCAAACGACGCCACAAAAAGATTGTTGGACATGGCGATGGAATCCGGAACGCGGATGGTCGGTCTCATAGACGAGCTGTTGAAGATAAGCAGGTTTCAAACGGGCCAGTTGAAACTGGAACGGCGGTTTTTCGACGCAAAATCTTTGGGAGACAAAATGATGGCCGATTATTCCAACTTTGCCCGACAAAAGGGGGTAGGGATGGAGAACGCGATACCAGAAAACAGCCGTGTTTACGGGGACATTGTTCTTTTGACGGAGGCGATTCAAAATCTCGTCACCAACGCCATAAAATTTTGCAAAAGCGGCGACCGCATAACCATCTTCTCACCGGAAAAAGGCTCGACCACCATCTGCGTTAAAGACAGCGGCCCCGGCATGAAGCCGGAGGTGCTGGACAAGGTTTTCAAATTCGAGGAAAAGACGTCGACGCCCGGAACCGACGGCGAGGTCGGCACCGGTTTCGGACTTCCGCTGGTCAAAAACATCATGGAGTTTCACGGGGGGACCATTCACGCGAGTTGCGAACCGGGCGAGGGATGTGTTTTCAGCATGGAACTTCCCAACGTCCGCCCCGTAATCCTTCTCGTTGATGACGACAGGAACTTTAGGCTTCTTCAAATACAGCAACTGAAAGACGTGGACGCAAACGTAATGGAGGCGGAAAACGGAGTGGCGGCGCTTGACATGATTTCTACCCGCCGTCCGCATTTGGTCATCGCCGACGTCAAAATGCCCATCATGGACGGGCTTGAACTTTTAAAACGATTGAAAGGCGGGGCCGACACAAAAGATATCCCCGTAATTATAATCAGCGGCGAATACGACATGGAGAGCCGGGATAAGGTCTTCAAAATGGGCGCGGATGATTTCGTGACCAAGAATATGGATCCTGTTGACTTCATCCCCAGAGTGAGAAGGTTCGTCGGATAAGGGTGAATATGGGTCAGTAGTCGAGCCCTTTTTGGGCGGGAATGCCCCTTGCCATCGGGTGTTTTATCGGCTCCATACTTGTGACCATGTCGGCAAGTTCCACAAGCTCTTTCGGCGCGTCGCGCCCGGTTAAAATTAAGTGCGTCTCGGGCGGCCTGCTTTTCACAAGCGCGACGACGTCCTCCAGCGACAAAAGCTTGTCCCTTATGGCGTATAAAATCTCGTCCAACACCACCAGCTGATATTTTCCCGAGGCGAGGTCAGCCTTCGCGGACTTCAGCCCCTCGGCCACCGCATTTAAATGCTCCTCTTTCGTATGGTCCTTTAACCAGGTGAAACCCAGCCCGAATTGGATGATTTCAACCTCAGGGGAGAGCTTTTGTAAAAACTTATATTCGCCGGTCTCTTTATTCGCCTTTATGAACTGGATGATTTTGCATTTAAACCCGTGGCCGAGGGCGCGAAAAACCACGCCGAGCGCCGACGAGGTCTTCCCCTTTCCGTTTCCGGTGAAAATTACCGTGAGTCCTTGGATTTTTTCCATTCATTCCCTGTTAAGAAAAATAACCACCGTCAATTTTGAGGCGTTAAGCGTCCTTAGCTCCCCCGCGCTGACGAGCGTAATTTTTTCATCGGGCAGGGAAAGATTTTGGCACACGTAAATATCCGGGTTCCCCATCTTAACCGCGAGGTCTGCCCCCCACTCCAACGCAAAAGGCGTTTCCGAAAGCAGGGCCACCTTTTTTTCCTTCGCCGTCTCGACGATATCATCCACCGGGGCTCGTTTGTGGCTCTTTATGATTTTTGCGTCCTGCCATTCCACGCCGATTCGCGCGAAGGCAAGTTGCACGGAGCTTATACCGGGAATAATGCGGCATTTCTCCAGCCCGATGCGTTTGGTTATGGACGAGGACATGGATGACACGCCGGGGTCTCCGCTGACCAAAACGGCGATTATTCGCGCCGACTCCATTCGGGACTGGATTTCCGCGACGCACTTTTTCGCCCGGTGCACCTCCACGCGCTCGGCCTTGCTTTCGGGGAACATCGCAAGGTAAGTCTGCGAGCCAAGCAGTACGTCCGCAGACAACGCCGCTTTTCTAGCCATGGGCGTAAGGTATTCCTGCGCCCCCGGCCCGCACCCGATTATCAATATCTCAGCCATTCTATTCTCCTAAAAACTTTTCAAACCACGAAAAACACTAAAAATCACGAAAAGGGGGCGGTTGGGGTTTGGCAAAAAAGAAAACAAGCCCTTTCGTGTTCTTTCGCGCTTTTCGTGGTTCATTCCGTTTTCCCCAGCGGGATTGTAAAAGAGAAGGTGGCGCCTTTGCCAATCTCGCTCTCCACCCAAATTTTGCCGCCGTGTTTTTCGACCATCATCCGGCAAATCATAAGCCCCAGCCCGGTGCCCATGTGCTTTTTGGCGGCGTCGTCCCCCACCTGCACAAACCTTCCGAACAGTTTTTTCTGGTCGTCCTCCGAAATCCCCGGCCCGTTGTCCCGCACGCTGAAAAAATATTGGTCGTCCGTCAGGGTTTCCCTAATTTCTATCTCACCGTCGGCGTAGGAAAACTTTATTGCGTTGCCGATTAAGTTGTTGAACACCTGGAACATTTTGGAGGAGTCCAAAAGCCCCTCGCGCCTGGCGGCCCGGAAGTGTTTTATCTCCACCCGCTTGTTGTGCGCGTTGAACGCCATCGCCAAAATACTCTGCTCCAAAACGTCCCCCGGAGCCGAGTTTTGAAGGTTTAGCGACATCTCACCGGCGTTGGCCTTTGCAAGGGTCAGCATGTCGTCCACCAGCAAAAGGAGGTGCCCCGCCGAGTTCCCGATGGCGTCCACCATTTTTCTTTGGGCCTCGGTCATCTCGGTCTTCCCGGCGACAAAACGGCAGTAGCCGATTATCGTGGTCAGCGGGGAGCGAAGGTCGTGCGAGGCTATCGAGAGGAAATCATCCTTCATCTTCAAAAGCTCGTTTAGTTTCTGGTTTGTCTCGCGCAACGTCGTTATCGTAACCCCTTTGTCAACGGCGAGGGCGAGGTGGGGGCGAATCGCCTCCAGCAGATGCATGCATACGTCGTAGTCTCCGCATAGGTGCTCGCGCGTGTAGACGTTTGGCCGGCGGGACGAAAAGAACAGGAAGCCGGCCGGTTTTCCGCCCAAGAAAAGCGGGATTGCCAGGCTGGAGCGAACCCCCTCGTGTAGCAACTGTTGGTTGTACGGAGTCACGCGCCCCTTTTCACGCACGTATTCCGCAAGGTCGTGTATGACCCTTCTTTTTCCGACTATCGTGTGTGAGTACTTTTCGACAATCTCCCCGGAGCCGGAAAGAACTGTCCCGAGTGTCGTATAACTAAGCTGGCAGGAGTATCCTTTGCCAAGCTCTATGGGAGCGTCGGATTTCACCTTGTGTTCGGTTATTTTGCCGTCGTCGGTGATTAGGGAAAGACCGATTCTGTCGTAGGGGATTATCTTCTTAAGCTCGGCAAAAATGGCGTCGAATATCTCGTCCATCGTCTTGCCGGTGTGGAGGACGGACAAAATCTCCATCGCCGTTTTGCTTATGCGCTCATTTTCCCCCGGTGTGTTCATTTTTTGTTAGAAGACGATGTTGAGGAGCCTGCCGGGGACGACGATAATTTTTTTCACCGTGCCGGAGCCGATGGCCTGGACAACCTTCTCCTGCACCAATGCGAGTTTTTTTATCTCCTCCTCCGGCGTGCCAACCGGCACCTCCAGTTTGGCGCGAACCTTTCCCATGACCTGCACGACAATCGTCTGCACGTCGGAAACGGTGAACGCCTCGGAGTACTCCGGCCATTTCACCGTCGTAAGATACTCGCCGTATCCAAACTCCGAATAAAGCTCCTGCGTCAGGAACGGCATGAACGGATGCAGAACCTTGAGGTAGTCTAGCAACGTCCCCTTTAGCTCCGCCTTGTCGTCGTCGTTCTTCGGCGCGTAGTCGGCGAGAAAATTCAGCAGTTCCATACCCGCGGCAATCGCCGTGTTAAAGTGCGTCCTGTCGCGCACGTCGAGCGTGAACCTTTTTATGGTGACGTGGCGCATACGCCTTAGCTCCGCGTCCGGCGCGTCCCCGCCCCCCTTGAAGTCCCTTAGCTCCGGAATCCATTTGGCAAACAGCCTGTACACCCTCGTTACAAACCTGTGCGAGCCTTCTATGCCGCTGTCGTCCCACTCCAAATCTCGCTCGGGCGGCGCGGCGAACAAGATAAACACCCGGGCCGTGTCGGCCCCGTACCTACGCAAGATATCGTCGGGGTCAACCACGTTCCCCTTGGACTTGCTCATCTTCGCGCCGTCTTTAATCACCATCCCCTGCGTAAGGAGGTTGGAAAAAGGCTCGTCCGCCTTAAGCAGGCCAATGTCCCTACAGAATTTGTTGAAGAACCTGGCGTACAGAAGATGCAGAATTGCGTGCTCTATTCCGCCGATGTATTTGTCCACCGGCATCCAGTAGTCAATCTCCTCCCTCAACGCCGGGGCCGATTCGCAACGCGGCGAGGTGTAGCGGTGGTAGTACCACGAGGAGCAGATGAAGGTGTCCATCGTGTCGGTCTCCCGCTTTGCGTCCGCGCCGCACCGGGGGCATTGTACGTTTAGGAACGACTCCAATTCCGGCAAAGGAGAGCGTCCCTCGCTTAGTAGGTTCGCGTCGGTCGGCAAAACGACCGGCAAATCCTTTTCCGGCACCGGCACGACCCCGCATTTGTGGCAGTGGATAACCGGTATAGGCGAACCCCAGTATCGCTGGCGGGAGATTCCCCAGTCGCGCAGGCGGTAGACAGTGGAGCCCTCCCCCGCCCCGGCGGTTTTAAGAAACTCGTTTATTTTCGGGACCGCCTCGCGGTTGTTCATTCCGGTGAAATTGCCGGACGAGACCAAAAGTCCGTCGCCGGAATACGCCGATTCCAACGGGGCCTTTTCGTCCTCCCCTTCCTGCAGGACGACCCGGCGGATTGGGAGATTGTATTTTTTTGCGAACGCGAAATCCCTCGTGTCGTGCGCCGGAACGCTCATGATTGCGCCGGTGCCGTATTCCGCAAGGATGAAGTTCGCCGACCAGACCGGAATTTTTTCGCCGTTCATCGGGTTTACCGCGTAACGTCCGGTGAAGACGCCGAGTTTTTCCGCGTCCTCGGAGGTTCGGGCCAGCGTGTCCTGTTTTGCGACCGTCTTAAGAAATTCCGCCACCTTGGCCTCCTCCGTCCCGCCTGCGGAGAGCTTTTTCGTAAGCTCGTGCTCCGGGGCGAGGCAGACAAACATCGCGCCAAACAGTGTGTCCGGCCTTGTCGTAAACACCTCTATGGATTCGGACGCGCCGTCAACGGCAAATTTGACCTTTGCGCCGACGCTTTTCCCAATCCAGTTTTTTTGCATGGTCAAAACCCTGTCGGGCCATTTTCCGGCTAGCAGTTCAAGGTCGGCCAAAAGCTCCTCGGCGTAGTCGGTGATTTTTAGGAACCAGCCGACCATCTCTTTTTGAACCACGTGGGTGTCGCACCGCCAGCAGGCGCCGTCCTCCACCTGTTCGTTTGCAAGCACGGTGTGGCACTTTCCGCACCAGTTGACGAAAGTTTTCTTTCGGTAGGCTATTCCCTTTTTCATGAATTGCAGGAAAAACCACTGGGTCCATTTGTAATATCCGGGGTGGCAGGTTGCTATCTCCCTGTCCCAGTCGTACCCCACGCCAAGGGCCTTTATCTGCTCGCGCATGGCTGATATGTTTTGCAGAGTCCATTTGTGCGGGTGGGTTCCCCGTTCAATCGCGGCGTTTTCGGCGGGGAGCCCGAAGGCGTCCCACCCCATCGGGTGAAGTACGTTGTAGCCGTTCATGCGGTAAAAGCGCCCCAGCAGGTCGCCTATCGCGTAGTTTCGCACGTGCCCCATGTGTATGCGCCCGGAGGGGTACGGGAACATCTCCAACAGGTAGAATTTTTTCTTGTTTGGGTCGTGGACGGCTTTATCCGCCTTTTGCCCCGCCCAGATGTTTCGCCACTTGGCCTCGATTTCGGCAAACTCGTATTTTTGGTTCATCCGGCAATAATCTTGATCATTTCCATTTCTTTGCGAAGAACGGAGTTAATCACCTTGTTCAATCCGGCTTTTTTATTCGACGATTTTTTCATAAAAAATTCCTTGACCTCGTTGTCAATGTAAACCGGAATTTCCAATTTATCCGAAGGCCTATAAAACTTCCCCTGGACAGCCTTAGAAAAATCATATTGCTTTTTCATCACGTTACCCGACCCTTTCAAAATATTGCTTTTCCTCATATTTCACCGCCTTCCTTGCCGAAATGATCCTAACTGACTCGGAATGCCTATATTTCATATGTATGCACTACGACCAAAATATTTCCTGTAGATGCTCTTCCGATAGAAATCCACCTATCTTCGACGTCCGAATGTTCGTCATCATAAAAAGAAAGCACCCATTCATCCGCAAACACATGGCACGCTTCGGAGAACGCCACTTTGTGCTTCTTTTGATTTACTTTCTCCTTCTCTACATCCCATTCAAATAGCAATACAACCCTCACTTATCTTCGGGAAAACAATTTTCCCGATGTGTGCTAGTTTATAACGTACGTTATGGACAATCAAAAGGAATTCCAAGCAAGGCGCGTTATTTTAAAATGCGACCCGCCGCTGATAGCCGACGTCCACGCGATAGTCGAGTCCTACGACTATCTGGCGGTTGTGCGCACTTTGGAGCCGGACATGGGGATTGTGGAGCTTATCGCCACCCAGGACACGTTTGCGGAAACGCTGGAGCTTTGCAAGAACCTCGAAAAATCCATCGGCGCGGAAATCCTCCACCCGTAACCCGGCAACCGGCGTTTTTTTCGCCGGTTTTATGCCGGGGAAGGGCCGCCGTTTGAATATGATTTTACAATCTGATATCCTTATGCAGGCGGATAGGATTCACCCTCTTTATGGATAGGAGCAGTTAATGATGCTAAAGAGATTGTTTGTTTTGGCTTTTCTTTTTTCATTCTCGTCTTTTCTAAACGGATGCGCCACGGACGAGGCCGGTGACAAAGCCCCTTCGCCTGCGGTGACAAGTCCCGAAAAAGCTAACGCCGACAAACAGAGCACGGAAAAACCGAGCGCCGAGAAACCTTCCGAAGCGGCGAAAAAAGACGCCGCCCCTTCTCCCGCCCCGGAGGTCGTGCAACCAAGCCCCACCGAGGTCTCCAAGCAGGAAACCGTTGAGCAGGCAAAACCGCTGGCGGCGCCGGCCGCCGCGTCCCAAGACTTCACCGGGGAGTTGGAAAAAGTTTATTTCGACTTCGACAAGTCGGACATCAAACCGGAGTTTCGAGAGATGCTTGCCAAGGACGCGGAAAAAATTAAGCAAAACCCCGGAACCATGGTCGTCATCGAGGGGCACTGCGACGAGCGCGGTACTGCGGAGTACAACCTGGCCCTGGGCGAAAGACGCGCCATGGCCGTAAAGAAATACCTTTCCTCGCTGGGGATACAAGAGGACGGCCTTTATACAATCTCCTTCGGAGAGGAAAAGCCGGCCGTGCCCGGGCATAACGAGGCGGCGTGGTCCAAAAACCGCCGCGTTCAGTTCAGCCGCGAATAGTCAAGTGCGGTTTTTTTTACGAATATGAGAGTCCTTCCGATTTTCCTGCTTACCGCCCTACTTGCGGCCTCCTGCGCGACCCGCGACGACGTCGGGCAGTTGGAGACGCGGATTCGCGGCTTGGAGCAGGAAAGCTCCAAATCAAGGGCCGAGCTACTCACTTCCTCCAACGACATAAAGAAGAACCAGTTGGAAATTCAGTCCGCGCTCGCGGCCATACGCGACGAATCGTCCAGAATAATGTCCGAGCTTGATAAAAAGCAAAAGAGACTCGACGAAAACCTGACGGTAGCGTTGAAAAACCAGGCCGACAGCCGGGGAGACCACGACATAATCACCTCAAGGCTTAACGCGGCCATCGGAAGCCTTGACGAGACGATTCATCGGCTTAAAATGATGGAGGAAAAGGAAAGGCACCTGGACGAATCCCTGCGAGACGCCCGCAACGACATGATGGAATCTTTTCTAAGCCTTAACCAAAAGCTTGAGACCGGTCGCCCGGCCCAGTCGGACGAGCCGGCAAAAAAAATCGAACCCAAGAAAAAGAACGAGCCCGCCGCGGACCAGGACAAGGTGAAGGAGGACGACAATTCCTCCCCCCCGCCCCCGGTAAAAACGAAGCCCGAAAAGGCCGCGCCCAAAAAGGGGAAGTCCACAAAGAAGGAGGCGTCCCCCGACCTGTTGTACAACTCGGCTTACGACGAATTCATGAAAGGTGACTTTCCCAAGGCGTTGGCAAAGTTTTCGGAGTACGTAAAACGGTATCCGAACACGGACTTAAGCTATAACTCCCAATTTTGGATTGGCGAGTCCTTCGCCAGCCTGGGCAAGACAAAAGAGGCCGTGGACGCCTTTAACCTAACCGCGGCAAACTATCCCCGCTCCACCAAGGCGCCCACCGCGCTTTGGCGGGCGGGGGAGCTTTTGGGTAAAAACGGGGCCGAAGAAGAAATGCGAGCAATTTTGCGAAAATTGCGCGATAATTATCCGGCCTCAAACGAGGCCATGATGGCGGACGAGAAACTTAAATCGCTTGGCGAAAACGGAAAACAGGAGTAAAGGAATGCTTCAGATATTAAGAGACAGGACCCGCGGGGTTTTCATAAGAATTGTTCTATGGTCGTTGGTGGCGGCGTTTGTCGGCACCATCTTCCTAGTGTGGGGCTTGGGCGACAACAACAAGCGCGAGAAGCCCGTCGCAAAGGTCGCCGGGATACCGATAACGTCCCAGGAGTACAGAAGGTATTACGACTCGGTTTTGAGAAACCTTCGAGAAATGCTCGGAGGCCAGGATTTCTCCGCCGAGATGATAAAACAGTTCAACGTCGAGAAATCGGCCATGGACTCCGTCATAATGGAAAAACTCCAATATATCGCGGCGCAGGACGCAGGGATATCCGTCACGGACGACGAGTTGAAGGACTACATAGAAAACAACAAGGACTTCCAGAAAGACGGAAGGTTCGACAAGGCGCTTTTCGACGCCATTTTGCGGTCAAACGGGCTTTCGCCAAGGGCGTTTGAAAGGATGATGCGCAAGGAGCTAACGATTAAAAAAATCATCAAGACGGTTTCGGATTCCGTTACGGTGACGGACTTGGAGATAAGGGACGCGTTCGTTTCGGGCAACGAGCAGGTAAAATTGGGCTACTTTGCCATAACCCCGGAGTCGTTCAAATCGAAGGTGCGCCCAGACGACAAAACGCTGGAGGAATATCTTAAGAAATCACCGGCCCGTTTCACCGTGCCGGAGGAGAGAAGGGTTGAGCGAGTCTCGGCCAACCCGGCCGACTTGAAGGCCGGCCTGTCCGTGAGCCACGAGGCCATTGAATCCTACTACGATTCGCACCAGAAGGAATACATCCGCACCGACGAGGAGGTTCGCGCGAGGCACATCCTAATTTTGTCGGACGAAAAGGCGACACCGAAGGACGAGGCGGCCGCCAAGCAAAAGGCGCTGTCAATCCTTGAAAGACTAAAAAACGGGGCTGATTTCGCTGAATTGGCGAAGAAATACTCCGGCGACCCCGGCAACGCCAAAAACGGCGGTGATTTGGGCTTCTTCCCGCAGGGAAGGATGGTTCCGGCGTTTGAAAAAGTCGCCTTCGAGCTTCCGGTGGGCAAAATAAGCGAGCTGGTAAAAACCAGCTACGGGTTCCACATAATAAAGGTCGAGGACAAACGTCCCGCCGGGCCGATGAAATACGAGGAGGCGGCGGAGATAATAAAGGGAAAACTGCTTGACGAAAAAAGCCGCCTTGAGGCGCAGAGAATTCTTTCGGCCTTAAGCGCCGACAAATCCGGCAAACCGTTGTCGGAACTTGCGAAGGAGAACAAACTCTCCTACGGAATTTCAAACACCAAGGCAGGAGCGTTGGTGGAGAAGCTTTCCGGCACCGAGCCGATGGTAAGGCGCGTTTTCGAGATGAAGAAAGGCGATTCGGCAGGCCCGCTTGAGGCGAACGGCTCGTTCCACATCATCCATCTTTTGGACGTCATTCCTCCGCACCAGCCGCAACTTGCGGAGGCTAGAAAAGACCTGGAGGACGCCTACATACACGAGCAGTCCGAAAAACTTGCCGCCGACTCGGCGGAACAGACGGTGAAGAAGCTTCAGGGCGGGGATACGATGAAAAACGCATCCAAGGAATTCAAGGCCGAGGCCAAGGAAACCGCGCTTTTGAAGTCAAACGACGGCGTGGAGGGAATCCAAGAGGGGAACCGGCTGGTCAAGGCCGCGTTCGCGCTTAAGTCCGGCGGTTACGACAAGGTCAACATCAACAACACCTGGTACGTCGTGTCGCTTGTGGAGAAAAAGCCGGCGAACATGGCGGAACTCGACAAACAAAAACAGCAGGTGCGGGCCTCTCTTTTCGTTCAAAAGGGCAGAGACGCCGTCAAGGCCTGGCAGAACACGCTAAGGGACGAGGCCGACAGAAAGGGTCTCATCAAGATAGAGAAGACCGGGGAGCACGTCTCCTCGTAGCGTTTGGATGAAAATAGAAACCCTGTGCGTCGGCCCGATAGACGTAAACTGTAGCGTGGTTTATTGCGAGGAGCACAAGTCCGCCATCATCGTGGATCCGGGCGACAGCTCGGCGCGCATAATAAAATTCGTCGAGGACAACGGCCTTAAACCCGGCATGGTCGTTGTCACCCACTGCCATGCGGACCACACGGGGGCGGTGGCAAAAATCGTGGAGCATTTTGGGGTGCCGTTTCTTTGCCACGTCGGGGACGAGTGGATGATTGACAATCCCGAGCAGAGGGAGATGTCGAAATACCTCGGCCTGAAACCGCCGCCAAAAAACGACTCCACCGTTGCCGACGGCGAAGTTTTGGACATATGCGAGGATTTTTCGTTGAAGGTCATTCACACGCCCGGGCACACTCCCGGCGGCATCTGCCTTTTGGGAAACGGGATCCTATTGGCCGGGGACACCCTCTTCAAAACCTCCATCGGGAGGTCCGACCTGACCGGGGGCAACCACGACGCTCTGATTAAGTCCATCAGGGAACGCCTGTTCGTCCTGCCGGACGAAACCGTAGTTTGTCCCGGACACGGGGACGCGACGACCATCGGATATGAAAAGGCGCACAACCCTTTCCTGAGGCAGACCGAAGGTTACAGCTGATGAACGAACTGTTGGACGATTGGTTGTCCCACCTTGCCGTGGAAAAAAACCTTTCGGAAAACACGATATCCGCCTATCACCGCGACGTGGCGGAATTTCTTAAATATTTCAAGGCTGAAACGGACGAAACGCTCGCAAAAGTGCGGTCCGGCGACATGGTGCAATACTTTCGGTCTTTGATGACAAAAAAAATCTCCGCCCGTTCGAGGGCGAGAAAACTTTCGGCAATCCGAATGTTTTTCCGGCACCGCGTGGCGGAAAAAAAATGCGAGGCCAGCCCCGTTGAGACCATGGAGGCCCCCTCGTCGGCGAAGTACCTCCCGCGAACCGTCAACACGGAGCAGGTGAATTTGCTTTTAAACGCGCCGGACGGGACGACGGACGACGGCGCGAGGGATTCCGCGATGCTGGAGCTACTCTACTCCACCGGTCTGCGCGTGTCGGAGCTTGTCGGGATAAAAACGTCGGACATAAACTTCACCGCCGGATACCTCGTGACAATGGGGAAAGGCGCCAAGGAACGGCTGATACCGGTCGGCGAACGCGCGATTGAAAAGATTAACAAGTATCTCGCGCTCAGGCCGTCCGTGTTGAAAAAGTGGGAAAATCCGAGGGAGTTGTTTCTGACCCGCCTCGGAAAACCGATGACGCGCCAGATGTTCTGGCAGTTGGTTAAAAAGTACGTTTTAAAGGCCGGGCTTAACCCCGACATATCCCCCCACTCGCTCCGGCATTCCTTCGCGACGCACCTTCTTGAAAACGGGGCCGACCTGCGGGCGGTGCAGATGATGCTCGGGCACTCCAGCGTCACCACAACCCAGATATACACCCACATAAACCGGACGCGACTGGCCGAAGTTCACGCGCGAACGCACCCAAGGGGCTGAAGGCTTGGAGACACAAACGCTGGTTATAGCCGCCGTCTTTTTTTTGGTCGCCATTATTCTGGTTGCCGTCCTGCTCTACCACTTTTGGGGCGACGAGAAGCCCGCCCGAAAAAAATCGCCCATAGAAACAAAAGGGGTTGAAAAGCCAAAACCGGCGCCAGCGGTGCCGTCGGCGATAAAAACTTCCGCCAAGCCAATTTTTGAACTCCCCGACTTCATCCCAAAAAACTTGGAGACAATAAAAATGCTGGCCGAGGAGCGACCGGAAATCGTCGTTCAGGTGGCGAGGAAGTGGTTACGCGAGGGGCGGGGGAAATAACATGGGACTAATTCACCGCGTGTTGGCGGTCGGTGGAGTAAAAACTCCACAGTCCGCTTTTGTCCAGTAGCACTTTTATATTCTGCCTGGGGTTTGTAATCTCGAGCCTGCTTGAATTGTCCAGTTCCGACATTATTTTTCCAAAAAACATCATTAGGCCTATGCCGACGGGGTCAATGTTTCCCACGCCGGCCAGGTCGAACCTGAACTTTGCCAGACCCCGCTCCAACATATCTATAAGAATTCGCCTGATTGTTTCGGCGGAATCCCGCGTGACGTCCCCCTGCGGGGCGATCTCAACCCAATTGTCTTTAACGGAGACCTTGTGAGACGCCTGGGAGACGCCAAATTTGGCGGAGATGTTTTCCCCCGACTTAAAGGCGGATTTTGCAAGAATGGCTCTTGCCCTTTTCACAAGATCGTCCAACGGGAACGGTTTGTTCACATAATCGGAGCAGACCTCGCGAAGAAGGTGGACGACCAGTTCTTTGTCGCGAAACCCGGACATGACGATAAAAGGAATCGCAATCCCCGCGCCTCCGAGGGCGGAAATAAGCTCCAGCCCGTTCATCACCGGCATTTGGATGTCCAATACAAGAAGGTCGAACGACCGGGTTTCTTTGTGGGCCGATTGAATTTTTTCGAAGGCCTCCAACCCGTTTTCCGCGGTGGTCACGACGTAGCCGGAGGCGGAAAGATAACTTTCCAACCCCTTCAAAAGTTTTCTTTCATCGTCAACCAGAATTATATTATTGCCCATAACCGTGACGCGAAACCCCCAGCAATCTCAACTTTATTTTATATGGACGATATGGCCTGTTCTTCGTTGTCAAAAATCGGAAAAAGTTTGTTCAAGCCTATCGTGTATACGACTTCCTTTATCTCGCCTTCGTGCGCGATTATTCCAAACGCTCCCTTTTTTAAAAGCACCGTTTTATAGATGGAAACAATCGTCCCCAGCCCGCTGGAATCCACGGTTTTAGCCTTTGAAAGATCCACTAGAAACTTGGGCGTCTCGGCCGCAGAGACCGCCTTTTTCATTGCCTCGCGAATGTCGCCCAAATTGTGAAACGTGAAGCCCCCAGATATGACGAATATGTTGACGCCTTTTTCAACTTTTGTCTCAAATTTCATTTCCCACGATCCTCCCAATTATTAACCTACAAATCCGATTGTATCACAACATGATGGGATAACAACCCGGCATTAGTCGTCCGTCGCTTCCACCTTAAATTTCGACACAAACTCCCGCAACTGGCCGGCGATTGTAGCAAGTTCGCCGGAAGAGGCGCTTACCCTGTTAATGCCGGTGTTGTTTTCCGACACGGCCCGCGTAATACTGCCGATGCTGGAGGAGACCTCCGACGCGCCTTTGGCGGCCTGGCCGGCGTTAGCGGACATTTCGCCGGTTCCCTTGGCGACCTCGGATATCGCCACGGCGATGTCGTTCGCGCCTTTGGTGACGTCGGCCACGTTTTTGGAAATCTCGTTGGTGGACTCCTTTTGGTCCCCCACCGCCTCGGTGATGACGACGACGGATTTATTAATCCGACCTATGACCCCCGACACGTCCGTAATGACGTTCATTGCGTTTGTGGCGCTCCCCTGCACCCCGCCGATTTTCTGGGCGATTTCCTCGGCGGCGCGGGCGCTTTGGTTTGCAAGCTCTTTAATCTCGTTCGCAACGACGGCAAACCCCTTGCCAGCGTCGCCGGCGGACGCGGCCTCAATAGTGGCGTTCAACGCCAGAAGGTTCGTCTGCTCGGCTATACGTTTTATCATTTCCGTGACCTTGCCGATTTCCTTTGCCGACGCGCCGAGCGAAAGCATCGTGTCGCCGGCAATTTTGGAGAGCCTCATGGCGTCCTCCGCCACCTTGGTGGTCTCGTCCGTATTTTTTGCAATTTCAACGATGCTGTGCGACATGACCTCGATGGCGTTGGCAATGGCCTTCATGTTGGCGGACATCTGCTCGGCGGTTCTGGCCACACCGTTTGCGTTTACGCTGGCCTGCTTGATTCCCGCCGCCATGGAGGTGATGGTCGCCGACATCTGTTCCGTGGCGGAGGCTACGCCGGACGCCTGGTCCGTCATATCGCTGGAGCTTTCGGAAAGTTTGCCGGAAACCGAGGAAAGCTCGTCCGCCGAGGCGGCAAGCGACTTAGAGTTGTTTGTGATGTTGACGAACATGACCCTCAAGCCGCCGACCATCTCATTCACCGAGCCGCCAAGCTCGCCAATCTCGTCGTTGCCTTCAATCGGAACCTCGCGCGTTAAATCCCCGTCGGCTATCTCCTTAATCACGTTCTTGGTGTTTCTAACGGTGCGGGTAAGGGCCAAAACGATGAACACCGCGACGGCGATGGCGGCCAAAACACCGACCAAGATGGTGAGCGCCATCTCGAACTTGGCCTTTTTATAGGTCAGCGCGCCTTGTTCGGTGGCCTCGTCCCACAACTTTTGATAGCGCGTCTCGAGCGTCTTGAGCACCGCCTTTGCGTCGTCCCTAAGTTTGCCGTTGTCGTCAATTGATATGTGGACGGCATTCATGTAGTCCGTCCGCATTTTTTTTGTTTCGGGTGTGTTGGCGTTGGACGTGACAATATTCACGTCCAAATCGTTGCAGATTGTGAATACGTTCGCCACGCCGGTGGAATAAAGCGCGTACTTGGCCAGAAAATCCCCCCACAGTTTTTTTTCCTCGCCGTTGGACAACTCCATGGCCCTTGCGACCGCCTTCTTAAGCTTGTCATCGGCCTTGTCCTGTTTTTTCCACCAGTTGAAGTTGTTGTTTACGTCGTATTCCACCATGAAGTTTTTCTCGTAGCCCATTATCTCCATCAACGTCCCGTTTACCTCGCCAGTCAACAGCAACTGTTCGCTCAAGTTCCTTCCATATTGGATTTTTTCGTACATCTCGCCAAGTTTGGACAGGCCAAGGCCGCTGATTACGGCCGTGGAAACGATAAATATCACGCTCAACAATGCAAGTTTGGCGGAAAGGCGCATATTTTTAAGCCTAAACCTGGACAAACCGCCGGACGAAGGCCGAACCTTGTTGTTCTCAAATTTTTTAATCCCCGTAACAGAACTCATTGTCATCCCCCTTGTGCCAGCCAATTTTAACGGAGTCCAATCACTAAGTTTCCCCGTATCTACCGTCCCCAGACTTTATGCGTCCGCAAAGCAATAGTCAAGCCCGCATTGCAACTTGACGTATGGGCAACGAGGTATTAGTTTGTAAGCATGGACAAAGTTACAATGGGCGTATCCGGAATGACCTGCGCCGCCTGCGTTGGGGCCATCGAGCGATCCGTCTCCAAGGTGGAAGGGGTCTCCGCCGTGGCCGTAAACCTCGTGACGGAAAAAATGACCGTCTCCGGCGACGGGTTCAATCGGGAGAATATCGTCTCGGCCGTTAGAAAGGCCGGGTATGACATCGTCGCCCCCAAGGAGGACGAGCCTTCCTCCCCTCCCCTTGTCTCGACACCGGGGTTTAACCTTTTTCTTTCGTTTTTTTTCCTTGTTCCGCTTGCGTACCTTTCAATGGGTTCCATGCTGGGGCTCCCGCAGTTGAACATTTTGGACATGGATTCCAATCCTCTTAATTTCGCGCTCGCCCAGTTTCTCGTGTCAATTCCCATTCTCTTCGCCGGACGCAGGTTCTTCACCTCGGGCATACCGGCGGCGCGACATCTCTCTCCGAACATGGACACGCTTGTCTCGATGGGCGCCGCTACCGCTGTGGCTTATTCCCTCTACGGGACGGTTAGGATTTGGCTCGGCGACGTTCATTTCGTCCACGAACTTTATTATGAGTCCGCCGGATTTATTATTTCGCTCGTTCTGGTCGGCAAATATCTGGAGTCGGCGGCAAAACAACGCACGTCCTCGGCCATAAAATCGCTTTTAAAACTCGCGCCTGAAATCGCCACGCTTGTGGAAGACGGCAAGACGCGCGAAATCCCGACGAAAGACGTCCATCCGGGAGATGTTTTGCTTGTGAAGCCGGGCGGTAGAATTCCGGTGGACGGCGAATTGACCAAGGGCGCGACCGAGGTTGACGAATCCATGATTACCGGCGAAAGCATGCCGGTGGCAAAAAATGACGGCTCGAAATTAATCGGAGGCTCCGTGAACGGCGAAAGGGCCTTTGAGATGCGCGCCGAAAAGGTCGGGGCCGAGACGGTTCTGGCGCGAATCGTAAAATTGGTTGAGGAGGCGCAAGGCTCCAAGGCGCCCATATCGGCGATGGCGGACCGAGTTTCGACCGTGTTCGTGCCAGTCGTAATAGCGTTTGCCTTGCTGGCCTCCCTTGCGTGGCTCGCCGCCGGAAAGCCGACTGATTTCGTTCTTACGGTTTTCATTTCGGTCTTAATAATCGCGTGCCCGTGCGCCCTGGGCCTTGCCACCCCTATGGCCGTCATGGTCGCCACCGGACGGGGCGCCGACTTTGGAGTTCTTGTAAAGACCGCCTCGGCCCTTGAAATGGCCGGGCGCGTTGACTGCGTGGTGCTCGACAAGACCGGCACCATAACAAAAGGGAAACCCTGCGTTGATTCGGTCACTCCGTTTAACGGCTTTGGCGAGGCCGAGATTTTGGAATACTCCGCCGCGGTCGAGGCCGGTTCCGAACACCCTCTTGCAAAGGCGATACTTGGCCTGGCCGAATCGCGCGGGATATCGTTCAAGGTGGCGGAAAAGGTAGCCTCCGACCCCGGATTCGGCGTGAGCGGCCGCTACGGCGGCAAAACAATATTGCTTGGCAATTCACGGTGCATGGAAAAAAACGGCGTTGACGTCTCACTGGGCAGGGGGTTTTCGGAATCCGCCTACTTCAGGGGAGGCGTTGCGCTATTCCTCGCGGTTGACGGAAGGCTTGCGTCCGTCATCGGCGCCTCCGACGAGGTGAAGGAGTCGAGCGCCGAAGGGGTGGCGCTCCTAAATAAAATGGGGTTGGAGACGGTGATGATAACGGGGGACGCGACCTCATCGGCCGAGTCGATCGCCAAGACGGTGGGGATATCCCGCGTGTTGGCAAAGGTGTTGCCCCACGAAAAGGAACGCGAAGTTCAGAGGCTGAGGTCGAACGGCAAGGTTGTGGCGATGGTCGGCGACGGGATAAACGACGCGCCCGCCCTTGCGCGGGCGGACTTGGGAATCGCCATAGGTACCGGAACGGACATAGCAATCGAATCTGGCGAGGTCGTCCTAATCGGCGGCGATTTGCGCGGCGTTGAAAAGGCGATTCGGCTTGGCCGGGCGACGATTAAAAATATTAAGCAAAACCTTTTTTGGGCGTTCTTTTATAATGTGGTCAGCATACCCGTCGCGGCCGGGTTGCTGGCGTTTTTCGGCGGGCCCATGCTAAAACCGATGTTTGCCGCGGCGGCGATGAGTTTTAGCTCCGTCTCGGTTGTTTACAACGCGCTAAGGTTGAGAAAATTTGTTTAAAGGAGGAAAGTGTGAAAAAGATAGTTTCGATTGACGGAATGTCCTGCAATCACTGCAAAATGAGAGTCACCGAGGCGCTTACCGGAGTTTTCGGCGTAATTTCCGCCGATGTGGACGTCGCGAAAAAACGGGCCGTCGTCGAGGCCAGCGTGGAGATTCCCGACGAGGTTCTTAAGAAGGCCGTACAGGACGCGGGATACTCGCCCACGGCCGTTGCAAACGGCTAGAAGGTGCCGGACATCAACAACGAGATGACCGGCGGCTGGCTGGTGTCGAAAGGCACTCCGTAGTCTATCTGAACGACGCTGATGCCCGGGGCCTTGACCAGCGCGATCCTCAATCCGGCGCCAAAGCTTGGGTGAAGACCGTGATAGGTGTCTCCGGCATTATTGTTCCATGCGTCGCCGCCGTCCACAAACAAAACAAATCCCGGTTCTATAATCCCGGACAAAATAGACTTATAGGTGTATATCCTGTCCTCAAAATTGAGGAGAACCTGATTGCGCCCTTTGAATGCGTTTACGGGATAGCCGCGCAAACCGGACGTGCCGCCCAAGGCCAGTCTGTTTACGTCGCTTTCCAAATAAGACGTTCTGGGTGAATAAAAATCCGGCGTACAGATAGTCCCTCGAAAAAAACTTCGTCCACTTTGTCACCTGAAAACTCTCGGTTGTGTAAATCGAGGCGGAACCGAGCGAGGGCATGCTCTGCCCCCCTAATAAGTTGTAGGTGGTTCCCAGCGCTATATCCTCGGTTTGGCGAAATTTTTGCACATAGGAGTCCTTCGAATAATTACGCGGGTCGTCGAGAAGCGCCATGGACAACTCCAGCTTGTTGTCCAACGTCACCACTCTCGGAAATGGGACCGTGACCGACTGGGTTCCAAGCGAGAGCGTCAGCGCCGGACGATAGACCTGCGCGCCCATGTCAAAACCGAGGGCGAAGGAACCCAAGAACCTTTCGGTGCTGAACGCCATACCCGACTCGGCGTGGTCGCGGGTGTTGTACGAGGCCCCGTAGGCGTCTTCCGTCTCCAACGAATAGAAAGGGTGTTGGAACACGTAGCTCCTGTCCGTTTCAAACGGAGTGTCCATATATCCAATGCTGGTGGCGAACCTTGAGCCCATTATGTTGGGGTCCGAAAAACCGACCGACCGGCTAAGGCCGGTGCTATCCTGCCGGAATGAATAACTGATTGTCTGGCCCAGTCCAAACAGGTTCTTTTCGCCAAAGTCCAATCCGTACATCTGGTTTTGGTTTGTGCCGCCAAACGTCGTTCCAACCAGCAACGTCCACTGGTCGCGCGAAGTGACCACGACGTCAACCGTATTT
>JACQEX010000075.1 GCA_016200345.1 Nitrospinota bacterium
ACACTGCGGAAGGTGAACGGTTATCAGCATCTCAAGGAACTGCGGGATGCCATGAAAAGTAGGCTGGTGAAGGAAAACGTGCAGGTGAAGGCGGCGTGATGGTCATACCGAAAATTTCAACTAAGAAAGGGCTTGCTTCAGAGAGGGGTACAAGATGAGCTTCACGGTAAAAGATATTAGGGACTACGCAAAAAGCCTGGGGATTAGCGCCCCGCCCGGACTCAAGAAAAAAGATGATTTGATACACTCCATACAGACCTCGGAGGGAAACAGCGCGTGTTTCAAGAATATCCCCGACTGCGCCCTGGGCAATTGCAAGTGGCATGCGGACTGCGTTGGCAGGTAACAGCAACTAGAAGCGCGGCGTATTTTGGCGGTTCGCGTCCCGCTTTCATAACGGGATTTTGCGCGTAGACCGCCCCCGCGTTTTTGGGGCGCCAACTTTGGAGGAGAGGGTTTTCATCATGGCCGACACCGAAAAAGAGCTCCGCAAGGAAATTGCCGAGCGGAAGCGGGCCGAGGCCGAACTGAGAAAAAGCGAGGAGATGTTCAAGTCGTTGGCCCGCGTTTCTCCCGTTGGGATATTCCAAGCGGACAAAGCCGGAACCACGACTTACGTGAACGACCGATGGTGCCAAATTTCGGGAATGACGAGGGAGCAATCCGTCGGAACCGGTTGGTCGAACGCCATTCATCCCGACGTCCGAGAGAGAGTTTTTAAGGGTTGGTACGACTCGGTGCAGGCAAAAACCCCGTTCAAAATGGAATATCGCGTTCTAAAGCCGGATGGCTCCATTGTTTGGCTGTTTGGGCAGGCCGAGGAGGATTTGGACGAAACAGGCGCGGTGGCGGGGTACGTCGGCTCGGTGACGGACATAACTGACCGCAGGAAGACGGACGATGAGATCAGGGAAAAAGAGGAGCGTCTCGCGCTGGCCACGGTCAACAACGGCGTGGGCATATGGGATTGGAATCTCATAACCCAGGAAATGGTCTGGGACGATTCCATGTACGCCCTCTATCATATCCGCCGGGAGGACTTCTCCCGCACCGAGGAGGCCTGGCGAGCCGCATTGCATCCGGACGACCTTGAGCGAGGCGACAGGGAGGTGGAGGACACCATTTCTGGGAAAAAACCCTGACGTAACCGACCGGAGAAAGGCGGAGGAAAGTTTGCGCAACAGCGAGAACCGGTGCCGCCTGCTCGTCCAGAGCTCCCCCATGTGCATACACGAGATTGGCATGGACGGCAAAATAAGCTCCATGAACAGGGCGGGGCTTGACATGATGGGCCTCGACGAGGAATGCAAGGTACAGGGGTTTTTAGACCTCGACGCCGTGTGCGACGCCGATCGCGGGCGAATCGGAGAACTGCTCGCCAGGGCGTATTCCGGGGAATCCAGTAATTTTGAGTTTATGGCCGCCGGGCCGGGAGAGTTGGTTTTCAAGTCGTGCTTTGTCCCCATCAGGAACAAGGATGGGGCGCATTGAAAAACTGATGGGAATAACGGAGGACATCACCAAACGCAAACAGGCCGAGGTCGAGTTGAACAAATACCGGGAACATCTGGAAGAACTGGTGCAGGAACGAACCCGCGACCTCGAAGCCGCCAACAAAGAGCGAGGACTACGAGAAAAAACTGGACGACGAGGGGAAGCGCCTGTTAAACGTCGTTCGCGGCAACACCGTCAGGATGGGACAGCTTATAGACGACATACTCCAGTTCTCCAAGACGGGCCGCGCCGAGATGAATTTTTCCAAAATTGACATGGAAAGCCTTGCCACGACGGTCGTCGAGGAGCTTTCACCCGCTGGCTCCGACGAAAAACTACAAATTGAAATTGGGCGCATACCACCCGCAAACGGGGATAGACCGATGATGCATCAAGTCTTTGTAAATCTGATCTCCAACGCCTTAAAATTCAGCCGCAAAAAGAATCCGGCGAAAATAAAGGTAGGCTGTTCCGTCGAGGGGGCCGAATCCGTCTATTATGTGGCGGACAACGGCGCGGGCTTTGACGAGCAGTCGTCGGACAGCCTGTTCGGCGTGTTCCAACGCCTGCACAACGCAAGCGAGTTTGAGGGGACGGGAATCCGGGCTGGCAATTGTCAAACGCATCATCACCCGCCACGGCGGTAGAGTGTGGGCCAAAGGAAAGTCAGACGAAGGGGCCACTATTTATTTCGCCCTGCCGAAAATGTAACCCTGCCAAAATTAAGCCTCTGAAAATAACCCAATCCGCATTGAAAAGACCCTGCATTTTAATTGACAGGTAAACATATATATGTTAGTTTGCAAAGACTTGAATATTTAGACGTGGCCGAAGAGACAACTTATTGTATTTAAGGGTGGTAAATGGAATTTAAGATAAAGCAGTCCGAACTGGAAAAATGCGTTCAAAGAGCGCAGGGTTTTTTAAGCCTCAAAAACGCCGTTCTAAGCCACATCCTTTTTAAAACCACAAAAGAGGGCATTGAAGTCTTCGCCACCGACTACGACATCGGCCTTAAAAGCTCGTACATGGCGTCCATTTCTGAGCCGGGTTCCGTCGCGCTTCAGGGAAAAAGGCTCTTCGAGATAGTAAAACAACTGCCGGACGAGGACGTTCATTTTAGGCATACCGGCTCCGCAAGGTGCGAGGTCACATGCGGGAAATCGTCCTTCAAACTTGCGACGTTCGAGGTGGAAAGCTTCCCGGAGGAGCCGAAGGCCCCGATGGAAAAGCTGATTCCGCTCGACCCGGAGGTCTTCAAGGACATGTTGAAAAAATGCGCCTACGCGGTCAGCCAAAACGAATCGCGCATGACGCTTAACGGAATTTTCTTGGAACTTTTCCCCAACGCCATTAAGGTCGTGGCCACCGACGGGCACAGGCTGGCCTTCGTCGGCAGGACGGCGGAAATGCCGGTCAAGGAGCAGTCGTCCGTCATCATTTCCCGAAAGGCCGTGAACGAGATTACAAAACTGCTGGACGAGGAGGACGGCTCCCTTCAGGTCGGACGGGCTGACAACAGGGTGTTTTTCAAGAAGGGAAACCTTTTGTTCTTCACCCGCGAGGTGGATGGCGCGTTCCCGAACTACGAGCAGGTCATACCGAAGAAAAACACGAAGGTAGCCGCGATAAACGTGGAAAAGGCGAAGGTCGCGGTGCGGCGCGTCGCCACCGTTGCGGACGAGAAATCCAGGCTCGTAAACTTTCACTTCAAGAAGAACAAGCTGGAAATATCCTGCGACGTCTCGGACATAGGCGAGGCGCACGAGGAGATGGACGTGGAATACAACTCCGAGCCGCTTAAAATAGGGTTAAACTCCGCCTATGTGCTGGAGATGCTGGGGCATATTTCAAGCGAGAACGTGATTTTTAAGATGGAACAGCCGCTCGACGCCGTTCTTTGCAAGCCGACGGACGACGACGACTACCTCTCCATCATAATGCCGATGAGGATTTGAGGAGTAAATTCTCACTCGTTTCGACTGCCTTTGCGTAGCTGGATGGCGTAATACGTCCCCCTATATAAAAACCCCATGTTATGAGATATAGTATCTTTCAGCATGGGGAAAAGTGATGTGGGTCTAAAAAATTATCTAGAGGCAATTCATTCTCAATACGCCCGTGGTGATTCGCGCGAGGAAAGTTATTATCCAAACCTTAAAAACCTGATTGACGCGATTGCCGTCAAACTCGGCAAAAAAAACATCCATGTAACCACACTGCCAAAACAGACCGAGGCAGGGAACCCAGATTTCAAGATATGGGACGGGAAACAACATCACGTCGGCTACATTGAGGCCAAAAAGCCTGAAACGCACAATCTAAACGATGTCGAGGAATCGGAACAGTTAGGTAGGTATAGATACACCTTCCCCAATATGATTCTCACTAATTTTTTCGAATTTCGCCTCTACCGAAACGGAGAAATTATAAAAACTGTTTCTATAGGTCGGTCTTTTGTATCTACAAAGCTGAAGACCGCGCCTCCACCTGAGAATGAAAACCTCTTTTTAGAATTAATGGAAATCTTTTTGGGCTTTTCAACTCCCAAGGCATACAACGCCGAGCAATTGGCGGTTGAGCTAAAAAAATATCAGGAACCCTTTGCAAAAATATCTTGTTAATTTTATGATGTTGACTGGGAAGGAAAACTGCCATATTGTCCCTATATATTCCTAGAAAGAAGGGGCAATGAATAAAAACGGAACCATAGGCAGTCTTATAACCGAAGTGAACTCCATCTATTCCCAGAAGGAGGTCGCCAATTATTTTGGGGTGGATAGGCGAACCATCCAAAGGTGGGAAATTGGGGAATGTACCCCGCCGCCATACGCTAGGCGAACACTCCGACAGCTTCTTTTGCCGTTCAACCTTTCGGCCTATGAGCCGGAAAGAGATTTTACATTTATAGACCTGTTCGCCGGTATTGGCGGAATCCGGCTAGGGTTTGAAGCCCACGGCGGGAAATCCCTCTTTACGAGCGAATGGAACGAACAGGCGGTTGAAACCTACCGGGCTAATTTTAATGACGACCATCCAATAGTGGGCGACATCACCAAGGCGCCGATTAAACTTATTCCCGACCATGACGTACTTTTGGCCGGTTTCCCTTGCCAACCCTTTTCCATTGCCGGAGTGTCCAAAAAGAACTCATTGGGCAGGGAGCATGGCTTCCAATGCAAAACACAAGGGACGCTATTTTTCGACGTGGCCCGAATAATCGAGGCAAAACGACCGGCCGCCTTTTTGCTGGAAAACGTGAAAAACTTGGTCAGCCACGACCAAGGGAGAACCTTTAAAGTCATTAAAGAAACCTTGAAGGACGAACTTGGCTACGATATGCACTATAAGGTCATCGACGGCCAACATTTCGTCCCACAGCACCGGGAAAGAATTTACATGGTCGGTTTTAGGGAAAAAACGAATTTCACCTGGGATGACCTTAAATTACCCCCTTTAGAAAAAGGCCCAAAGATTGAAAACATTCTCCACTCGGAAGACGGGACGGAAACCCTGGAGGAACCCTTCACTGCGGGCAAAAATGCCACGGTGAATAAAAAATACATTCTTAGCGACCACCTTTGGAAATATTTGCAGGATTACGCCGCCAAACATCAGGCCAAGGGAAACGGCTTTGGCTTCGGCCTGGTAAAGAAAGGCGGAATTGCGAGAACCCTTTCAGCCCGTTATTACAAAGACGGTTCGGAAGTCCTTATTGACCGAGGCAGGGGAAAAAATCCGCGCCGGTTGACACCCCGCGAATGTTCACGCCTAATGGGTTTTGACCACAATAAGAAAAAATTTAAAATAACAGTTTCGGACACCCAAGCCTATAAGCAGTTTGGCAATGCCGTTGTAGTGCCGGTTATCAAGGAAATCGCCCGCATCATGAAACCCCATGTAATGGCGTTAAAGGCCGAGGCCACCTCAAAAATCAAAATGACCGCTTGAAGGAGGAATAGGAATGGGGTTAATCGAAATATTTAAGAA